>JBGUXJ010000224.1:0-18008 GCA_045222055.1 Candidatus Cryptobacteroides sp. | reverse complement strand
TTCTACGAGGAACTGCACCGCGCCCTGCTGGGCTTTGTTTCCGACAAACTGGGCATGCAGGTCGAAGACCTCAGCCGGGACAATATCACGGAACGGCTCCAGGCCGCCGGTGTTTCCGACGCCCTGACAGGCCGGTTCGCAGACCTGCTGGATGCCTGCGAGTATGCCCGGTATGCCCCTTCCGCAGAGACCGGTGGCATGGATACGCATTATTCCGAAGCGGTGGAGGTCATCTCTTCCATCGATTCCAGCATGAAACGCAAGCCTTCCGCCGCAGGACCGGCCGTCCTGGCCCTCCTGCTGCTCCTGATTCCCGCCACCGGCCTCCGCGCCGCCGACGCCGTCGCAGATTCCCTGTGGAACGCCGGCACCGCCGCCTACCAGGACGGCCGCTGGGCCGATGCCATCCAGGCCTATGACGAACTGATCGCCTCCGGCGTCGAGTCCGCCACGGTCTATTACAACCTCGGCAACGCCGCCTTCAAGGCCGGCGAGACCCCGAAGGCCATCCTCAATTATGAACGGGCGTTGAAACTGGATCCTTCCTTCGACGATGCCCGGTTCAACCTGGAATTCGCCAACGGACTCATCCAGGACAAGATCGACGAGATCCCGGAACTGTTTATCAAGGCGTGGACCCGCAAGGTCTGCTATGCCCTGGGTTCCAATGCCTGGGCTGTCCTGTCCCTGCTGTTGCTCGCCGGTGCGCTGGCGCTGCTCCTGCTCTTCCTGCTGGGCCGCTCTTCCGGTGCCCGCCGGGCCGGATTCTTCGGAGCCATTGCGGCTTTCCTGCTCTTCCTGGGCTGCCTGGGCTTCGCCCGCTCGCAGTGCCGGGATTACTTCCGGGCCGACGGCGCGATCGTGATGCGTCCGGTTTCCTCGGTCAAGAGTTCCCCGTCCGGAGGGACGGCCGCCAAGGACCTGTTCGTCCTGCATGAGGGGACGAAGGTCCGGATTCTCGACAGTGTGGGAGACTGGTGCAACATCGAACTCTCCGACGGCCGTCAAGGCTGGATACCGATGACCGACATAGAAATCATATGATGCAACTCCTGACCCTTCTCCTGGCGCTTGCCGCCCCCGTCCTGCAAGACTGGCAGGACCCGCAGGTATTTGAAAAGAACCGCCTTCCGATGGCGGCGACCTATGTCACCGATCAGCAGCAGACTGTGAGTCTTGACGGGACATGGCAGTTCCGTCTCGCTCCCGACGTCTCGCAGCGGGTGACAGGATTCGAGGCCGTCGGCTTCGACGACAGCGCCTGGGGGACCATCCCCGTGCCGGGCATGTTCGAACTGAACGGCTACGGCGATCCGCTGTATGTCAACATCGGGTATGCCTGGCGCGGGCATTTCCGCAACGATCCGCCGAACGTGCCGACGGAAAACAACTATGTCGGCCAGTACCGCAGGACGTTCACAGTCCCAGCCGGATGGACCGGCCGGCAGGTCTGCCTGTGCATCGGCTCGGCGACGTCGAACGTCCGGGTGTGGGTCAACGGCCGTGAAGTCGGCTACAGCGAGGACAGCAAGCTGGAGGCGCGGTTCGACATCACGAAATATGTCCGGGCCGGAGAGAACACCATCGCCCTCGAGGTGATGCGCTGGTGTGACGGCACCTACCTGGAGGACCAGGATTTCTGGCGTTTCACCGGGATCGCCCGCGGGGTGTATGTCTATACGCGGGAACAGAAACGGCTGGAGGATATCCATGTCACGGCGGACATGGACGGCAACGTCTCGCTCATGGCGGAAGTGACTCCGGGCACTTTCGGTGTCGATTATCAAATTGTTGATCCTGTCACCGGAGAGGAAGTCGCCGCGGGGCAGATGCCCGTCACCCGGATGCAGGAGCGTTCGGAGAACGGCAATGTCGTCCTGCGCGGCACCGTGCAGGTCGCTTCGCCGCGGCTGTGGAGCGCCGAGGATCCGAACCTGTATGACCTGCGGGTCGCGCTGCTGGACAGCCGGCGCAAGGTCATCGAATCGGCCGGACTCCGGTTCGGCTTCCGCAGCGTCGAGGTCCGTGACGGTTTTTTCCTGGTTAACGGAAAGCCTGTCCTGATCAAGGGAACCGACCGCCATGAACTCAGTCCGACGGGCGGCTATGTCGTGTCGGAGGCGGAGATGATCCAGGATATCAGGATCATGAAGCAACTGAACATCAACGCTGTACGTACTTCCCACTATCCGAATGACCCGCGTTGGTATGCCCTCTGCGACGAATATGGACTGTATGTGACCGATGAAGGAAACGTCGAGTCTCATGGCATGGGATATGGCCCGGCGACGCTGGCCCGGCGCGACGATTACAAGGCCGCGCATCTCGCGCGTGACAGCCGGATGGTCAAGCGGGATTTCAACCACCCCTGCGTGGTGGTCTGGAGCCTGGGCAACGAGGCCGGTTACGGCCCGAACTTCGAGGAGAGTTATGACTGGATCAAGGCCTGTGACCCTTCCCGCCCGGTACAGTACGAGCAGGCCGGCCTGAACGGGAAGTCCGATATCTACTGTCCGATGTACCTGCCCGTAGACCGGGCGGAGCAATATGTGACCGGCAATCCTTCCAAGCCGCTGATCCAGTGCGAGTATTCTCATGCGATGGGCAACTCCATGGGCAACCATAAGGAGTATTGGGACCTGATCCGCCGGGAACCGCATTACCAGGGCGGCTATATCTGGGATTTCGTGGACCAGGCCATCCGCTGGCCGGTGGATCCCCAGAAATACGGGACCGACCACATCTTCGCCTTCGGCGGGGATTTCAATGACTATGATGCCTCTGACGGCTCGTTCAACTGCAACGGCATCATCGCCGCCGACCGCACCTTGCATCCGCATGCCTACGAGGTCCGCTACCAGTACCAGAACATCTGGACGACGCTGGAGAGCGCGGCCGGTCCGGTCCGGCTGAAGGTGCGCAACGAGAACTTTTTCATCGACTTGTCCAAGTATCGGATGGAGTGGAAACTTGAGGCGGACGGCCGTGCCGTCCGGAGCGGCGTCGTCAATGACCTGGAAGTTCCGGCAGGGGAGAGCCGGGTGCTGAGCCTGCCGCTGGAACATCCTTCCGCTTCGCCGGAAGCCGACCTTTACCTGACGGTCCGGTACTTCCTCAAGGAGGCGGACGGATTGCTGGATGCCGGGGAGGAAGTGGCGTATGACCAGTTCCGCCTGGGCACCACACAGGCCCGCCAGAATGTCCTTTCGGAAGCGATGCCCGCCGGCCGTGTGTTCACGGTCCGCAAAACGGAGAATACCGTGGAAGTGACCGGGGAACAGGCTGTCCTGACTTTTGACAAGCAGAAAGGCACTCTTTCCCGTTGGATGGTCAAGGGCGAGGAACTGCTGGCCGAGCCGCTGCTGCCTTGCTTCGGCCGGGCGCCGATCGAGAACGACCTGGGTTCCATGATGGACAAGCGGAGTGCCGTCTGGCAGTATCCGGCGTGGAAGGTCCGTTCCTTCGAAGTCCTGGACGTGCAGGACCGGTCCGGCACCGTTGTCGTCCGGACGGAATTTGCTCCGGTTGAAGGTGCAGCCGTTTCGGTGGAATATACGGTTTGTCCGGACGGGTCGGTCCGTGGCCGGCTGGACCTGAAGGACGCCGGTGGCTTGTCCGAAATGCCGCCGATGTTCCGCTTCGGCATGGAAATGGCCATGCCGGGCCGCTACTCAACCCTGGACTTCTTCGGTCTGGGCCCGTGGGAGAACTATGCCGACCGGCAGTCCTCCGCGCTGATGGGCCGTTATGTCCAAGCGGTGAGCGACCAGTACCACTACGGATATGTGCGTACGCAGGAATCCGGCACGCATGGCGGCATGAAGTGGATGCGGCTGCTGGACCCGGCAGGGAACGGCTTGGAAATCAGGACGAAAGAATCCTTCTCCGCTTCCGCCCTGCCGTTCAGCCGGAATCTGCTGGATGTCTCGACGCCTGATCCGCGTCCGCGTCCGAACCCGACCAACACCCAGGCCGGCAACGCCCAGCATTCCCTCGAACTCAAGGCCCTGGCCTATGAGAACGACCGCAGTCGCGGCGAGACCTTCGTCCACTTCGAAGCGGCCCAGATGGGCGTCGGCGGCACCAACTCCTGGGGCGCACGTCCGCTGCCGGAGTACATGCTCCCGGCCCAGGAACGCACCTTCGAGTTCACCCTTACGCCCGTATCCTTGAATTAATCTACCGCGGGCGGTTGCCTGCGGGGGCGGCGGGAGCGGACGGGAGCAACGGATGCTCCGCCATCAGCTGCTGTGCCCAGGCCTTGAAGTCCTCCCAGCGGTAGTAAGGCCCGTCGACGGGCTTGAGTTGCGGCAGGGTGGCCTCGATGCCGTTGTGCAGGAGCTTGAAGAGGATTTCGGGGTTCTTCTTGGAGCGGTAGAGGACGAACTGCATGTTCGACGCCATCGGCGTGTTGTAATTCTGGAACCAATACTTCAGGTCTTCGACCTTGTCGGGCTCGAATCCGGCGCCGTTGATGTTCAGCAGGGCGTAGAAGGCGTTCATGACGGTGTCATGGCCGAAACGGAAGTCGCCGACATGGCCCACTCCCGCAATGGCGGACTGGGCATAGTCGATCACGTCCTGGAGCAGGGAAATCTGCGTGTAGCGCTGTCCGGCATGGCCGAGGTAGCAGGAGTAGTTCTCGATCTCCCAGAAAGCGAGCTGCTGGTCCAGGGTGAAGATATCCTCGAGGAAATCGGAATCCGAATAGTTGTGGTAACCGGCCCAGAGGGCGAAGAGTTCGGAGAGGAACTGGGTCCTGCCGCCGACTTCCTCCAGGAAACCGCGGTCGCTGAAAATCTTGTCCAGGATGCCGTCAAAGTCGATGGTCCGCGCCTTGAAATCGGCCAGGGACTCAGGTACCTTGGTGGTGCCCTGGTAACGTCTGGCGATGGCGCGGTTCGCGGAGGCGGCGTTGATGACGACCATGTTCGACGCCCGGGAGTTCGCGGTGACATGGACCTTCGGCGCCGCCTGCTGCAGACTGACCGTGAAGGCGTTCATGCTGACGATGGCGCGCTGGGAAGTGGAGGAACGGGCGAAGACCTCGCCGCCGTTGGCGAAGACTTCCGGGAAAGAGGATACCATGAGCCGGGCGATTTCCCGGTGCTGCTCATATCCCAAATCGGAAAGGTCGCCGTAGTTGATCTGGGGGATCGTGACGAATTCCTTGAAATCCTTGAGCAACTGTTCGCCGCGCGGGGTCAGGGAATGGGCTTTCTGCGCTGCTTCCAGCATGTCCCCGACGGTCGTGTATGTCCCGGCATTCCAGGCATAACGGGAGCCGTGACGGCCGTAGTGGCTGATATAGAAAGGCGTATATCCCTTCGGCGCGGGCGTGAGGGCAGGCGCGTCGAACCGGTAGGGGCCTTCACATCCGGCGAGTTTGTTGCGGTCGGCCCGAAGGATTTCCTCGACGTTCCAGGTCTGGGCGACGGCCGGCAGGACGAGGGCTGCGGCCAGCAGGGAGATCAGTATTCTTTTCATGGCTTAGCGTAAATATCCTTCGGTGTTGTTCTTGACGGTTTCCCATCTGTAATAAGGTCCGCTGACCGGTTCCAAGCCGCGAAGCAGGGTCTCCCGTTCGTTGACCAGGAACTTGACGAGGACGTCTCCGCCCTTGTTGCGGTAGAAGATCATCTGCAGGTTCGCGGCGAAGGGAACATGGTCCGTGGCGAACCACTTGTACCGGGCCTCCTGCAAGGGCAGCCGGTCCCCGGCGCCTTCCAGGCCCAGATAGCCGAAGAGGGTCAGGATCGGGAAATCATGGCCGAAACGAAGGTCGGCGCAGACTCCGCCCCCGGCGAGGGCCTCGTCGGCCTTGTTGACGATGTCTTCGACCAGCGGCTTGGCGATGGAGACGGCCTCCTTGCCGATTTCGACGGAGTTGCAGTGCTGGAGATACAGGGAGAGGGCGCTGGTCTCATAGGCCTGATAGACAGCGTCGAACGGGAAGAAACGGTACATGTCGTCATCCACCTGGAAGGCCTCGCCCATGCAGGCGATCTGGAGGGCGGCGGACTGGAAACGTGCCGCGCTCCCGGTAATCGCGCGGGCCTTGGCAGGATCGGTGAACAACTGGCGGAACAGATGGACCGTATCCGGCTGATAGTCCCGGAGCGGGGCGAGCAGCGTGCGGGAGACCTTGTTGACGGTGTCCGGGGCGGAACTGTTGATATACAGCATGTAGGTCTCGCCGGTGTCCCAGGTGATGTCGAGGTCTTTCTGGAGTTCGGTCAGCCGGTCCGTGAAGCCGACCATGCTGATGATGCAGCGCGGGACGGTGCTGGAGATGCTGCGGATTTTCTTCGACTGTTTCTTGAAGACGCCGGGGTAGCGGCTGTACATCCTTTCCGCGAGCATGCGGTGCTCGTCGACTCCGCGCTGGGTCAGGCGGCCGTCCATGCCGTTATGCTGGGTATAGATTTCCCGGGATTCGCGGAGGAAGGTCTCGCCGTCGGGGGTAAGGAGTCCTGCCTCCTTGGCCTTCTGCAAGGCGTCGATGACACGGAGATAACCCTGCGCGCCCCAGTTGGAGCGGGAGCCGTGCCGGCCATAATGGCTGATATACACGGGCTTGTAACCCTTCGGAGCGGGGGTGTCGTGGATCGGGCGGAACTCGTAGGAATGGGTGTTGGTGGCGGCCCGGGCCCGTTTCTGCTGCAGTTGCGCTTCGATGTACGGGTCGCGTTTCTGCTGGGCGTCGGCGACGGCCCCTGTGCCGAGAAACAGCAAGATCGGGAGACCGATGGCCAGCACGAGGTTCAGGTTCGTTTTCATATCGGAGAAATTAGTTTTTGTGTCGGAGCAGGCGCAGGTGCCAGAGAATGACGCCCACGGAGACGGAGACGTTGAGGGAGTGCTTGGTGCCGGACTGGGGAATTTCCAGGGAGAAGTCGCACGCATCGACGACATCCTGCCGGATACCGTCCACTTCGTTCCCGAAGACGACTGCGTACCGGACGGCGGGGTCGGGGCGGAAGGTGTCCAGTTTGACCGACCGGACGGTCTGTTCGACGGCGACGAGCGTATACCCCTCTTCCCGGAGCCGGCGGACGGCTTCGAGGGTGTCGTCCACGTGTTCCCACGGAACGCTGTCTTCGGCGCCCAGGGCGGATTTGTGGATCTCGGCGGAAGGCGGGGTGGCGCAGATGCCGCAGAGCCAGATCTTGTCGATCTTGAAAGCGTCGCTGCTGCGGAACGCGGAACCGACGTTGTGGGCGCTGCGGACATTGTCCAGCACGACCGCCACGCCGGAAGCCGGCGCGTCTTTGTATTCCTGCGCAGAAATGCGTCCGAGTTCGATGTTGAGCAGTTTCCGGTCTTTCATAAAATGTGTTCCGTGATATGCAAAGGTAGATTTTTTTACGTATATTTGCCAGTCATCAAACGCTGAAACAGTAACTATGAAACAGGATCTTCAGATTTTCGATCTGATCAAGAAAGAACGGGACCGTCAGTCCTCCGGACTCGAACTGATTGCCTCTGAGAACTATGTGTCCGACCAGGTCATGGAAGCCATGGGCTCCATCTGCACCAATAAATATGCTGAGGGATACCCCGGCAAGCGCTATTACGGCGGTTGCGAGGTGGTGGACCAGATCGAGCAGCTGGCGATCGACCGCCTCTGCAAGATCTACGATGCGGAGTATGCCAACGTACAGCCGCATTCCGGCGCCCAGGCGAACATGGCTGTCATCATGGCCTGCCTGAAGCCGGGCGACACCTTCATGGGCCTCGACCTGTCCATGGGCGGTCATCTGACCCATGGTTCTCCGGTCAACGCCTCCGGCATCCTCTACCATCCGGTCGCCTACGGCCTGGATCCCGAGACCGGCCGGGTCGATTATGACGAGATGGAGCGCAAGGCCCTCGAGTGCAAGCCGAAACTCATCATCGGCGGCGCTTCCGCCTATTCCCGCGAGTGGGACTACGAGCGCATGCGCGCCATCGCCGACAAGGTGGGCGCCCTGCTGTGGATCGACATGGCCCATACCGCCGGCCTGATCGCTGCCGGCCTGCTGAAGAATCCGGTGAAATATGCGCACATCGTCACCTCCACAACCCACAAGACCCTCCGCGGTCCGCGCGGCGGCATCATCCTGCTGGGCAAGGACTTCGACAACCCGTGGGGCCTGACCACGCCGAAGGGCGAGATCAAGAAGATGAGCGCCATCCTGAATTCCAGCGTCTTCCCGGGTGTCCAGGGCGGTCCGCTCGAGCATGTCATCGCCGCCAAGGCCGTCGCCTTCTACGAGGCCATGCAGCCGGAGTTCGTCCAGTACCAGCAGCAGGTCATGTCGAACGCCAAGACCATGTGCGACGAGTTCGTGGCCCGTGGCTACAAGGTGATCTCCGGCGGAACGGACAACCACCTGATGCTCATCGACCTGCGTACTAAGTTCCCGGACCTCAGCGGCCGTGTCGCCGAGAAGGAACTGGTCCGTGCCGACATCACGGTCAACAAGAACATGGTCCCGTTTGACAGCCGCAGCGCCTTCGCGACCAGCGGCCTGCGCATCGGAACCCCGGCCATCACATCCCGCGGTTTCGTGGAGAAGGACATGGTCGACATCGTGGACCTGATCGACACGGTCCTTGCTTCCGCCTCCGCCCATGTCGCGGCGCTGACGGCGAAGGAGCCGACTCCGGAAGATCTCGCCGAACGCCAGGCCCACAAGGCCGTCATCGACGAGGTGGTCCGCAAGGTGCACATGATGACCTCCGGCCGTCCGCTGAACCGCTACTAGCGGCCTACGGCCGTCCGGCATTTTGCCGGAATCAAAAATTAGTGTAAATTTGCAAGTTGGAATCAGCCTTCCGACTTGCATTTTTTTATGTAACGGCGGGCTTTTGGTTAGACGTTTTATTAAAGCCAAACAATATGAGTTTGAAAATCGTGGTCCTGGCCAAGCAAGTGCCGGACACCCGCAACGTGGGGAAAGATGCCATGACCCCCGAAGGAACGGTCAACCGCGCCGCCCTTCCGGCCATCTTCAACCCCGATGACCTGAACGCCCTCGAGCAGGCGCTCAGACTGAAGGAACAGAATCCCGGCTCGACCGTCGGCGTACTCACCATGGGCCCGCCCCGCGCCGGAGAAATCATACGCCAGAGCCTTTACCGCGGCGCCGATACCGGCTGGCTCCTGACTGACCGTCTCTTCGCCGGCGCCGACACCCTTGCGACTTCCTATGCCCTTGCCACCGCCATCAAGAAGATCGGCGACGTGGACATCGTGCTCGGCGGCCGCCAGGCCATTGACGGCGATACTGCCCAGGTCGGCCCGCAGGTGGCCCAGAAACTCGGCCTCAACCAGGTGACCTATGCCGAAGACATCCTTTCCGTCGAGAACGGCGTGGCCACCATCCGCCGCCATATCGACGGAGGCGCCGAGACCGTGCAGGTTCCGCTTCCGGTGCTTGTCACCGTGAACGGAAGCGCCGCTCCCTGCCGCCCGCAGAACGCGAAACTCGTCATGAAATACAAATATGCGACTTGCCCGATGGAGCGCCCCGAGGACGATCCGCGTGCGGACCTCTATGCCGAGCGTCCGTACCTGACCCTCAACCAGTGGAGCGTGGCCGACGTGGACGGCGACCCGAACCAGTGCGGACTCGCCGGTTCCCCGACCAAGGTCAAGACGGTGCAGAACATCGTCTTCCAGGCGAAGGAAAGCAAGACCCTGACCGCGGCCGACGCCGACGTCGAGGGCCTCATCAAGGAATTGTTGGACGAAAAGATCATCGGCTAGGCGTATGAACAACGTATTTGTATATTGCGAGATCGAAGGCACGACCGTTGCCGAAGTCTCCCAGGAATTATTGACCAAGGGCCGCAAGCTCGCCAACGAGCTGGGCGTCGAACTGCACGCCGTCGTGGCCGGTACGGGCATCAAGTCCAAGGTAGAGGACCAGATCCTTCCCTATGGCGTGGACAAGCTCTTCGTCTTCGACGGCGCTGAACTTTTCCCGTACACTTCCGCCCCGCACACCGATATCCTCGTGAACCTCTTCAAGGAAGAGAAGCCGCAGATCTGCCTGATGGGCGCGACCGTGATCGGCCGCGACCTCGGCCCGCGCGTGTCCTCCTCCCTGACCAGCGGCCTGACCGCCGACTGCACCGAACTCGAAATCGGTTCCTTCGACGATGTCAAGACCAAGCAGCACTACGACAACCTTCTGTACCAGATCCGTCCGGCCTTCGGCGGCAACATCGTGGCCACCATCGTCAACCCGGAGCACCGTCCGCAGATGGCGACGGTCCGTTCCGGCGTCATGCAGAAGGCGATCTATGAGGGCAAGGCCCGCGGCGAGGTCGTCTATCCGGAAGTATCCAAGTATGTCTCTCCGGAGGCCTATGTTGTCAAGGTCCTCGACCACCATGTCGAGGCCGCCAAGCACAACCTCAAGGGCGCTCCGATCGTCGTGGCCGGCGGCTACGGCATGGGCAGCAAGGAGGGCTTCGACATGCTCTTCGACCTGGCCAAGGTGCTCCACGCCGAGGTCGGCGCCAGCCGCGCTGCCGTGGATGCAGGTTTCTGCGACCATGACCGCCAGATCGGCCAGACCGGCGTGACCGTCCACCCGAAGGTCTACATCGCCTGCGGTATCAGCGGACAGATTCAGCACATCGCCGGCATGCAGGACAGCAAGATCATCATCAGCGTCAATTCCGACCCGGACGCCCCGATCAACAAGATCGCCGACTATGTCATCGTCGGTACCGTCGAGGAGGTCATCCCGAAGATGATCAAGTATTACAAGCAAAATTCCAAGTAAACCATGGCAAATTACTATACCGACCATCCGGAGATCGCCTTCCACCTCGACCACCCGCTGATGAAGCGCATCGTGGAACTCAAGGAACGCAATTTCGCCGACAAGGATACCTACGCCGATGCCCCCGTCGACCATGAGGACTGCATCGAGAACTACAAGCGCCTGCTCGAGATCACGGGCGACGTCGCCGCCAATACCATCGCCCCGAACTCCGAGAGCGTGGATCTCGAGGGACCGCACCTGGAGAACGGCCGCATGATCTATGCGGAGAAGACCAAGGAGAACATGCAGGCGGCCACCCATGCTGGCCTGTGGGGTGTCACCATGCCGCGCCGCTACGGCGGCCTGAACTGCCCGGAAGTCGTTTTCAGCATGGCCAGCGAGGTCATCTCCGCCGCCGACGCTTCCTTCCAGAACATCTGGAGCCTGCAGAGCTGCGCCGAGACCCTCTATGAGTTCGGCAGCGAGGAACAGCGCCAGAAATTCATCCCGCGCATCTGCGCCGGCGAGACCATGTCCATGGACCTTACCGAACCGGACGCCGGCTCCGACCTGCAGCGTGTCATGCTCAAGGCCACCTGGTCCGAGGAGCAGGGCTGCTGGCTGCTGAACGGTGTCAAGCGGTTCATCACCAACGGTGATTCCGACATCCACCTGGTCCTGGCCCGCAGCGAGGAAGGCACCCGCGACGGCCGCGGCCTTTCCATGTTCATCTATGACAAGCGCCAGGGCGGTGTCAACGTGCGCCACATCGAGCACAAACTCGGTATCCACGGTTCCCCGACCTGCGAACTGACCTACAAGGACGCCCGCGCCGAACTGTGCGGCAGCACCCGCATGGGTCTGATCAAGTATGTCATGGCCCTGATGAACGGCGCCCGCCTCGGTATCGGCGCGCAGAGCACCGGCCTCAGCCAGGAAGCCTACAACGAAGCCGTCAAGTATGCCGCCGAGCGTGCCCAGTTCGGCCAGACCATCAACCACTTCCCGGGCGTGTACGACATGCTCAGCCGCATGAAGGCGAAGCTCGATGCCAGCCGTTCCCTGCTATACCATACCGCCGCCCATGTCGACGTGTACAAGGCCCTGGAGGACATCCAGCGCGACCGCAAGCTCGAGGCCGACGAGAAGGCCGAACTCAAGAAGTTCTCCCGCCTGGCCGACGCCTTCACCCCGCTGTGCAAGGGTATGGCTTCCGAATATGCCAACCAGAACGCCTATGACGCCATTTCCGTCCACGGCGGTTCCGGTTTCATCATGGAATACAAGTGCCAGCGCCTCTTCCGCGACGCCCGTATCTTCTCCATCTACGAAGGTACCACCCAGTTGCAGGTCGTGGCGGCCATCCGCTACATCACCAACGGCACCTACATGGGCATCATCCGTGAGATGCTCGAGGCCCCGGTCAGCCCGGCCCTCGAAGGCCTCAAGGCCCGCGTCGCCAAGATGGCGGACCTCTATGAGGAGAGCGTCAACTACGTCAAGGATGCCGGCAACCAGGAACTGCAGGACTTCCTCGCCCGCCGTCTGTACGACATGACCGGCGAGATCGTGATGTCCCTGCTGCTGCTCGCCGACGCCACCAAGGCCCCGGAACTCTTCGAGAAGAGCGCCAACGTCTTCGTCCGCATGGCCGAGGAGAACGTCGCCGGAAAGAGCGCCTACGTCAAGTCCTTCGTGGCCGACGAACTCGCCTCCTTCCGCGCCGTCGAGCCGGAAGAGTAAACGGTACTCCTCCTTTGAATTGTCAGCAGCGTCCCGGTTCCCCGGGGCGCTGCTTTCGTTCTGCCAAAAAAAGGGATAGCGTATCGGTTTTTTATCTTGATTTTCCTATTTTTGCAACTTTGTAAAACGAACTTGATATGTGTGGAATCGTCGGGTACTTGGGAACGGCCGAGGCCTATCCCATTCTTGTAAAAGGTCTCCAGCGGCTGGAATACCGCGGTTACGACAGTGCCGGTGTGGCGCTCATCGGCGCTGACGGCCAGTTGAATGTCTATAAAGCCAAGGGCAAGGTCGCCGACCTTCAGACCTACTGCGAAGGCAAGGACGTGTCCGGGACGGTGGGCATCGCGCATACCCGCTGGGCCACCCACGGCGAACCCAGCAGCACCAACGCCCATCCACACTATTCCGCTTCCGGAAGGCTGGCCCTGATCCACAACGGCATCATCGAGAACTACGCGACCCTCAAGGAGAATCTCCGCAGCCGGGGTGTCCGCTTCAAGAGCCAGACGGATACGGAGGTGCTGGTCCAGCTGATCGAGCACATCCAGGTCAGCAACGGGCTGGACCTGCTCGGGGCCGTGCAGGTGGCCCTGCACCAGGTAATCGGCGCCTATGCCATCGCCGTGCTGGACGTGGCGAATCCGGATACCTTGATCTGTGCCCGCCAGAGTTCGCCGCTTGTGGTCGGTCTGGGGAAGAAAGGGGAGTTCTACCTGGCTTCCGATGCCGGTCCGATTGCCGAATATACGGACAAGGTCGTCTATCTGAATGACGGTGACATCGCTGTCCTGAAGCTGGGAGAGCCCTTGAAGGTCGTCAATATCGACAATGTCCGGCAGCACCCGAAGGTCCGTCAGGTCGACGTGACGATCGGCCAGCTGGAGAAGGGTGGCTATCCTTTCTTCATGCTCAAGGAGATTTTTGAGCAGCCGGGCTGCATTCGGGACTGCATGCGGGGCCGTATCAATGTCGAGGCGGACCGGATTACCCTTTCTGCCGTCATTGACTACCGGGAAACCCTGCTGGCCGCCCGCCGTATCATCATCGTCGCCTGCGGAACGAGCTGGCATGCCGGCCTGATCGGCAAGCAGCTGTTCGAGAGCCTCTGCCGGATCCCGGTGGAAGTGGAATATGCCTCCGAGTTCCGTTACCGGGATCCGGTCATCTATCCGGATGACGTGGTCATCGCCATCTCCCAGAGCGGCGAGACGGCGGATACGCTGGCTGCTGTCGAACTGGCGCGCAGGAGCGGAGCTTTCGTGTTCGGCGTGTGCAACGCCATCGGCGCTTCGATTCCGCGCCAGACCCAGACCGGCGTTTACATCCATGTCGGTCCTGAGATTGGTGTCGCCTCCACGAAGGCGTTTACGGGGCAGGTGACGGTCCTTTCGATGCTGGCCCTGTGCCTGGCCAGCGAGCGCGGCACCATTGAACCGGCCCGGTACAAGGAGATGGTCGCTGAACTGACCCGTATCCCGGAAAAGATGGAGCGGGCGTTGAAGACCAACGAGCAGATTGAGCGGCTGGCTCCGATTTTTACCTATGCCCGCAACTGCCTGTACCTGGGACGCGGATACAACTATCCGGTCGCCCTGGAGGGAGCCTTGAAACTCAAGGAGATCTCCTATATCCATGCCGAGGGTTATCCGGCGGCCGAGATGAAGCACGGGCCCATCGCTCTGATCGACTCGGAAATGCCGGTCTTCGTTATCGCCACGCGCGACAATCTTTATGACAAGGTAATCAACAACATCCAGGAAGTCCGGGCCCGCGGGGGCCGGGTCACGGCGCTCGTGACCGAAGGCGACGAGCGGATCCGACAGTTCGCGGACCATGTCATCGAGCTTCCCGACACGATCGAGTGTTTCCAGCCTCTGATGGCCTCCATCCCGCTCCAGCTGCTGGCTTACCATATCGCTGTGTGCAAAGGCAAGGACGTGGACCGTCCCCGCAACCTCGCCAAGAGCGTCACCGTCGAGTAGGTCCTCTTTTCCGTCAGGGATTTGCCGCAGCGGACGTCTTCTATTTGAATTCGGAGGGCGGTACCCCGAATTTCTTTTTAAAGGCCCTGGAGAAATTGGCCAGGGTCCCGAACCCTGTCAGGTCGGCAACCTCGGAGACCTTGTAGCGGTGGTCCCTGAGCATGGCCGCTGCCTTGTTGAGCTTGAAGTTCTTGAAAAGTTCCGCCTGCTTCAGCCCGCCACGGGTGGACAGGGCGATCCTCGCGGTCCCGCGACCAGGCCCGTGGATTGACGGGATCCGCGACTGACTCTTTACCTAGTCGAAGTAAGGACAATGAGAAATAAAACGTATCTTTGTCTGGACAAACAAGAAATGAAAGGTATGAAACGTTTATTCCTTATCCTGGCCACGGTCATTGCTTTGGCCGCCTGTGGCAACAACACAGTCCCGGTTCCTGCCGAAAAGGGCGCGATCGAGACCATCATGAATCGCAAGAGCGTGCGCTCTTTTACGGGCGAAAAACTTACGGAGGATCAGCTTACGACGTTGCTGAAAGCGGCTATGGCCGCCCCTACGGCCGGAAACAGCCAGCCTTGGCAGTTCCTGGTCGTGACGGACGACGCCAAGTCCGGTATTCCGGGTGCTGACCGCGGTGATGCGATCAAGACAGCAGGCGCCGTGATCATTGTCTGTGGTGAGACTACGCAGTCCCGTACCCCGCGGAATAACCCCGATGCGGCCCCTGAAATCGTGCCCAACGGATTCTGGTATGAGGACTGTTCCGCCGCTGCGGAAAATCTCCTCCTGGCTGCCGAGGCGCTTGACCTGGGCGCGGTCTGGCTATCCTGCTATCCGAACGAGGGCAAATGCGCTGCCGTCAAGGCCGCATTCGGCCTTGCGGAAAATGTTGAGCCGCTGGCAATCATCCCCGTCGGCGTGCCGGCCGGTGATGACCAGCCAAAGGACAAGTGGAAACCCGAAAAGATCCACAATAACCGCTGGTAATTTGCCACCGTTTTCCGAAAGGACACCGCGACAGAAGAAATTCTGCCGCGGTGTCTTTTATGTCGCTTTGTTATGCAGTTCTGACATGGACAGGACAGATTGTGACACAATTCAGCCAAACGCTCGAAATTGTTTGGATTTATTCGTATCTTCCTGACACGACAATACTTTATTCAACAGGAATCCATAAAAACGCACAATTATGAAACGACTCATCACGCTTGCGGCACTTGCCGTACTGTCTCTGACCGTCTTTGCGCAGAGCCGCCCCATCCCCACCGGAACGACCGTTTCGGAGACGGCCCTTTTTGAACGGGAGTATCCCCGCGTCGATGCCGAGCATCGCGGTTATTTCTGTGTCTATGCCCCGAAGGCGCAGGAAGTCTATCTGGAACTGCAGGGACGCCATGAAATGGAGAGAGACGCTGATGGCTGGTGGTACTGTACCACGAAACCCCTGGTGGTCGGTCCGCATTTCTATCACTTCATGGTCGACGGTATCCAGGTCACCGACATCAATACCGACACCTATTGCGGCAGTTATGGCCGTTCCAGCATGATCGAGATTCCGGAAGGACCGGAAGGGGACTATTACCGTCCGCACGAGGTCCCGCACGGCCAGATCCGTTCCGTGGTGTACTGGTCCAATTTTGAGAAACGGTATCGTCGCTGTATGGTCTATACGCCCGCCGAATACGAGTCCAGCCCGGCCAAGCGTTATCCGGTCCTGTATCTGCAGCACGGCATGTGCGAGGACGAGACGGGCTGGGGGAAACAAGGCAAGGCGAACCATATCCTGGACAATCTGATCGCGGCCGGCCAGTGCAAGCCGATGATCGTCGTTATGGACAGCGGCAACTGTGGAATTCCGTTCCGCCCGAAGCCGGGTCAGGATGCAAATGCGGCTCGTGAAGCTTTCGGCGCCACCTTCCCGCTCATCCTTGTCCAAGACATCATTCCTTTCATCGACAAGGAATTCCGGACCCTTTCCGACCGTGACCACCGCGCAATGGCTGGTCTTTCCTGGGGCGGTCACCAGACGTTTGAGACGACGCTGCGGAACATCGACAAATTCTCCCATATCGGCTCTTTCAGCGGAGCCATCTTCCTGGCACCCGGCGCTAAGGTGAGCGAAATTTACGACGGCGTATTCGCCGATCCGGCGGCCTTCAACAAGCAGGTCCACGCCCTGTTCATGGGAATGGGTACCGCAGAAGGAATGGGCAGCGAGCGGATTTCCAAGATGCTGAACGATGCGGGCATCCATTGCACCTATTATGCATCCCCCGGTACGGCACACGAGTGGCTGACCTGGCGTCGCTGCCTGCGTGAGTTCCTCCCGATGCTCTTCAAATAGAAGAATATCCTATAAAAAGAGAAGGGGCTGATCTGCGACAGATCAGCCCCGTTTCGTTGTCAGGTTGAGGTTTTATTTAAAAAGGAGCGGCATCATTTCGTTCAGGAAGATGCGCCAGTTGCTCCAAGTGTGTCCGCCGTCCTTGGTGTAGAATGTGTGCTTCATCCCGTTCTCCGTCAGGATTTCATCCAGCACCGTGGCGCCCGCATGGGTGAAATCGCTGGTTCCGGCAGCCAGCCAGTATAGTTTGTAGCCGGCTTTCTTGATACCGAGCAGGCCGTTCACGAATTCCTCGGTCCGGTTGCCGCCACAACCCATGGGGCAGATGTAGGCAAACGTTCCGGGATACTCGGCCGTGACGGAGAGGGTATGTGCGCCACCCATGGACAGGCCGGAAACGGCACGCCATTCGGGCTTCGCGACAACGCGATAATGGGACTCGATATACGGGATAACGTCCTTGACGAGCGAATGGATGTAACTGTTCCGGTTCTGCCGGGCAGCCTGCGCCGCCGCTTCAGGAGCGGGGATCTGCATGAACGGGGAACTGGACTGGGAAGGGTTGCCGTTCGGCATCACGATGATCATCGGTTTGGCTTTGCCTTTCTGGATCAGGTTGTCGGCAATCGCGGTCACGCGGCCCATCGATTCCCAGGTATCTTCGTCGCATCCACCGCCATGCAGCAGGTAGAGAACCGGATATTTGGTCTTCTGGTTGGCCTTGCTTTCATAGCCGTATGGCGTATAGACATACATGCGGCGCTCGAAACCCAGGGTCGGGGAGTCATACCAGACCATGTTGAGGTTGCCATGCTGCGTGGCACCGGCGTAGTTTTCAGACAGTTCGCCGGGGACGAGCAGGATGCTGAGGAGGCGGGTGCCGTCACGCTGGATCAACGGGTTGGCGAAGTCCGGGACATATACCCCGTCAATGTAGAAATTGTAGGTCCAGAGTTCCGGTGCCGGTGTGTCGATGGTGCAGGACCAGACGCCATTCTCGCCGCGGGTCATAGGGATTACGCCGACCTGCGCGTCCTGTACGAGGGGACCATAGCAGTTGTCATTGGTATTCATCCAGGATCCGTGCAGGCTGACATTGATTGCCTGCGGGGCTGCGATGCTGAATGTGGTCTTGTTCCCGTCGATGACGGGGGAAATAATCCGTGCCGGAGGGG
>JBGUXJ010000223.1:0-3703 GCA_045222055.1 Candidatus Cryptobacteroides sp. | reverse complement strand
CATCCACGTCGACCGCGGAGACCAGGGAGATGTCCTCCAGATACTCGTCGAGGGTCACGACCGGCAGGTCGGACTCGGCGATGCCGGTGCTGTCGGAAAGGCCGCCGTCCGCCATCATTTCCTCGACCATGGCATTGTGACGGTCTTCGACGAACGCCTTGACGCTGTTGACCAGTTCCTCGATATTCCCTGCCCTGGACTGGCTCTCGATGGAAAGATCCTCCTTGAAAGAACGGTAGAGCCCACACGCGTCGGACAGTCCGGTCGCCACGGCATACGCGTCGGTCGTCGGGAGCATCGCATTGAATTTCAGGATCATGTCGGCGAAGTTCCTCAAGCGTTGGACCGCCGCCGGCTTCAGGCCGAAGGCGTCCAGCCCTTCCAGGCGGATCGCCTGCAACAACGGCACGCCGGAGGCCTTGGCCGCCGCATCCAGTGCCTGGAGGGAAGTGTCTCCGATGCCCCGGGCGGGCTTGTTCACGCTCCGCCGGAACGATTCGTCGTCGGAAGGATTGACGGCCAGTTTGAAGTACGCCATCATGTCCTTGACTTCCGCCCGCTCGAAGAACGAATGGCCGGAATAGATCATGTACGGAAGGTTCCGCTTCCGCAGGGCCTCTTCCAGTGCACGGGACTGGGAATTGGTCCGGTAGAGGATGGCGAAATCCTCGTATCCGGCCTTGTAATCCTGCATCTTCCGGATGATGGATGACGCGATCAGCAAGGCCTCCTCCTGCTCGGTATAGGCCTGGATCAGGTGGATGCGCTCCCCTTGTTCCCCGGTGGAGAAACAATTCTTGGGGATACGTCCTTCATTCTTGGCTATCAATGAATTGGCCGCTTCGACAATGGTGCGTGTCGAACGGTAGTTCTGCTCCAGCCGGAACAGGCGCGTCTCCGGATAGTCCTTGCGGAAATTCAGGATGTTCTCGATCTTGGCGCCCCGGAACGCATAGATGGACTGGCTGTCGTCACCGACGACGCACAGGTTCCGGTGCTTCTGGCTCAGTTTCTTTAGGATCAGGTACTGGGCGAAGTTCGTATCCTGGTACTCATCGACCAGGATGTAGTCGAAGCGGGCGGCGATGGCGTTCAGGGCATCCGGGAAATCCTTGAGCAGGATGTTCATGTTCAGCAGGATGTCGTCGAAGTCCATGACACCCGACGCTTTCAGCAAGCGCTGGTAGGCGGCGTAGATCCGCCAGATCTCGGGTTTCTTGGCATGGGCGTCATTGATCTTCGCCTGGGCGTTGGCGGCATAGGCCTCCGGCGTCACCAGGTTGTTCTTCGCCATGGAGATACGGGACAGGACCTCCTTGGGCTTATAGACCTTGTCATCCAGATTCAACTCCTTGATACAGCGCTTGATGGCACTGGTCTGATCCGTGGTGTCATAGATGGTGAACGAGCCGGGATAACCCAGGCGGTCGGCATATTCCCGCAGGAACCGGACGAAAACCGAGTGGAAGGTCCCCATGTAGAGGCGGCGGGCCTTGCGCTCCCCCACCATGGCCGCGATCCGTTCCTTCATCTCCGAGGCCGCCTTTTTCGTGAACGTCAGGGCCAGGATACGCTCAGGCGCCCCGCCCCGGGCGAGGATGTAGGCGATGCGGCTAGTCAGCACGCGGGTCTTGCCCGAACCGGCACCGGCCACGATCAAAACCGGTCCCTCCACGCAGCAGACAGCGTCCCGCTGCCGGCTGTCCAATCCTTTCAGGATTTCTGTTCCCAACTCTTCCATATCACCGGTTTCAACCGTTATTCGAAATAAGGTTCAAAAAAGGAGACGATTGTCGTCCCAACCGCCGCGAAATTAAGAAAAAATGAGTAAATTTGCGGTGGATTAAAAGAAAATATTCTTTTACGCCCACAGCGATATTTTATAACAAACTCACTCATAATGTCAAACAACATCAAACTCAGACGCGGGCTGGATCTCCCTATCGCAGGAGCTGCAACCCAGAAGGTCGAAAAGGGGATCGCTGCTGACATTATCGCTCTGAAACCTACTGACCTCAAGGGCTTCGCTCCGAGGCTCCTCGTCAGAGAGGGCGATAAAGTCATGGCCGGATCGCCGGTCATGGCCGACAAACAGTCTGCTGACATCCTCCTCACCGCCCCGGTCAGCGGAACGGTAGCCGAGATTGTCAGAGGCGAGAAAAGGAAGTTGCTTGAGGTCCGCATCAAGGCGGACGAGACGTGCGAGTACCTCGATTTCGGCGCCCACAACGCCGTGAAGATGAATGCCGCAGAGGTCAAGGACCTGCTCTGCAAGAGCGGTCTCTGGGCCGGCATCATCCAGAGGCCCTACGGCATTCTCGCCAACCCGTCCTTGGAACCGAAAGCCATCTTCGTCTCCGCATTTTCCACCGCCCCCCTCGCGGCCGACACCGATTTCACGCTCCGTGATGAACTCCAGAACATCCAGGCCGGCGTGGACGCCCTCGGCAAACTGACCAAGGGCGGGGTGCATTTCTCCATCAATGCGGACACTTCGGCCAGTTCCCCTTTCCACAAGGTCGAACATGTCATCATGCACGAAATCAGCGGCAGGCATCCGGCCGGCAACGTCGGCATCCAGATTGCCAACATCGCCCCGATCCAGAAGGGCGAGACGGTCTGGACCGTTTCCCTGCTCCTGCTTTCCGCCATCGGCCGCCTCATGAACACGGGCAAGGTCGACCTGCGCAGGAAAGTCGCGCTCACCGGCCCCGTGGCCGTGGATCCGTGCTACGTCGAAGCGCTTCCGGGCACTCCGATGAAGGCGTTCTCCGCCCACTATGACAACGCCAAAGGCGACGTCCGCTTCATCAGCGGCGACGTCCTGACCGGCGAAAGCGTCGGCGAGAACGGTTCCCTCGGATTCTTCGACGACCAGGTCACCTTCCTCCACGAAGGTACCGAGCGTGAACTTCTTGGATGGGCCAAGCCTTTCCGTTTCAACCAGTTCAGTGCAACCCGCACGTATTTCTCCTGGCTCTGCCCGAAGAAGAAATACAACATGGACACCAACGTCCACGGCGGTCCGCGCGCCTTCGTCGTATCCGACCTCTACAACAAGGTCCTCCCGATCGACGGCTTCTTCCCGGTCTACCTGATCAAGGCCTGCCTGGCCGGCGACATCGACAACATGGAGAAGTTCGGCATCTACGAGGTGCTCCCTGAAGATCTCGCCCTGTGCGAATTCGTCGACCCTTCAAAGAATGACATCCAGTCCATTATCCAGAGTGGTATTGACCTGATGATCAAGGAAATGGCATAAAAGACAATCGTTATGGAAGAAAACAAAGTACAACCCGGCCTCTTCGAGAAAGGCGGTAAATTGGGATTCCTTCACTCGACTGTCGATGCCTTCGACACCTTCCTCCGCGTTCCGGGCACCGTCACCTGCAAGGGTGCGCACGTCCGCGACTCCGTCGACCTGAAGCGAGTCATGATCCTCGTCGTGATCGCCCTCATTCCCGCCGCCCTGTTCGGCATGTGGAATGTCGGCTATCAGCACAACCTGGCCACCGGCGTCGACGCCGGCTTCTGGGCCACCTTCTTCTACGGATTCCTCAAAGTCCTCCCGCTCTTCATCGTCTCCTATCTCGTCGGTCTCGCCATCGAGTTCACCGGCGCCCAGATCAAGGGCGAAGAAGTCAACGAGGGTTACCTGGTCTCCGGTTTCCTCATTCCGCTCATCGTCCCGGTGGACACCCCG
>JBGUXJ010000222.1:0-12389 GCA_045222055.1 Candidatus Cryptobacteroides sp. | reverse complement strand
GCTCCTGCTTTCCTGTACGTGCAGCAACGACAAGGCGGGCAAGGCGCAAAGCGCCGGAGTAACGGCCGAAATGGCCCTCGAAGGCGTGAGCAATTATTGCCACAGTGAATATGACTGGAGCGTCGCGGAAGACAATCCATCCATCATGTCCCTGACGATGGGCGAAGAGACGGAATCGGAGTATCAAGTCGTATTCCGCAGTTATACAGGCGCTCTCGTGTATTTCTTCGTCAACAAGACGGACGGTTCCACCCGGATGGAAGAATATGTACCGGCCCTGGACATCAGGAGCGAGGCCGGAACGATAGACTTGTTCGATTATCTGAAGAAAGCGGGCGAGTAGGAAATCACCCGATAATCCATTTGCTGCCTGGAATCCGGGACAGCAGGGAGGTGGTCAGCGCACAGCAGAGGAAGGTGAGGACGGCGATCGCGGGAATGGCGAGCCGGACCGGAATCGCAGGGGAGGCAGGGTCGCCTCCGATGATCCAGCCGGCGATGGGCGCCAGGAACAGGAGGTGCATCAGGTACATGCCGAAGGAACATTTCGACAGGTGGGTGACCAGGCGGGGGGCAGATTCTTTCCGGATGCAGGAGAAGACCAGGAAGATGCCGAAGGTCGCCAGCAGGACATTGGGAGTGCAGAACTCCCATGACCACTCGAGCGCCGGTGTCTCGATCAGTTGTCCGGGCACGCCTTTCAGCCAGAAAGACCAGCCGGTAAATGCCGCTCCGACAAAGAAACTGATCCAACCCACCGTGAGTTTGCGTCGGCGGGACCAGTCCAGGTGATGGTGGATATAATGCGCCAGCACCAGGTATCCGAGATAGCCGGAGCAGTACCAGAGGGCTGAAAAACCATTCCAGAAACATTCACCCCACAGTTCGTCCGTGATAAACCGGTGGATCCAGGGGATGAAGGTGGAAAGCAGGAAAATCCCCAGGAAAATCCGTTCTTCTTTGGCGGTCGCTTTCTCCAGCCAGGGGGAGACGACCGGGATGATTAGGTAGATGCTGATCAGCGGGTACATGAACCAGAGGTGCCCCGCCATCGACGGGAAATTGAAAGGCAGCCGCTTGAGGTCGGCGAGGGACTGTTCCCAGGTCATGCCGCCCCACGCCAGCGGAAGGAAGGTGTAGATGAGCATGAAGGCGAACATCGGCGGCAGGATGCGCGTGAAACGCCGGCGGTAGAACTGCTGCATCGTCTGTCCGGGTTTCATCGGGACCAGCAGGAAGGCCGACACGATCATGAAGAGCGGAACGCAGACACGTCCGAGGAAGCCGTCGAAGAATGCCACCCAGAAGCGGTTGGCCTCGTTGGCCAGCATGGACACGTTGCCGGCCAGGCCGGAAGCGTCGGCGGCATAGAAATTCTCGCTGGCATGGACCAGCATGACCAGGAAACAGGCGATGACTCGGATGTAATCGATGAAGACGATGCGTTGCTCTTTCATAGTCGGAGGGGTTAAGGGATTATCATTCGGACTGTATTTCAAAGATAGTGATTTTCTCCCATTTTTCCGGCGGCTATCCCAGGAACTGCGACGGGGTGATGCCGGTCATTTTCTTGAAGAGGCGGGTGAAGTGCTGCGGGTAGTCAAAACCCAGCATGTGAGCCGTTTCATTGATGTTGTGCCCGTTCATCAGGAGGCTCTTGCCTTGCTCGGTCACAAAGGCATGGATATAGCCGATGGCGGTTCCGCCGGTGGCTTTGTGGATCACGTCTCCCAAATAGCGGGCGGAATAGGCCAGTTCGCCGGCGCAATAGGTGACGGTCGGAACGCCCAGGTCCATCTGCCGGTCTTCCAGGTAGTATTCCCGGAGGAGTTGGTGGAAGCGTTTGAGAATGTCGGAAGAGGTCCTGTCTTCTTTGGATAGTTGGCGGAGGTAGATCCGCTGGCAGTATTCCAGGATGAGCCGGATGTATCCGAGCAGTACGGCGCGCAGGGCGGGGGAGTCGTCGTTCTCCTGGAGTTCATGCCGCATCTGCGTGAGCATCTGCGTGATCCGTCCCCATTCCGACGGTTCCATTTTGAGGGTCTCCGTGGCGAAATAGGAGAAAAAGGGATAGTCTTTCATCCGGGTTTCCAGATCCGTTCCATGCAGCAGTTCCGGTGAGAACAGCAGGGCCCAGCCGCTGATGTCCATCTGTTCGCCGTTGTCTTCCTTCCCGCCGATCTGGCCGGGTTCGACGGCAATGATGGAGCCGTCGGCGGCATCGAACATTTTCATGCCATAGGTCAGGTTCCTGGGGAAATTCCGTTGGATGAACAGTCCGTACACCCCATACCGGTTCAGACTGGTATGGATGGGCGAGACTTCGTCATAATGGACGATGCTGACCAGCGGATGTAGGACAGGAGCATGCACGAAGCGGGCGTACACATTGGGGTCGGAGACGGGAAGGATCTTCTTCATGATGCATGTAAAGGTAGAAATATTCCATGACAATTCCAATTATCTGCGATATTGGTAGAAATCCGGCCAATATCGGTACAAGACTCTCAGCCAGTCGGACTACCTTTGCAAAAAGAATCGAAGATGAAACATTTCCTCTGTTTATCCCTGGCTGCATTGACACTGCTTGCCTGCAAATCGAATACGAACCAAGATATGAATACCCTGCATCTTACCCAGGAATGGGACAAGACCTTTCCGAAATCCGAACGGGTCAACCACAGCAAAGTCACTTTCCACAACCGCTACGGCATCGAACTGGCGGCCGACATGTATGTGCCGAAGGATGCCGCAGGTAAACTTCCCGCCATCGCGGTGAGCGGCCCGTTCGGCGCCGTGAAGGAGCAGTCCTCCGGACTGTATGCCCAGCACATGGCTGAGAGAGGCTTCGTGACCGTCGCTTTCGACCCGTCTTTTACCGGTGAATCCGGCGGCGAACCCCGCAGGATGGCCTCCCCGGACATCAATACCGAGGACTTCCTCGCCGCGGTGGACTTCCTTTCCACCTGTGAGCTGGTCGATCCGGAACGCATCGGCATCATCGGCATCTGCGGATTCGGCGGCATGGCCGTCAACGCGGCCGCCCTCGATCCCCGCATCAAGGCCACGGTCGCCTCGACCATGTACGACATGAGCAAGGTCAATGTCGAAGGCTATTTCGCCAGCGAGGATACGCCCGCCCAGCGGATGGAAAAACGCAAGGCCCTTGCCGCCCAGCGCACGAAGGACTATGCTTCCGGGACATACGAGCGCGCCGGCGGTGTCGTCGATCCGCTCCCGGACGATGCTCCCTGGTTCGTCAAGGATTACCATGCCTACTACAAGACTCCGCGCGGCTACCATGCCCGCAGCGGCAACTCCAACGACGGCTGGAACGTCATCGGCTGCCAGAGTTTCATGAACCAGCCCCTGCTGGCCTGGGCCCATGAAATCGAGAATCCGGTGCTTCTGATTCATGGCGAGAAGGCCCACAGCCGCTATTTCAGCGAATATGCCTTTGCACGGATGACCGGACGGAACGTCGAGGGGGAAAATGCCCGCGAAGGCAACAAGGAACTGATGATCATTCCCGGTGCCTCCCATGTGGACCTGTACGATGACGTGGCCGGCGTGATCCCATACGACAAGATGGAGACGTTCTTCAAGGAGAATCTGAAGTAGGATGAAACTCTTGATTCACATAGCGACGGGGTTGGGAGCGGCCATGCTGCTCCTGCTCCTGCTTTCATGTACCACAATCCCGGATCCGGACGTCGCTCCGGACGCGGGGAATGACCAGCAAAAGGAGGAAATGACGATGCCGGAACAGATCCAGATCACCATCTCCGGGAAGACGCTCCCGGTCAGCATCGGGAACAATGCTGCCACCAAGGCGCTCGTGGAAGCACTCACGAAAGCGTCCATCACGTATACGGCAAGCGATTACGGCGGCTTCGAGAAAGTCGGGGCCCTGGGACGTTCGCTCCCGACAAGCAATTCCCAGATGACCACCCGGGCAGGGGATGTCATCCTGTACAACGGCAACCAGGTCGTGCTGTTCTACGGCAGCAACTCCTGGAGTTATACCCGGCTGGGAAAGATCAAGTATTCCTCGCTGGATGAACTGAAGTCCTTCCTGAAAGCGGGGAAGGGCGATATCAGCGTAACATTGTCCCTGTAAAAGGGTTACGGACGGCTGGCACCCAGATAGTCCAGGATTAGGCCGGCCAGTTCTTCTTCCGTGTGGCCGTCGGCGGTCAGGACAAGGTCGTAGTTCCGGAGGTCGTAGCGGCTGACACCGGAATAGCGGCGGATGTAGTTCTCCCGGGCCTCGTCCAGACCTTTGATGACGGCCAGGGCGCTTTCCTCTGAAAGATTCTGCTTCTTCATGACGCGTTCCACCCGGTGGGGCAGGGATGCCTTGATGAAGATGTTCAGTTTGTTCGGATGCTCCTTGAACACGAAGAAGCCCGAGCGTCCGGCAATGACGCAGGAACCCATCTGGGCGAACTCCTGCAGCATCTCCACCTCTGCCTTGAAAATGTCGTCCGTCGTGACCTCGATCCGGAATTCATTCGTAAACCGGGGATCCAGGCCAAGCACCTGGGCGGAAGGCATCGGCGCGACGCGGCCGATGAAGTCAGCCAGCCAGTTCTTCTTCTTCCCCTTCAGGTCCTCGATGCTGGCGGCGCTCAGGTTGAACTGCTTCTTGAGGGATTCCAGCAACTGCTTGTCGCAATAGCGGACGTTGAGTTTCTCGGCCAGGATGGCGCCCACGGTGTGGCCTCCGGAGCCGACCTCGCGGCTGATGGTAATGACAAAGGGTTCGTTCGTATTCATGGTAATTGGCAATAGTTCAAACAAAAATACGCAAATATCCTGAGATTTGGAAGCGGGCGTCTCTCATGGCTGAAGATCCTCTTGTTCCGGTCCGTTGCCGGACGGGACCGCTTCGACCGTCTTGTGGAAAGGATGCCGAAGAATCCACCATCCTGCACTGAGGGCATCCGCCATGGTCAGGGCGCGGCGCAGGGGATCCCGGTAGTAGACCAGTCGCTGTCTGTGGTGCCGTATGATGGTGATGTACTCCCGCTCGGTCAGATGGAAGTCGAGGTTGTTCAGGATCAATGTGGCACGGTACGGGTGCCAGCCCCACGTGATCTTGCCCATGTCGTGGAAGATCGCCGAGATGATGACGTTGTCGGATGACTGGAACCAGGTGAGGAGTCTCATGATCCGGTACACTTCGAGGGAATGCTGCGCGAGTCCTCCCGTATAGTCGTGATGCGAGCCCGCGCCCATCGTATAGAAAGCCGTGGTGTCCAGGTAACTGATGACCGCTTCCATCTGGGGACGACCCGTGGAGCGGAGCAGCGCGACGATCTTTTCTTTGTTGGCGGCGGCTTTCGCGAGGGCTTTTTCTTCGTTGGGCGTGCGTCCTGTCATAATCAGGGTCAGAATGATGGCAAGTACGAGGAATAGGGTGATATACAGATACTTTTTCATGGCGCTGGATGCCGGAGATACCGGAGCCGCTCCTGCTCGGGGAATTTTTCGATGGCGTAGCGCAGCATGGTGCGGGGCATGGTGCTGCAGCGGGGAGTGAGGAAGGCCTCCAGGGCGACTTTGTCGCGTTTGCCGGCTTCGCGGAGGAGCCAGCCGACGGCCTTGTGAATCAGGTCGTGAGGGTGGTGGAGCAGGATGTCGGCAATGGCGAAGGTGTCTTCCAACTGGCCGTGCCGGATAAAGGTCATGGTGCTGACGATGCCGATGCGTTGCTCCCAGAGGGTCTTGCCGTTCCGAGCCAGGTCATACAGCAGGGTGCGGTCTTTGTCCAGCAGCCATGTCCCCAGAAGCGGATAGCAGGACAGGTCCACCAGGTCCCAGTTGTTGATACGCCCGGTATGGCTCAGGTAAAAGTCCACGCAGCGCTGCCGCAGGGCAAGGTCTTTCCTGGCATGCGAGAAAATCTCGACCAGGCACAGGAGCGCCGCCAGGCGGACTTCATGGTACTCGCTGCGAATGCATTCCTCAAGATGTTGGAAATCAGTCTCTTTCCAATGCTCCTTGACGACCTGCCGCGTTACCGGCACCTTGATGCCGAGGAAAGCGTCGCCTTCTCCATACTGCCCCGGACCCGTCTTGAAAAAACGGGACAGGCCCGGCACCTGGGCAGGGTCGGCATGGCGGAGCATCTCTTCGAGCAGCGGGTTCATGGCCTGTTGGATGGTTCAATTGCACAAATATAGTTGAAATCCTCCTGTCATGCAATTGGAGAATTCCTGCATTCTTACTATTTTTGTCGATGCAAGAAAACAATGAGCGTTATGAATAAAGGTGAATTGGAAATCTGGTGGTCCTCCCTGTCCGTTCCGCAGAAAGAGCGGATCGCCCGCAAGGGCATGACAAAGGCAGCCGGCGGTGACGTGGACGAGTCCCTGATTCTGTATCCGGCATGTACATGCTGGTGGAACGGCCTTTCCGAGGAAGTGAAGGTCCGGATCCATGACCACTGTGTCGGCCATCACGGATACCTGCTGAAAGACTGGGACGACGCGAATCCGTACGGGGACTGATCGAGTCTGTCTGAATAATACGATGCCACCCTGTGTCGGATGACGCAGGGTGGCACTGTTGTTAATTGCTGAGGATTACTTGAAGAGCAGGCGGGCGAAGGTGTTGAGGTACAGACGCCTGTTCTTCCAGACGTGGGCGTCGTTGCTCACGTACAGGGTGTGCGGCATGCCGTTCTTGGTCAGTGCCTGGTCCAGGACCTGGGAGTTCCTGTAGGCATTCGTGTCATCCTTGCCGACGCCGATCCAGTAGAGTTTGTAGCCGGCTTTCTTGATGCCCTGGAGGTCAGCGTCGAGGTGGTCGCTCTCGCGGATACCGGAACTGAGCGGGCAGATGTAGCCGAATACGCCCGGATAGAGGATTGTGGCGGAGGTGGTGTGGCCGCCGCCCATGGAGAGACCGGCGATCGCACGGCTGTCCGCCTTCGGGATGGCGCGGTACTCTTTCTCGATGAACGGGACGATTTCCGTCACGAGACTCTTGACATAGGCATTGGCATACTTCGGATCGTTACGGTCGAAGGTGAGGGTTTCCATGCCCAGGGTGTTGGCGGCACGCTGGTTGGCATTGCCGTTCGGCATGACCACGATCATCGGCTTCGCAAGACCCTTCTCGATCAGGTTGTCCATGATCTGGGCGGCGCGGCCCATGCTGGTCCAGGCCTCCTCGTCTCCGCCGCCGCCATGCAGCAGGTAGAGCACCGGATATTTCTGTTTCGGGTTCTTCTCATAGCCATACGGCAGATACACGGTCAGACGGCGGGAGATGCCGAGGGACGGGCTGTCATACCAGCGGTAGGTGACGGTGCCGTGCTTGTTGGCTTCATAATAGTTTTCGGAACGCTCGCCCGGGATGAAGAGCATGTTCAGGTAGCGGGTGCCGTCTCGCTGGACCTTGTCGTTGCGCGGGTCGTTGACAGCGACGCCGTCCACGAGGAAGTTATAGGTGTAGATTTCCGGTTCCGGTGCGTCTACGGTAACCTCCCAGACACCTTCGGGACCCTTCTGCAGGTCCACTGCATCGGCGACGGGATTCGCCATCCAGTTGCCCTGGAGCTGGACACGGGTGGCGTAGTTGGCGGCGAGACGGAAGGTGACCTTGCCATCCTTGACCTCCGGGGAAACGATCGCCTGCTGCTGACGGGCGAAGTTGGCCAGTTCCTGGCCGTTGGCCGCCAGCACGGAGAGTGCCGCGACCGCGATGATTGTAAGGATTCGTTTCATAAGCAGTTAATTATGGGTTAAACAGAATTTCGATTCATTCATAGATGCTCTTCATCTGCCAGGACCGGAGACCGACGAGTTCCGCGTCCTTGCCTGTGGATTTCAGGGAGACGCCGACACTGTCTTTCCGGCCGGGATATACGCGTGCGGCGACACATTCGACGCCGTTGACGAACACTTCCACGATACTCTTGTCAATGAAAATGTGAAGTTTGACGGTCTCGGTGTTCCCGAGTTGGAACGACGCGGTCTCCGGAGGACGGATGCTGACGCCGGGCAGGGTGGAGGAGGCCTCGGTCTCCAGGGAGATCAGACTCTCGCGCGCGAAGGACCGGTTGATCCGTACGCCTTTCAGCCCGGCCAGCAGGTCGTCCGGCATATAGGCCGTGTCGTCTCCGGCGATGTAGTTCAGGCCGCCGGGGAATCCCTTGCTCTTGTAGATGACGATGCGGGTGTATTCCTCCTTCTTGGGCGAACGCAGGACGTTCAGTTCGACCATCTGGGCTTCTTTCAGGTCGATTTCCGCCTCGATCTCCATGGCATCTCCGGAAACGGACTTGAGGACGACTTCCTTGTTGGCGGGAAGCACGGTCCGTCCGACGGACTTCGCGTTGTAATGCAGGGAGGAATAATCACCGGCCGCCTCCTGTCCGATGACCTCGTCCGGGAGGAGGGTCAGTTTGCGCGGCAGACTCATGATCTGGTTCCAGCCGGAGGTCGTGTAGCCCGACTGCATGTTGAAGATGATGATCAGGTTACCCTTTCCGTCAGGCGTCACGGAAGGCGCATGGACGCCGCCCGGGCTGCCGTAGCCGTGGTTGTACCGGCCGGCGGAAGTGACATGGAATTTGTCGTTCTCCTTGTCATAATCACCGAGCAGATACTGCCCGCCGCTCATGTGGCTGAAGAAGTTCAGCATGTACTTGTCCCCGATGGGCCAGAAATACGGGCAGGCACCGTCGTCACCGATGAAGGTGAAACGGTCATCTTCCACGAATTCATGCACATACTCCCAGTGCTCGAGGTCCCGGGAGCGGAACAGGGAATTCCCCCGGACCGGTTTTCCGCCCGGGCCGGTGAGCGTGCGGCCGCCGGTAATGGAATAGTAGACTCCGTCTTTTTTCCAGATACACGGGTCGAACACGGAGTAGGGAAGGGTGAACCCGTTGGGATTCACAAGCGGGACGACGGCTCCGTCGCCGACCTTGTCCCAATTGAGCAGCAGCGGGTCGCTGGAGGTCGCCACCATGTTGCCGAGCATGGTACCGTGGTACATGGCGATGACCTTGTCGTCATCGACGAGCGTTCCGCCGGAGTAGACTTTCAGTTCCGGTCCCGGGTAGATGGCATAGGGCAGGTCACGCCAGTGGACCAGGTCGCTGCTGACGGCATGGCCCCAGTGCTGGCGACGGTCTTCTTTCGGGTAGGCCTGGTAGAACAGGTGCCAGTTCCCGTTCCAGAAGCACAGTCCGTTCGGGTCGTTGAGACTTCCTTCGGGATTGACATAGTGGAAGACAGGGCGGTACCTGTCCGAGGCCAGCGCCTTGCGCGCCTCGGCGAACTGCAGCATCAGCGGATTGGTGGCCAACTGGGCTTCCTGCTCTTCCAGGGTAGTCCCGAACCGGTAGTAGGGGACGGCGGATTTGTTGCCCGGGCCGACCGGCGTCTGGGGAGGGACTTGGGACAACATTGCCATGGACGGCAGGAGTGCCGCCATGGCAAATGCGATGAACAATCGTTTCATGATAAGGGGACGCCGCTATTCGATACCCTTCATCTTCCAGGCATTCAGCGTCTTGATCTTTACCGGCTTGCCGAAGGCGCGGAAGGAGACCATGTCGCTGTCTTCACGGATGGGCCAGGTGCGGACCATCGAGACCGAGTAGTCATTGGCGAAGACCTCGACGATACTCTGATCGATGAAGATATGGAGTTTCAGACTGCCGTCGGCCGGCATGGGAACATGCTTGAGGTCAGGTTCACGGGCGGTCACGTTCGGGGAGAGGGAACCGTGGGCATTGTCCACTTCGATGACGCTGTAGCGGTCCCGGATGGCTTCGGCACCGTCCTTGGTCCGGTCGTTGAAGCCCTTGTCACGGTAGAAGGTGATGGTCGTGTATTCTTCCTTGAGCGGGCTGCGGAGGACATTGATTTCGAAACTCGGCGTATCGGCGTCAAATTCAATTTCCATCTCGATGGCCTTGCCGCGGAAAGCGTCGACGACGACCTCTTTGTTCGCCGGCAGTTCGATGTCGGACAGGCTCACCGGGTCATAGCGGAGCGAGGCGTAGTCGCCGGCAGGGGTGAAGTGGACGCGCTCGTATTCGTCGATGGTCTGGCGGTACACCAGGGTCATGCAGTCGGTGTCGACACCCTCGATCGGGTTGTAAGCATGGGTGTTGTAGATGACATAGACACCACCTTCGCCGTCCGGGAACGCGCTCGGGGCGTGGACGCCGCCATTGTTGATGGCGCCGCTGTTGACCGTTCCGCCGCTGGTGACGACGAACTTGTCGCGCGCCTTGTCATAGTCGCCGACGAGGTATTTGCCGCCGCTCTTGTGGGAGAACTGGTTGAGGATGTATTTTCCGTTGTTTCCGATCGGCCAGAAATACGGGCAGGCACGGTCGTCACCGATCAGCGAGTACTGGTCCATCTCGACGAAGGGGTGCAGGTATTCCCAGTTCTGGAGATCCTTGCTCTTGAACAGGAACTCGACCGGACGGCGGCGTCCGCCGGGGCCGGTGGGCTCGGAGTTGCCGGAAATCATGTAGTAGAAGCCATCCTTGGACCAGATGCACGGGTCGAAGGTCATGTAGCCGGCCGCAGCACGGTCCTTCGGCTGGTCGATGACCGGCTTTCCGCCGAGTTTCTCCCAGTTCAGCAGGAGCGGATCGGAGGAGACGGCAACCATTTCACCGATGCCCAAGCCATAATAGGCGGCGATGACACGGCCGTCCTCGACCATGGTGGCGCCAGAGAAAACAGCACGCTCAGGATCCGGATAAATCGCAAGCGGAAGGTCCTTCCAGTGGATCAGGTCCGGACTGATGGCGTGGCCCCAATGCTGACGGGGATCGAGCAGCGGATAGGCCTGGTAGAACATGTGCCAGTTGCCGTTCCAGTAGCAGAGGCCGTTCGGGTCGTTGAGGTGGTTTTCAGGAGCAGTGAAGTGATAGATCGGACGATTCTTGTAAACGTCTTTTTCCGTAGTGGCCTTCCTGGATGCTGCATAGTACTGCATCATGGGATTGGATGCAAGTTCCTTCAGCTGGGTGGCAGCGTCGTTGGAGAAAGAGTATTTGGTAACCTTTGAAGGCTGGGCATATGCGATCCCGGCAAAAACCAGGAACGACAGGATCAAAAGATACTTTTTCATGGTAATCTGGGGGATAAAAATACGGTCTGCCCAAAGTTAGGGCAGACCGTACGGGTAAAAAAACTAGAATGACCGGTCGTAGTCGGGCATCGCACCGCTGCGGGAGCAGACGTATGCGGAGACTTCGTTGGCGAGCCGGTGGCACTCGGCCAGGCTGTCGCCGCGGAGATAGGCGCGGATGAAAGCGGCCGTGAAGGAATCGCCGGCGCCGACGGTATCGGCGATCTTGACTTTCGGGCAGGTGACCGAAAGGACATTGTCTTCGGTGATGACTTCGCTGCCGTCTCCGCCCTTGGTCAGGATGACCAGCCGCAGTCCATAGGCACGGAGGATGGCGCGGCAGGATTCTTCCGGCGTGCCGTCCAGTCCGAGGAGCCCGGCGACCGTGACGATTTCCTCGTCGTTGATCTTCAGGATATCGGCGACTTGCAGGGACGTTTCGATGATCTCCTTGGAGAAGAAATGCTGGCGGAGGTTGATGTCATAGACTTTCAGACTGTCCGAAGGCATGTCTTCGATGAAGGAGAGGATCGTCTGCCGGGTGACCGGATTCCGCTGGGCCAGGGTGCCGAAGCAGACGGCACGAGCCTGGGCGGCGACCGCCTTCATCTCAGGGGTGTAGGGGACATTGTCCCACGCGACGCCTTCGATGATGGTATAGGTCGGCACACCCTTGTCGTCCAGCGTGACGTTCACCACGCCGGTCGGGCAGTCCACCTCCGGCAGGATGGCCTCAAGCTTCTTGGCAGTCAGGATGGTCTTGACTTCCTCGCCGAGCGCGTCTTTTCCGATGGCGCTGACGGCCACGCCGTGTCCGCCGAGCTGGTTGACATGATAGGCGAAATTCGCCGGTGCACCACCCAGTTGCGCTCCCGCCGGGAGCAGGTCAAACAGAATCTCGCCGATTCCTACGATGGGTCTTTCCATGTTATTATGCTTTTTGTTCTTTCATGAATTTCGCGGCGAGGAAAATCAGGTATGCCACACCGCAGCTGATGACGATGACAGAGCCGATCTGGCTGCCGAGCGCATCGGAAAGCACGCCCATGAGCAGCGGGAAGATCGTGCCGCCGATCAGGCCCATAATCATCAGGCCGGACATCTCGTTCTTCTTGTCAGGCATGAAGAGGAGCGCCTTGGAGAAGATCATCGAGAAGATGTTGGAGTTGCCGTAGCCGACGCAGGCGATGGCGATGTAGATGCCGATCTTGGTCTGGCAGACGAACAGTCCGATCATGGAGATGATCATGAGTGCGACGCTCAGCGCGAAGAAC
>JBGUXJ010000221.1:0-2410 GCA_045222055.1 Candidatus Cryptobacteroides sp. | reverse complement strand
GTACATGTCCATGGACGAACTGGTCGACATTCTCCGGGACGAGATTGGCAAACTGCTCAATGTCAGTGAGTCCGATGGCCCTGTCGAGCCGTTTGATTTCTCGAAGAAACCCTATGTCATGCTGGTTGTCGGCGTCAACGGCGTGGGCAAGACCACCACGATCGGCAAGTTAGCCGCGAATCTGCGCGCGCAAGGGAAGAAGGTCGTCATCGGCGCGGCCGACACGTTCCGGGCTGCCGCCGTGGACCAGCTCCAGATCTGGGCCGACCGGGCGGGTGTCGACATCGTCCGGCAGGAGATGGGTTCCGATCCCGCTTCTGTCGCCTATGATACCGTCCGTTCCGCCGTCGCGAAGGGCGCGGATGTCGTCCTGATCGACACGGCCGGCCGTCTGCACAACCGCATCGACCTGATGAACGAACTGACCAAGATCCGTAACGTGATCCGCAAGGTCGTGCCGGACGGACCGCACGACGTGCTGCTCGTGCTGGACTCCACGACCGGCCAGAACGCTTTCCAGCAGGCCCGGGAGTTCTCCCGCGCGACCGACGTCACCTCGCTGGCCGTCACCAAACTGGACGGTTCCGCCAAGGGCGGCGTGGTCGTGGGCATCGTGGACCAGTTCCGGATTCCCATCAAGTTCATCGGCATCGGAGAGGGGATCGATGATCTCAAGATCTTCGACAAGAAGGAGTTCGTGGGCTCCCTTTTTACCCGCGAAGATATTGACAAATAAAAACATACGATATCATGAAACTTTCTTACAGCTGGCTTAAAGAATACATTGCCTGCGACCTGACCCCGCAGCAGGTGGCGGATGCGATGACCTCCATCGGCATCGAGGTGGATTCCGTCTCCGAACAGGAAGAGATTCCCGGCGGTCTGGCGGGTGTCGTCGTGGCCAAGGTGGTCAAGTGCGTCGACCATCCGGATTCCGATCACCTCCATGTCACCAAGGTGGACGACGGTTCTCCGGAACCGGTGACGGTCGTGTGCGGCGCTCCGAATGTCGCGGCCGGCCAGAAAGTGCTTTTCGCCCGGATCGGTACGGTGCTGCCGGGTGACTTCAAAATCAAGAAATCCAAGATTCGCGGCGTCGAGTCCTTCGGCATGATCTGCGCCCAGGACGAACTGGGTATCGGAACCGACCATGCCGGGATCATGATCCTTCCGGAGGATGCCGTCGTCGGTACGCCTGCCAAGGATTTCCTCGGACTGAAGACGGATGCCGTCATCGAATATGAAATCACGGCCAACCGTGTCGATGCCGCTTCCCATTTCGGTGTCGCCCGCGACCTCTATGCCTGGCTGCGCCACAACGGACAGCCCTGCGAACTCCGGATTCCGGACGACAAGGGCTTCCTGCCCGGCGAAGGAGACGGCATTCCCGTCGAAGTCCTTGATGCTGAAGGTGCTCCGCGTTACAGCGGTATCACGATCCGTGGTGTCAAAGTCGCTCCGTCCCCGGAGTGGCTGCAGAAAGACCTGCGTGCCATCGGCCTGAATCCGATCAACAATATCGTTGATATTTCCAATTTCATCCTCTTCGAGATGGGCCAGCCGCTCCATATTTTCGACGCCGACAAGATCGGTGGCGGGAAGGTGGTCGTCCGCCGGGCCGCGGAAGGGGAGAAGATCCGCACCCTGGACGGTATCGAGCGCTCGTTGAAAGCGGCCGACATGGTCATCGCCGACGCGCAGAAACCGATGTGCATCGCCGGTGTCTTCGGCGGCGAGGATTCGGGCGTGACGGACAGCACGGTCAATATCTTCATCGAAGGGGCCTATTTCGATCCCGGTTCGATCCGCAAGACTTCCAAGGTCCATGGCCTTCAGACAGACGCTTCCTTCCGCTTTGAGCGGGGTGCCGATCCGGCCGTCGCCGCCCTGGCCGGCCGCCGGGCCGCCATGCTGGTGCTTGAACTGGCCGGCGGTCATGTCTGCGGCGCCCAGTCGGATTTCTATCCGGCTCCCGTCGCCCGCAAGGTCATTGACCTGGACTATGGACGGATCCAGCGTTTCATCGGCAAGCAGATCGGTGTGGAAGCCATCGAAGGCATCCTGGCCGCCCTGAATTACGAATTTGTCGAGCGTACGGAAAATGGCGCGAAGGCTGCGGCTCCGACCTACATGGTCGACGTGTACCGCGAGTGCGATGTCGTCGAGGAGATCCTGCGGATCTATGGCTATAACAACATCGAACTGCCGTCCAACATGCGGATGTCCGTCTCCCCGACGCCGACACCGGATCCGGAAGCGGTCCGTAACTATATCTCCAATTTCCTGGCCGCCAACGGCTTCGTGGAGATCATGAACAACTCCCTGACCAAGAGCAGTTACTATACGCAGTTGACGACCTTCCCTGAGGAGCGCTGCGCCCGCATCGTGAATCCGCTCAGTTCCGACCTCA
>JBGUXJ010000220.1:0-5753 GCA_045222055.1 Candidatus Cryptobacteroides sp. | reverse complement strand
TACGGAGTATCGAACACCGAGTTGTCGAATTCCAGGTCGAAGCGCAGGAGACTGTCCGGAACGGCCATGTCGATCACCGGCTTGGCCACTTCCATGACCTTGCCCTCAAACTGGTTGGTCACCTCGACGGTCGGATTGAGGTTCTGGGCTCCGGCCGTCAGGGCGGTCGCGAAGACCGCCGCGCAAATCAGGATATATCTTCTTTTCATGGCTTACTTGTTCATTGCGGAAAGTTTCTTCAGACGGGTCGCGACCTCGTCCAGGACTCCGTCGTCCTTGACGGAATAGCCGTCCCGGATGCTCTCGAAGGTCGCCCGGGCCTGACGCCATTCTTCCTGCTCGACATAGGAGTCGCCCAGCAGGAGGAAGGACTTGGCCAGCCAGTAGGACTGGTTCCCGGCCTTCTCGGAGAAATCGAAGACCTGGTTCTGGACATTCGTGAAGAGACCCTGGTCGTAACTGTCCTGGATCTTCAGGTAGCAGGCCTCGGCCCCTTCGGCCGTCGAAGGCGACTTGGCGAGGCGGTCCAGGATGCCGAAGGCCAGGTCTCGCTGGTTGTTCTGCAGATAGGACTTTGCCTTGATGTATTCGGCCTCCCGCTTCTCGTCGCTGCTGCTGTCCGTATCGAGCAGGACCCGGTCGGCGAAGCGGACGGACTGCTCGGCGTCACGCGCACCGAAGGCGGAGCGCATCAGGCCGAGGGCGGCGACATGGCGGTTGCTCTCGATGCGGGCGACCTCGGCAAGGTAGCGGTAGCCCTCGAGGGCATCCTCGAAGCGCTCCATGCCGTAGGACAGGTTCGCATACTGCAGGGCGGACATTTCCAGGTAGTTGCCCTCTCCCCTTTCGATGACTTTCTTGTAATTGTCGCAGGCCTGGTCCTTCATGCCCAGCTGGCGGTAGCATTCCGCGATATAGAAATCGGCGGTCGGGACGGACTCGCCCGCAGGATACTGCTTTTCATACGCCTGTAGTGAGGTGAGGGCTTTCTGGTAGTTGCCGGCCAGGAAGACCTGCTCGGCGCCGTTGAAGAGGATCTGGCCCCGTTCCGCATCGGTGCGGGCGGGAGACTTCCCGATGCTCTCCACATACGCCAGATAGGCCTCGGGCTCCTGCTTGGACTGGTAGATCGACTCGATGGCCAGCAGGGCGTCGTCGGCATAGCCGCTGTCGGGCATCTTCTCGACGACCCGCTTGTAGTACACGAGGGCCTCGTCATACTTGGAACGGTTGCGGGAGATCATGCCGAGTTCGATGAGCGAACGGGCCATCAGGCTGCTGTCGCGGCCGGCGGAGACCAGTCCCTGGAAGATCTCGGCGGCCCGGTCGGACTGGTTCCGGGCCACGTAGGAGCGGCCCAGTTCGTACATCGCGTCCCCGTAGAACGGAGCGTCGACATTCGCCTTGCGGGCGCGGGACAGCATCTCGATCTTCTTCTCCGGCTGGTTGTTCAGTCCATAGGCCAGGCCGGCCTGGTAGACCGGATAGACATCATTGGGATCGTCATAGGCCTCCAGGGCGGCGGAATAGCCCTTCACGGCTTCCGCATAATTCTTACGGAGGAAAGAGCAGTCGGCGGCGCGGACCATCGCATCCTTGCGATAGAGCGCATCCTCGTCGGCCATGTAGTCGCCGAACCACTTGGCAGCCATGTCGTAGTCGCCCTCCTGGAAATAGGTGTAGGCGATGTTGTACGGCAGGAGCCGGCCTTCCGTGCGGTTGTCCAGGGCAGACAGGTTGTACAGGTCGTTGTAGGTCGAGCGGGCCTGGGAATAATTGCCGTCCCGATAATAGGATTCGGCGAGCCAGTAGCGGCTGAGCTGGTTGAAGCCGGAATGGCGGTCGGAATAGTAAGCCGCGGCCTTCAGGCAAGGGACAGCGGCGCGCCAGGAGCCGTTGCGGATCAGTTGATTCGCACGCAGGTAATTGGCTTTCATGTAGTTGCTGCGCTGGTCGACGTCGAGTTCCTCGATGTTGTCATAGGCGGCGACGGCAGCGGCGTAGTCATGGTTGTGGAGGGCGGCCAGGGCCATGTAACTGTAGATCCGCTCCCCGCGGTCGACGTTCGGGAACTTCTTCATGTAGTCGTCGAACGGACCGGAGTTGTTGTTGAGGTCGAAACTCAGCTTGGCGAAATTGAAATAGGCGTCCTCCTGGATTTCCGGATTCCATGTCTGGTTGGCGGCCGCCTTGAAGGCGTCGAGCGCCGCAACCTTGTTCTTGGTCTGGATATAACTGTAACCCAACTGGTAATTGGCGATCTGTCCCAGCGAGTCGGTACGCTCCGGCATCAGGGAGTAATTCTCGATGGCGCCGGCATAGTCCTGGCTGGCGTACAGGACCGAACCTGCATAGAAATAATCGCTCCGGTCGCGCGGGGTGGCATCCTTGATGCCGTCATAATACTTCCGCGCCTCGGCTGCATTCCCCTGGATCAGGTACGCCTCGGAGATGATGCGGGCGAGGTGCGCCTTGCGCTCCTCGGGGACCTTGCCGTACATGTCGGCGGCGTGCGAAGTGACGTAGCGGTAATCCTTCATCATGAAGCGGCACTCCATGATATAATAGTTGGACAGTTCGGTGAACCGCGGGTCCGTCACGCTTTTCTCGAACCACTGGATGGCCTGCGGGAAGTCTTCCCGGGCATACCAGATATAGCCGGTAGTATAGTTGGAAGGAGCGGTATAGTTGTTCAGGGGCATGGCGACGACCTCGCCGAAGCCCCGGAGGGCGCCGTCCTGGTCATTGTCCATGAACTGGGAATAGGAGCGCTTGAACAGGAACTCCGCCCGGTCCCGCTGGGGAACGTCGGATTCGCTCACGTCGGCGAAGGCCCTGCGGGCGTCCGTGTAGGCTTCCTCGTCAAAACAGTTGAGGCCATGCTGGTACTGGATCTGGGGCACCAGTCCGGAGAATGGCCATTCGGTAAGGTACCGGTCGCGCTCGACGGCATAGTCGGATTTGAGCTTTTCAGCGCACAGGAGCGCATATCCCTTCGTGACGGCATCATTCCCCTTGATGGCGGAGAAAAGCGCCCTGGCCTCGCCGTAAAGGCCTTTTCCGTAGAGTTCCATCGCGCGGTCGAAGTCCGCGGGTCCCACCTGGGCGACGGCCGTGCCCGCAGCGAGAAGGATGGCGGTCAGCGCCGCCGTTATCGGTTTTCTGTACATATCAGGTTATTTCTGCCGGATTTTTTCCGTTTTCCGGTCGGAATAAGTCGGCACAATTTTGACAAAAATACGGAATTTTCCTTTATATTTGTCCAACGCGCTCAATATTTGCGCCAAACATTTCGGAACATGGAAAACACCGCACCCGTCATTACCTTCAAGAAAGCCGACATCCTCAACGGCGAAGCGACCGTCATCTACGGCCTTGACATGGAAGTCCGTCCCGGCGACTTCGTCTACATCGTCGGCAAGGTCGGCACCGGCAAGACCTCGCTCATCCGGACCATGATCGCCGAGAATGTCCTGGAAAAAGGAGAAGGCGAAGTCTGCGGCTATTCCCTCAAGGGCATCCGCGACAAGGACATCCCCTACCTCCGCCGCAAACTCGGCGTCGTGTTCCAGGACTTCCAGCTGCTGATGGACCGCAGCGTCGAGGACAACCTCGATTTCGTCCTCCGGGCGACCGGCTGGAAAGACCGCGAGGCCATCCGCAAACGCATCGCGGAAGTGCTCGATGACGTAGGCATGGGCAGCAAGGCCCACAAGATGCCCCACCAGCTCTCCGGTGGCGAGCAGCAGCGCATCGCCATCGCCCGCGCCCTTCTCAACAAGCCCGAAGTCATCATCGCCGACGAGCCAACCGGCAACCTGGACGGCGAGACCGCCGACGGCATCATGCGCCTCCTCCGCGGCATCAACGCCGAAGGGACCGCCATCGTCATGGTCACCCACAACCGCGCCATCTTCGAGAAATACCCCGGCCGCACTTTCGTCTGCAAGGACGAGACCTGCACCGAACAGGCCGACGACGAACCCATCGACCTCGCCCTGACGATCTGACGCCCCGGGCCTTTCATTACCCTCGTCCCGGTCTGCATATTTCATCAGGAATTTTCCTTCCTGCCTCTTTCCCCGAGGCCCCGGGAGGAAACCGGAATTAAACTAACGGTCGTTAAACAGAACGGTAGTATTTCTTGCAGGCTTATATAAAGAACAAGGATGACAGGAAATGACATAAGGATCTGAAAGATGCCTGATTGAGAAAAAGAATTGTCTGAAAGTTACGATACATTAATCTTGAATTGACTATGAGGAAAAAAGAACGGTTCAGCGCAGTGCTGCAGTGGTTCGAGAAGAACATCCCCCTCGCCGCCACCGAACTCCATTACACCAACCCCTTCCAGCTGCTCGTCGCCGTCATCCTCTCCGCCCAGTGCACCGACCGGCGCGTCAACCTCGTGACCCCGCCCCTGTTCGAACGCTTCCCCACCGCCGCCGACCTTGCCGCCGCCTCTTTCGACGACATATGGCCCTATGTCCGCAGCGTCTCCTATCCCAATTCCAAGACCCGGCACCTGATCGCCATGGCCCGGAAACTCCTGTCCGACTTCGACGGACAGGTCCCCTCCGACATCGACGCCCTCATGACCCTCCCCGGCGTCGGCCGCAAGACCGCCAACGTCATCGCCTCCGTCGTCTATGACCAGCCCGTCATCGCCGTCGACACCCACGTCTTCCGCGTCTCCCACCGCCTCGGCCTCTCCGACGGGAAGACCCCGCTCGCCGTCGAACAGGACCTCGAACGCTACGTTCCCCTGGAAAAGCGCGCCATCTCCCACCACTGGCTCATCCTCCACGGCCGCTACACCTGCACCGCCCGCGCCCCCAAATGCGCCACCTGCGGCCTCTCCGACTGGTGCCGCGACTACCTCCGCCGCGCCCTCCAGGAGCACTGACTTGTTTCAGAGCAGCATCGAAGCAGCATCGAAACAGCATCACGCTAGCACCGTCGCTTCAAGTGCAGAACCGAATCAACATCACACTTGGGGTGCGAAACGCCGCCATTCTGCCCCAAAGAGCAAACATCTCCGGGTATCGGGGGCAGCAAAAGCCTCCAATGCCCCCATCCTACAATCCCTCCACATACTCCCTCCGGTAGGGTTGTCATCAAGGGCCTTTCAGTAGGGACATGAGATAGAGCGTGTTATTCAACTATCAGAAAATCAAAGTATTACGTAAAAGACCTTCGCTAATTCCACGAAGGTCTTTTACTCTTTTCTTTGATTATGAATGAATTACAAAACACGCCATTTATCATGTCCTGAAAAAGGTCTCACGGAGTGTTCCACGCAGGGAAACGCCCGGCGGGCAAGCCGGGCAGCTGGGACCTAGCCCGGCAAAGCCCGCCGGAGCGTAGCCGCCGCGCTTCGTTGTCGCGCGGCGGCGATGCCTCCACAGCGCCCTGATCCAGAGCGGCAACGATACCTTCACAGCGCCATGATCCAGAGCGGCGACGATACCGTATAAGGAAAATGTAACATACAGTGTATCAGATAATTAACAAAAGTCCAGTGCACCAAAAAGTGCACTGGACTTCACGTAATACATTATTAATCAACAATATGTATTTTCTTCATCCAGACTGAATGCAAGGCTTTCATCGAGGCTGACAATCACCTCAGCAAGCACCAGAAGGGACGGTCTTATCCTAGGATTTTCAGCAGGAGCCGGCGGTCGGTACAGCCGGTCAGTTCCGCGATATGAGACATCAGCAGTTCCAGCGACTCCTCCGGACTGTGCGAA
>JBGUXJ010000219.1:0-7796 GCA_045222055.1 Candidatus Cryptobacteroides sp. | reverse complement strand
TCACGGTATAGGTGCCGCCTTGCGGAAGCGTGTATACGACGGTCAGGGTGTTCTCCTTGACACCCGCGGTCGCATGGAACTCCTGCGAGGCCTGTTTCCATGCCGCGGCCCGGGCCGGCAGCCCGTTGCCGTTGTCATTGTCAACGGGGGCGCGCCAGAAGTTCGGACGGATACCGAATTCCTTGTCAATGAGATCTTTGCCCTTGTAGATATAGCGGGTGACATAGCCCTTGGCCTTGTCGAAGACCAGTTCCGCCTTGGGACTGCGGAGCAGAATCCGGGTGCCGTCCTCTTCGGACTTGACGCCCTTGGCACTGTACCGCCAGGCCCGGGACTTGGCGCCCTGGGCCAGGAACTCCTGGGCGGTGGCGACGACGGTGCCCTTGGCCAGCAGGGGCTGGTCGGCGGCCGTCACGGCTTCGAAACGGATGAACCAGGTCTTGTTCCGGCGGAATTTGGGAAGTTTTACGGTGAATTCTTCCGACTGTCGCGGTCCGGCGGACAAGGCGACGGTGCCGCGTCGGACCGTCTTTCCGTCGGCTTCGATCCACCACCGGAGTTCATATCCTTCCAGCGTTTTGAAATAGAACCGGTTGTCCACCGCGAACCGGCCCCGGGAGACATCGACGGTCCGGATGTCGATATCCTGGTAGGCATGGCGGACTTCGAAGCAGGCGGGATGGAGGGTGCGGTCGGGATTGACGATGCCGTTGCAGCAGAAGTTGTTGTCGCTCGGGGCATCTTCGCCGTAGTCTCCGCCATACGTGAAATACGGCCGACCCTGGGCATCCTGTTCCAGCAGTCCCTGGTCCACCCAGTCCCAGATGAATCCGCCCTGCAGGTTGGGCCATTTCCAGATCTGTTCCCACTGCAGGTCCAGCGACCCGGTCGAATTGCCCATGGCGTGGGCGTATTCCGACGGGACGGCCGGCCGGTCGGAGCCCCGTTCGCCCATCCGGCGGAACCAGTCGGCGCCGGGATACTGCGGTACCAGCATGTCGGTGTTCCATTCCTGTTCTGCCCGTTCGTAGCAGACCGGACGGTTCTGGCCGTCTTTCTCCAGTTCTTTCAGCGCGGTGTACAACTTATAGAAATTGACACCGTTGCCGGCCTCGTTGCCCAAGGACAGGATGGTCACGCAAGGGTAATTGCCGGTCCGGCAGTACATGTTCATGGCCCGGTCGAAATGCTTGGCGTACCAGGCGGGGTTGTTGCCGAGAGTCCGGTCCAGACTGTATCCCATGCCGTGCGACTCGATGTTGGCCTCGTCATAGACATAGAAGCCGAGACTGTCGCAGAGTTCGTAGAAAAAGCGTGGCTGGGGATAGTGACAGGTGCGGATTGCGTTGATGTTCAAGGATTTCATGAGCTGTAAATCCCGCAGCACCAACTCCCGGGTGACATAGTGGCCCGTCCGGGGGTCGTGCTCATGGGTATTGACGCCCTTGAACTTGACCGGCTGGCCGTTGACCAGGAAGACCGGGAATTCCCTGCCGTCCTTTTCCATCCGGGTGATCTCGAGCCGGCGGAAGCCGACAGAAAACCGGGTCCATTCCCCGTCCACTTCCATCAGGAGGGTATAGAGTTCCGGGGTCTCGGCGGACCATTTCCGGACGCCGGGCACGGTGCCCGTGAAGACATCCTTGGCCTCGTTTCCGGATTTCCGGCCTTTCAGGACCGTGCGGCCGTCCTTGTCCAGCAACTTATAGGCGAAATCCCGGGCATCGTAGACCGTCAGCCGGAACTGTCCGTCCTTCAAGGCCTCGTCCAGGGTGGATACGACTTCGAAGTCAAAGTCCCGCCTGCGTGCTTCGCTGGAGAGATAGACATCCCGTTCGATGCCGCTGAGCCGCCAGAAATCCTGGCATTCCAGAAAGGATCCCGTGCTCCACCGGTAGATGGTCAGGAGGATCTCATTCTCTCCTTCCTGCAGCAGCGGAGTGATGTCAAACCGGGCGAGGGACTTGGAATCCTCGCAGTAACCGGCCTCGCGGCCGTTCACGGAGACATAGACGCCCGACTTGGCACCGGCCAGGTTGAGGTAGACTTCCCGTCCTGCCCAGCCTTGCGGAATCCGGAACGTCCGGCGGTACCGGCCGACCGGAATGTCTTCCGGCAGGGTCGGAGGCTGCGGATCCTTCGGCGCAAACTCGTAAGGGATGTTGACATAGATGGCGGTCCCGAAGCCCTGGACTTCCCAGTTGCCCGGCACGCGGATCTTCGTCCAGGCCGGTTCCTGCCGGTCGTCGTCCGTATAGGCGAAATCCCATTCTCCGTTGAGACTGAAATAGTTGGGACTCTGCTCGAAGCGGCCTCCGAGCGCCTCTTCCGCCGTAGGCCAGAACACGACCTCGGTGCGGCGCGTCTGGGCGCCGATGCTGGTCATGCCCATGTCCCGGTGGGCAGGAACGGCCGCGCCAGGGAGCATCACCGACAGAAGAAGTGGTATGAGCAGGAACCGTTTCATGGCCTTTCGCTTGTCATTTCGAGTTCCAGCGTTCCGCCCGCCATGATCTGTGCATAGGTCAGGTGCGGCTCGGCAAGTGGCTGCCCGTTGAATTTCATGGACTTCACGTAGATGTTCTCCTTGCTGTTGGCCGGAGCCAGGACCGTGAAGGTATTGCCGTTTTCCAGGTGGAGGACCGCTTTCTTGACGGCCGGGCTGCCGATCTGGAAGTCCCCGCCGACCGGATTCATCTGGTACAAGCCGATGGCGGAAAGGACATACCAGGCGCTCATCTGGCCGACGTCCTCGTTCCCGCACAGTCCGTCCGGCGTCGCGGTGTAAAGGGAATCCATGACGGTACGGACCACTTCGCAGGTCCGGTTGTGGTCGCCGGCGATATTATAAAGGTAGGCGACATGGTGGACCGGCTCGTTGCCATGGGCGTACTGGCCGATCAGGCCGGTGACGTCGGACGCGTCGCCGCCCAGGTCCCCTTCGGCCTTGAAGAGCGCATCCAGTTTCTTCAGGAACGGCTCCCGGCCGCCGAACAGGCCGATCAGGCCTTCCGCGTCATGCGGGACGAGCCAGGTGTACTGCCAGGCATTGCCTTCGGTATAGTCGTCGCGCATGTGCAGGGCGCGGAACGGATTGAACGGTTCCCGGAAACTGCCGTCGGCCGCCGCGGCGCGCATGAACTGCGTCTCGGGATCGAAGTAGTGTTCATACAGCCGGCTGCGGGTGCGGAAAGCCGCTTCGGTCTCCTTGTCTCCGGCGGCTGCAGCCGTTTCTGCGACGGCGTAGTCCGCGATGGCGAATTCAAGGGCCTTGGCGACGGTCTCTACCTCCTCGCTCTTGTCATAGGGGATGTACCCGTACTGTTTGATGAATTCCAGTCCGCGCTCTTCCTTCATCTCGGAAGCGACCATGGCTTCCAGCGCCCGTTTCACGTCGGTGAAGAGTCCTTTCTTGACCAGGTCCCCGAGGATGATGACGCCCGGGTTGCCAACCATGCAGTCGGTCTCGTTGCCCCACAGGTGCCAGACCGGGAGTTTGCCCTGCTGGTCGTAGATGTTCAGGAACGTCTGGGCGAAATTGCGGCAGCGGGCGGGTTCCAGGATGGTCATCAGCGGGAAAGCGGCGCGGTAGGCGTCCCAGAGGGAGAAGATGGTATATTGTCCGGCCGGGCTGTTGTAAACCTTCCCGTCAGCGCCCCGGTAATTGCCGTCGGAGTCGCTGAAGAGCGCCGGAGCGATCATGCTGTGATACAGCGCTGTATAGAAGATCTTTCCTTGGGTTGCATCGAGCGGCTCGATCTCGACCTTGCCGAGGGCCTGCATCCAGGCGAAGAGGGCTTTGCCCTGCACCAGCTCGAAACGTTCCCGGTTTCCGGGGACTCCTTGTTCCGCATCGAGGTTGGCCTTGGCACCGGCTTCGCTGACCGGGGAGATGCCCACCCGGACGGTGACTTTCTTGTCCTTGGATGTATCGAAGAGCAGCGGCGTCGCGCTCTCCGGCTCCCGGGCGTACGGGGTGCGGTCCGCTGTCAGCAGTTCCTTTTCGCCGAGGGTGAAAGGCTGGGAGAATTCCGCATAGAAATAAGCGATCTGGTCCCGGGCCCATCCCATGGAACGGCGGTATCCCTGCAGGTGGGTGTCGTCGACCTGCTCGAAGTTCCAGTCGGTCGCGATGTCCCAGCCGATGCCGCTGCACAGGTCGAGCAGGATCGCGCTCCGGTCGCCGCTGAAGGTGTATTCATGGATGGCGGAGCGGGTGGTCGCAGAGAGGCGTACATCCACGCCGTAGTCTTCGAGCCGCACCTGGTAATAACCGGGCATGACGAGTTCCTTGCCATGGTCGAGATGGGCGTAAACATGTTTCGCGTCCTGCCGTTTCCGGTCCATGAACAGACTGGTGTACAACTTCTTCGACGGGTCGTAAGGCATCAGCATGATGTCGCCGAGGTCCCCGATTCCGGTGCCGGACAGGTGGGTGTGGCTGAAGCCGATGACGAGGGTGTCGCTGGCATGGTAGCCGGAGCACCAGTCCCAGGCGTCGATGATCTGTTGCGGGCCGGCCTGGACCATGCCGAACGGCACGTTCGCGCCGACGAAGACATGCCCGTGTCCGCCGGTACCGATCGTCGGGTCGACCTGGGTCAGGATCTTGCTCATTTCAATGCCTTTCTTCAGGCCGCAGGATGTGGCGGCGCAGGCCAGGACGAGGAGGAGGAAGTTTCTGATTTTCATAATTATAAGGTTAGGGTACCGGTGAGACGGATATCTTCGGAGGAGGCACCCACGGCGACGGTGAAGTCGCCGGGTTCGACCCTGGGCTGCATGTCCGGGCCGATGACCTGGAAGGCGTCGGGTCCGAGTCGGAAGGTGACGGTGCGGCTTTCGCCCTTGGGGATGCTGACGCGCTCGAACCCGCGGAGCTGCTTGCGGGGACGGGAGGTCGAGGCAACCAGGTCGGTCAGGTAGAGCTGCACGACTTCGTCGCCGTCCCGGCTGCCGGCATTGGTCACGGTGACGGAGACCTCGGCCCGGTCCGCTCCGGTCTTTTCGATCCGGAGGTCCTTGTATTCAAACGTGGTGTAACTCAGGCCGTAGCCGAAGGGATAGAGCGGGGCGGCAGGCATCTCGACATAGTCATGGCCCACCGGGAATTTCTTGTTGTAATAGACGGGAACCTGTCCGGCTTCGTACGGAACGCCGACCGGCAGGCGGCCGGCGGGATTGTAGTCGCCGAAGAGTACGTCCGCCAGGGCGTTGCCGCCTTCCTGTCCCGGATACCAGAGGGTGAGGAGGGCGTCGGCGTGCTCCTTGGCCCAGCGCTTGTCAAGCGGGCGGCCTTCCACATACACGACGACCAGGGGTTTCCCGGTGGCCTTGAGGGCTTTGAGCAGGTCGTCCTGCAGGCCGAGCAGGGAGAGCGTGGCGCGGTCGAACCCTTCGCCTGCGTCCATGTCGGACACGGTGGTCTCGTCGGCCACGGCGGCGCCGGTATCGATGTAGCGGGTCTTGAAATCCCGGGCGCTGGAACCGCCGACCACGGCGACGGTCACGTCTGCGCTACGGGCGGCCGCCACAACGCGCGCGATGTCGTTGGTCCGGGTGTCACGGACAGCGCAGCCCTTGACATAGACGACATTGCGGTCTCCGATCTTGTTGCGGATCCCGTCCAGCATGGTCACGACGTTGCTGCGTTCCTGCGGGGCTGTGTAGTCGCCCAGCTGGTTGTACATGTTGTCGGCATTCGGCCCGACGACGGCGACGCGGAGGCCCTTGCGGAGCGGCAGGACGCCGTTGTTCTCCAGCAGCGTGACGCTTTCCACCGCGGCCTTCCGGGCGACGGCGATGTTCTCGGGCGTACGGACGACCTGCGCCGGGATGCTCTCGTCGACATACGGATGGTCGAACAGGCCGAGGTCGAACTTGAGTTTCAGTACCCTGCCGGCAGCCCGGTCGAGGTCTTTCATGGCAATGCGGCCGGCGTCCAGGCTCTCTTTCAGGAGGGAGAAGCAGCCGGCGCCGAGATCGACGTCCACGCCGGCCTTGAGGGCCATCTCGCCGGCTTCGCGCAGGTCTTTGGCGACATGATGGTCATTGGCCAGTCCGTTGACGCTGTTGAGGTCGGAGACGACGACTCCGCCGAAATGCCAGCTGTCGCGCAGCAGGCCGGTCAGGAGTTTTTCGTTGCCGGTGGTCGGAACGCCGTCTATGCTATTATATGAAGTCATGACCGACAGGGCGCCTTCGTCGATGGCGGCCTTGAACGCGGGCAGGAAATTCTCGGCGAGGTCCCGTTCTCCGACGAAGGAGGGGTTGCCGTTGTGGCCTCCCTCGGGAATGCCGTATGCGATGAAATGCTTGAGGGTCGAAGCGACACCTTTGTCATAGCCGTTGTGCAGCGGGCTGGTGCCGCGCATCATGCCGGCAGCCATCGTGCCGGTGAGGTAGACGTCTTCACCATAGGTTTCTTCGACACGGGACCAGCGGGGTTCCCGTGCCAGGTCGATGACCGGTCCGTAACTGATGTGGCCGCCCTGGGCCCGGAGTTCGGTCGCGATGACCCGTCCGGTCTCTTCCATCAGGGCAGGATCCCAGGTCGAGGCAAGGCCGATGCTGGTCGGGAATACGGTGGTTCCGATGGCCATGTGGCCGTGCGGCGCTTCTTCGGCCAGGATGACCGGGATGCCGAAGCGGCTGTGTTCGACCGCGTAGCGCTGCAGGGCGTTGTAGGCCTTGGCGGCCAGGGTCGGATCGAGGCCGTTTTCCAGGGTCTTGCGGGTCCAGGGGTCTGCCCGGAACGTCGCCCACAGCATGCCACCGTGCTGCTCGTCGATGAATTTCCGGAATGCTTCCGATTCCGTCACGACGGCCTGCTCCGCTTCCGTCTTTTCATACATCGGCCAGCCGAGCGGGCAGATGATCTGTCCGATCTTCTCCTCGGGCGTCATGCGCCGCAAGAGGTCCGCGGTCCGTTCCTCGCTGCTCCGGCTCGGATCTTTATAGATTTCCGTGCGGTTTCCACATGCCGTCACCAGGATAAATGCCAGGACGGCGGAGATGAACAGGGGGGAAAAAGGGAGAAAAGCCGCTTTGGCAGCGACAGGATTGGTAAATGGTTTTAGCATCACGGACGCGGTTTTGTTAAAAGTTTTACAAATGTAGCATAAAACTTGCGTTTCCCAAAAAATTATAGCATCCGTCCCTGCCAGGTGCCGCGGGCGGCGAGGTGCCGGTCGAGGAGGTTGGGAAGGTCGGCTGGCTTGACGCCGTGCCAGGGTCCGTCGGCCAGGAAGCGGGGCGGAACGGAGGCGGCGAGGCGGCCGATCCGGAGGTCGGGACGGAGGCGCTCGACGATGTCGGCGAGCAGGTCGAGATAGTCCGCAAAACCGGGGTTGAGGAAATCCTGGGGGCAGGCGGCGAACTCGGCCTCGATCCGGGTTCCCCGGAGAATCTGCAACTGATGGAACTTGATGAAATCCAGGGGGAGGGAGTTGATGTGGGCGCAAGACGCGAGGATCATTTCGCGGTCCTCGCCGGGGAGTCCGAGAATGAAGTGGGCTCCGACGGGGATGCCGCGGGCGGCGGTTTCCTCCACGGCTCGCCGGGCACAGGCAAAATCGTGCCCCCGGCCGACGCGCGCCAAGGTGGTGTCATGGCAGGATTCGATGCCATATTCCACGATTACGAGCGGTGCGTCCGGAGCATCGGCGCCTCCGGTCATGAGCCCGGCCAGGAAGTCCAGTTTTTCCGCATCCACGCAGTCCGGTCGCGTGCCGATGACAATCCCGGCGCAAAGTGGATGCGAGAGCGCTTCCGCATAGACATCCCGCAGTCGCTCC
>JBGUXJ010000218.1:0-2145 GCA_045222055.1 Candidatus Cryptobacteroides sp. | reverse complement strand
GATGACGATCGAGGCGACAAGCGGAGCCCGGTTGGTGCGGCTTTCTTCCCAGAGGGCCTTGAATTCGGACGAATGGGTTTTCTTGGTTATGATGGAGCGCAGGAACGGGGCCAGGATCAGGAGCAGCAGGATGGCGGAGACGACGGATCCCCAGATGCCGGGTAGCCATTCCTGAAGTTCCGGGACGCCGAAGCGGAAAGCCAGTCCGATGATGGCGACGCAGACGATGCCGTAAATGACACAGTTCTTGACGATGGCGACGAGATAGGTCTTCCAGCGGCTTTCACCGGTGACGCTCGGAGTCGCCGCGCCGGTGGCATAACGGTCCAGCAGGCCTTTGATGCGCTGCGGAAGGTGCTTGTCTACAAATGAATAGGCGGGTTCTGCCAGCCGGATCATGTAGGGCGTCAGGAAGATGGTGATGACCGAGACGGCGACGACGATGGGGTAGAGGAAGTCGCTGGTGACGCCGAGGGAAACGCCGAGCCCGGCGATGATGAACGCGAATTCACCGATCTGGGTCAGACTGAAGCCGCACTGCATGGCGGTTTTGAGGTCCTGGCCGGAGAGGAGGACGCCGATGGTGGCGAACGTGGCCTGTCCGACAAGGACGGTCAGGGTGATGGCGAGGATGGGACCGGCGTATTTGACGATCATGGCCGGATCCACCATCATGCCAACGGACACGAAGAAGATGGCTCCGAACAGATCCTTGACCGGGCGGACAAGTTTGTCAATGTGCTCGGCTTCAATGGTTTCTGCGAGGATGGAGCCCATGATGAAGGCACCGAAGGCGGCGGAGAAACCGAGTTTGGCGGCGACTACGACCATGCCGAAGCACAGGCCGAGCGCTACGACCAGCAGGGTCTCATCATTCATCAGGCTGCGTGTCTTACGCAGCAGCTGCGGGATGAGATAGAGCCCGACGACGAACCACAAGATAATGAAGAACAGCAGTTTTCCGATGCTCATCAAGAGTTCGCCGCCCTGGAAACTGTTGCTCACGGCAATCGTGGAAAGGATGACCATGAGGAGGACGGCGAGGATGTCCTCCAGGATCAGGATGCTGAGGACCAGTCCGGTAAACTGTTTTTTCCGGAGCCCGAGGTCGTCGAAGGCCTTGTAGATGATGGCCGTGGAGGACATGGCGATCATGCCGCCGAGGAAGATGGCATCCATGCGTTTCCATCCGAAGGAGGAACCGACGGTGATGCCGAGGAAGATCATGCCGAAGATGATGGTCAGAGCCGCGATGATGGCAGGGCCGCCCACCTTGACGATTTTCTTGAAACTGAATTCCAGGCCGAGGGCGAACAGCAGGAAGATGACGCCGATGTCGGACCATACATGGATGCTGGCGGTGTCGATGACGGAAGGGGTGAGGGCGAAATGCGGACTGGCAATGAAACCGGCCACGATATAGCCCAGGACCAGCGGCTGACCCAGTTTCTTGAAAATGAGTGCCATGACGCCTGCGCAGATCAGGATGAGCGCAAGGTCGGCTATGAGTGGAGCGAGTTCTGACATGGTAAGGATTCGGTCAAATCATACAAATATAACAAAAATGGTCGTTTTTGGCTATCTTTGTCTGGTTTAAGAAATGCCCGCCATGATAAAACTTCTGACGCCCGTCGATGCCGGCCGCAGCGCGGTCCGGTTTTCCTATGAAGACCGCCTGCTGGTGCTGGGCAGTTGTTTCGCCGACAATATCGGCCGGAAACTCACCGAGGCGGGTTTTCGGGTCTGTGTCAATCCCTTCGGCACCTTGTACAATCCGGTGTCTGTCTGCAATGCCGTCGCGCGCCTGCAGGCGGGGATTCCGTTTACGGAAGCGGATTGCGTCGAAGTGGGAGCGGGAAGCGGACTGACCGGCTCTTTCTGGCACCATACCCTGGCAGCCCGTCCGACAGCCGGAGCGTTCCTGTCGGATGCCAATGCCGCCCTGGAGGAAGCATCCGCTTTTTTCCGGCAGTGCAACAAGGTGATCCTTTCGCTGGGGACGGCCTGGTGCTGGCGGCATACGGTGAGCGGAGAGATCGTGGCGAACTGCCTGAAACGCCCCGCAGCGGAGTTTACCCGCGAGCGGCTGTCGGTCGCTGCCGTGACATCCATGCTGGAACAACTGATGGTCCGCTACCCGGACAA
>JBGUXJ010000217.1:0-6290 GCA_045222055.1 Candidatus Cryptobacteroides sp. | reverse complement strand
GCGGCCGTAGGTTCGTTGATGATACGCTTGACCTCGAGACCGGCGATCTTGCCGGCTTCCTTGGTCGCCTGGCGCTGGGAGTCGCTGAAGTAGGCCGGAACCGTGATGACGGCCTCGGTCACCTCCTGGCGGAGGTATTCTTCGGCGGTTTTCTTCATTTTCTGGAGGACCATGGCGCTGATCTCCTGCGGAGAATACAGACGGCCGTTGATGTCCACGCGCGGGGTGTTGTTGTCGCCACGGACAACCTTGTAAGGCACACGGTTGACCTCGGTCGAGACCTGGTCGAAGGTTTCACCCATGAAACGCTTGATGGAGAAAATAGTGTTGTTCGGGTTGGTGATCGCCTGACGCTTGGCCGGGCTGCCGACCTTGCGCTCGCCGCCGTCGGTGAAAGCCACGACGGACGGGGTGGTGCGCTGACCCTCGTTGTTGATGATGACTGTAGGCTGGTTACCTTCCATGACTGCTACGCAGGAGTTGGTGGTTCCCAAGTCGATTCCGATAATTTTTCCCATAATATTGATTTGTTTTTTATTATTCTTACTCTGTCACGGACTTCTGTCCGCCGACGACAGGACAATTATCGAAAGGTGTGCCAATGTCATTTTTATGTCAATTTGTCATAATAAACCGCTATCTTTGTGCCACGCATGGAGTACAGAACCCTTTCGCCCCAGGAATTTGCGGACCTTTCCGCCAGGATCCTCTACGAGGACAACCACCTGCTCGTCGTCAACAAGCGGGCGGGAGAGATCGTACAAGGTGACAAGACCGGCGACGAATGCCTGGCAGATACCTATAAGGCATTTATCGCCCAGCGGGACGGAAAGCCCGGCAAGGTCTTCATGGGCATCCCCCACCGGCTGGACCGTCCGGTCAGCGGCATCGTCCTGCTGGCAAAGACCTCCAAGGCGCTTGAACGCCTCGCCGCCCTTTTCCGCGACGGAGACGTGCACAAAACGTATCTGGCGCTGTGCTGCGGGAAACCGGCCCGGACGGAGGCCCTTCTGGAAGACTGGCTCTGGAGGAACGAGGCGGCCAACAAGAGTTTCGTCACGCAGGAAGGCCGGCGGAAAGATGCGAAACTGGCCCGCCTGCGTTACCGGTTCCTGGGCAGTACGGACCGGTACCATCTGCTGGAGGTCGAACTGCTGACCGGCCGTCACCACCAGATCCGCTGCCAGCTCGCACACATGGGATGCCCCATCAAAGGAGACCTCAAATATGGAGCACCCCGTTCCAATCCGGACGGCGGCATTTCCCTGCATGCCCGCTGCATCCGTTTCACGCACCCGGTCAGGAAAGAGGAAATCGTCATCTGCGCTCCCCTTCCGGACAATTGGAAAGGCGTCAGTTCGCTCCTTCCACCTGCTCCCGGTACTCCCGGCACCACTCACTCGGAGTCTTCCCCAGAAACAGCTTGAAGGCAAAACCGAAGGACACCCCACTGTGGAAGCCGGACATCATCGCCAGTTCCGACATCTTCAGCCGGGGATCCTTGCGGAACAGGTCCATCGAATACCGGACGCGGTAATTGTTGACGAACCGCGGATAACTCATCCCGGTAGTCGTATTGATCACCCTTGAAAGATAGGATTTGTTTGTATAGACGGCCCGGGACAGGTCCTCGATGCTGAACGTATCCTTCAGGTAGGGCCGGTCTGTCTCCATGTACTCGCAGACCCTGTCAAACAACATCCGGTGGTTGATCCCCAGGCTTGCGGCAGGAGCAGGCCGGAGGAACACCTTGTCACGAACCCGTTTCAGGATACCGGTCTCGAACCGGGACGACAAAAGGGACTGGTTGGTCACGCTCCGCACCGTCAGCACCACCAGCAGGAAGGACAAGGTACAAAGCGACAGCAGCGCCGGAAAACGGCCGGTCCATGCCAGGGCCAGGAGACCGGAAATCCAACAAGAGAAGGTCTTTTTCCCGACAGCCAGCAGGTATTCCCAGCCAGGCAGGTCCACGGACAGGAAATCACGGTCGGACGCGAGCGCCAGGTCATGCCGGGTGAGCGCGGCGACAAGCGGTCCGAGCACCAGGAAAGTCAGGATGACAGGAGCCCGTTCCGCTCCGCCTGCCAGCCGGATCAGCAGCGGGGCAAGCAAAGCCGCGGCCGCCTGTATCCAGACCAGGCGGCGGGAAGAACGGGACCGTTCATCCGCAGATGGAAGAAGGGTAAGGATGGCGCAGGCCGCCGCCACATTTCCGGCAGCGACGGGGATGGACAAGACGCCCAGGAAGAAGGAAAGGAAAAAGGTCAGGACCAGGATGGACAAAGCCACCATCCGGCAAAGATCCCCCGTAGCGGGGGTCCGTTTCTTTTGCATGGAATTATTGTTTTATTCATTGTCTTGGTGGTTTATTTTGTCGGGACAAATATACGAAAAAGCCGTCTTCCATCCAAGGAAAACGGCAAAAATCGTATCTTTTATGATAAATTAATCCTGTCTCACCTGCTTCGGAACCTTCTCCTTGATGGTTTCGAAACCCTTCCCATAGACACCGGTGATGGAACCGACGGACAGGAAGGCGTGCGGATCGATCATCTTGACATACCGCAGCATCAGACTCAGGTCGCTCTTCCGGGAGATGACCATCAGGACATGGCTGTCATGCTGGGTATACCATCCCTTGGCCGGAAGAACGGTCACTCCCTTGTGCAGTTCCAACGTCAGCGCATCCGCGATCTGCTCATACTTCTGGGAGAGGATGAACAGCTGGACACTCTGCTTCGAGCCGGACAGGTACATGTCGATGACCTGGCCGTTGACCGTAACCAGGATCAGGCCGTAGATAACCGTCGTGAACTTGTCCGCCCAGCCGACGCGCGTGCCATCCGCCAGATACGAAGGGATGAAGAAAGAGGACAGGATGATGACGAAGTCCATCGCGACGATCATCTTGCCGGGCGAGACATTGCGGTACTTGTTGACGATCAGCGCAATGATATCCGTCCCGCCGGTGCTGCCCCCCGCCGACATGGAGAGTCCGATGCCCAGGCCGGCCATGATGCCGCCCATGATGGTGGACATCAGTTTTCCGTTGTCCAGGGCAAGGGTCTGGATGATGGTCTGCGGGATGAGGTCCTGGGCGACGTTCAGGCCGATGGAAGCCAGGATGATGGCATAGATCGTCTTGGCGCCGAAGCCGGAGCCCATGATGAAGAAAGCGGCGGCCAGCAGGATGGCATTGATGACGAAATACGAATAACCGATCTTGATCATTCCGTGCGTAGCGTACTGGATGATCGAGGAAATACCGGTCACGCCTCCGCCGACCAAATTGTTCGGCACCAGGAAAACGGACCAGGCCAGGACATACAGGGTGATGCCCAGGGTGACGAGGAGCCATTCCTTGAGGGTCCTCCATGGGTTCTGCGGCAACAGGGACATGGTTTACTGCTGTTTCTTCTTACGTTGGAAACCGGTCTTCATCTCCTCAAACCCTTCGCCATAGACGCTGGTCGCGGAGGAAATGCTGACGAAGGCCTTGGGATCGATCTCCTTGATGGCCTTGGTCAGTTCGGTCATCTGGGTCTTGCGCACGACGATGAGCAGGACCTTGCCTTCCGCCTGGGAATACCAGCCGACGGAATCGATGGCCGTGACGCCACGGTGCATGTGGCGGGTGATGTGGTCGGCGATCTCCTGGTAATGCTGGGAAAACACCAGGACCTGGACCGTGGCCTTGCTGCCCAGCAACAGGAAATCCAGGAACAAGGAGAAGGAGATCATGGCCAGGTAGCCGTAGATCATGTCCTGGAGCGTCTTGCCGGGGATCAGCAGCACGGATGCGATGATGAAGATGTCCAGCACCATGTAGACCTTTCCCGGGGACACCGGCCAGAACTTGTTCAGGATCAGGGCGATCACGTCCGTTCCTCCGGTACTTCCGCCCCGACGGAAGATCCAGCTGATGCCGATGGCCTCCAACAGACCGCCGATAATCGGGATCAGGACCTTCTCGCTGATGTAGAGCGGACGGCCCGGGAGGGCCTGGATGCTGTCAAACTGAGGCAGGATCTCGAACATCAGCGTCGTGATCAGGATGCAGTAGATGGTCTTGACGCCGAAGCCGTTGCCCAAGATCAGGAAAGCGATGCCCAACAGGACGACATTCAACAGAATGTACGAAACCGCGACCGGGAAACCGGTGGCGAACTGAATGATGGTGCACAGACCGGTCAGGCCGCCGCTGGCGATTCCGTTCGGAATCAGGAAACAATCCCATGCCATGCAGAAAACCAGACCGCCGAGGGTCATGAGGACATAGTCCCAGACCGTCTTCCAGATCTTTTTCTTGTCTGCCATATCCTATTTCTTGAGCACGATGTTGATCATTCTGCCGGGAACGACGATCACCTTGGCGATGGTCATGTCTCCCTGGTAACGGGCCGTCTGGTCCATGCCGCGCACCTGCGTTTCCACTTCGGCCGGGGTCAGGGATTTCGGCAGGTCCACGGTGAAACGGGTCTTGCCGTTGAAGGCGACCGGGTAGGTCACGCTGTCCTCGACCGTATAGGCCGGGTTGTATGCCGGGAACGGAGCATAGGTGATGGAATCCGTATGCCCCAGCTGGTGCCAGAGTTCTTCCGCGATATGCGGAGCGAAGGGGCTGAGCAGGATCAGGAGCGGCTCGAGGACAGCCCGCTTGCTGCAGCTGCCCAGTTCGTTGAGCGCGATCATGAACGCACTGACCGTCGTGTTGTAGGAGAAATGCTCGATATCCTCCTGCTCCTTGGCGATCAGTTTGTGAAGCGCCTTGAGTTCGGCGGGCGTCGGCTCATCGTCGTTCACCAGGAACGTGTCCTTGTCCCAGAACAGGCGCCAGACCTTGCGCAGGAAACGGTGCACGCCGTCGATACCCTTGGTATCCCACGGCTTGCTCTGCTCGAGCGGGCCGAGGAACATCTCATACAGCCGCAGCGTATCGGCGCCGTAGTTGTTGCAGATATCGTCCGGATTGACGACGTTATACATCGACTTGGACATCTTCTCGACCGCCCAGCCGCAGATGTATTCGCCATCTTCCAGCACGAACTCGGCATCCTTGAATTCCGGACGCCAGGCCCGGAAGCCGTCCAGGTCGAGCTTGTCGTTGCGGACCAGGTTGATGTCCACATGGATTTCCTGGGTTTCGTAGCCGTCCTTCAGGCCGACGGAGACGAACTTGTTGGTGCCGACGATGCGGTAGACGAAATTGGAACGGCCCTGGATCATGCCCTGGTTGACCAGTTTGCGGAACGGCTCGTCTTCGCAGACATAGTCCAGGTCGAACAGGAACTTGTTCCAGAAACGGCTGTAAATCAAGTGTCCGGTCGCATGCTCGGTACCGCCGATATACAGGTCGACGTTGCGCCAGTATTCATCTACGCCCCGGGCGACAAGCGCCTCGTCGTTGTGCGGATCCATATAACGGAGATAGTAGGCGCTGGATCCGGCGAAGCCCGGCATGGTGCTGGTTTCAAGCGGCCAGCCTTCGTAGGTCCAGTCCTTTGCGCGCGCCAGCGGCGGCTGGCCGTCGGCCGTCGGCTTGAACTCGTCCACCTCGGGAAGGGTCAGGGGCAGTTTGTCCAGCGGGAGCGGGGTCGGGATACCATTCTTATAATAGATCGGGAACGGCTCGCCCCAGTAGCGCTGACGGGAGAAAATCGCGTCGCGCAGGCGGTAATTGACCTTGCGGCAGCCCAGTCCGTTCTCCTCGACATAGTCCTTGGCGGCCTCGATGGCTTTCTTCACATCCATGCCGTTGAGGAAACCGGAATTGCACATCACGCCTTCCTTGGCGTCGAAGGAGGCCTCGGAGACGTCGCAACCCTCGATGATCGGCCGGATTTCCAGCCCGAATTTCTTGGCGAAGGCATAGTCGCGGCTGTCATGCGCCGGGACGGCCATGATGGCTCCGGTTCCGTAACCGGCCAGGACGTATTCGGAAATCCACACCGGGACCTTCTCCCCGGTCAGCGGATTGATGCCGTAGGATCCGGAGAATACGCCGGTGACGGTCTTGGTCTCGGCGATGCGCTCCCGTTCGGTCTTCTTCTTCACGTAAGCCAGGTAATCGTCCACGGCCTGCTTCTGGCCGGGTGTCGTCAGGAGCGGCGTCAGGTCGCTCTCCGGCGCCAGGACCATGAAGGTCACGCCGAAGATGGTGTCGACGCGGGTCGTGAAGATCGTCACGTCGGTCCGCACGCCCTCCGTCTCGACCGGGAAGACGACTTCGCAACCTTCGGAACGGCCGATCCAGTTGCGCTGCATCTCCTTCAGGGAATCGGTCCAGT
>JBGUXJ010000216.1:0-3080 GCA_045222055.1 Candidatus Cryptobacteroides sp. | reverse complement strand
CAAGACCCACACGTGGCTGGAACTCTCCTACGGTCAGTCGGTCCGGCTTTCCGAGGCACTTTCGGTCGGCGCCCGGGTCAAAGGCCTGGTCGGCCTTTCCTACGGCTCGGTCCATGCCCGGACACTGGACGTTGAGATCCAGCCGGAATATACGCAGTTGAAGGGAGACAGCGACATGGAGATCGCCGGCCGGCTGATCGGCTATGAGATGAAAACGGAGGAAGGCAAGACGGACGAAGTCGATATGGGGAAGATTTCCTTCCATCCCGGTAAAATATTCGGTGTCAGCGGCTTGGGCCTTTCCTTCGATACGGGCGTACAGTGGAGGGTGACGGAGGGGCTGACGCTTTCGGCCGCCTTGCTGGACGTAGGTGGCATCAAGTGGTTCGACCGGATGTATGCCAGGAGCCCGGCCGTGGATTTCCGCAGCGATCCCGACAAGGTCCTGGACGACAAGGAGGAGAATGCCGTCAATTCCCTGAACGCCATGGCCCGTTTCATCGTCCAGGACAAAAAGAAGAATACCTTCGACTGGATGACGGCGACGTTCAATGCCGGGGCGACGTACCGGATGCCGTTCTATGACAAACTGTCCGTCGGTCTGCTGGGAATGTACAAGCTGGACAACATTTTCAACTGGGCGGAAATCCGCGGAGCCGTCAGCGCCACGCCGTTACCCTGGCTGAGCATCAGCGTGAACGTCGGCTACAATACTTATGGCATGGCATACGGCGCCGCCCTGGCGGTCAACACGAGGCCGGTCCGCTTCTTCATCGGGACGGATGCCTATGTGGCCGAGATGACACCGCAGCTGGTCCCGCTGACCCGGCTCAACCACAATTTCCAGTTTGGCCTGGGCATCCCGATCAGTCGCAAATAAATATATATAGGTGTTTCGATTTATTTCGGTTCTCCGGCGATGCTAAAGAACCGAAATTTTCATTTCCTTGAGGGCGGCTAGTTTGTCCGAGGTAATCTTGCTGTCGGTGATCAGCGTGTCGATCAGGGAAATGCGCCCGAGACTGGCAAAGGAACTGTTCCCGAGTTTGGAAGAATCGGCCAGCAGATAGACCTGGCTGGCGGCGCGGATCATGGCGGATTTGACGGCCAGGTCGCTGAGACTCGGGTAGGTCAGCAGCATGTCGGGGGAAATGCCTGCCGTGGCGAGGAAGAGTTTGTCAACGTGAATGTTCTTGAAAGTTGCGGCGGCCAGGTCACCGGTCAGGGAAAGGGTAGGTGCTTTGAACTCACCGCCGGAAACCATCAGGTTGATTCCCGGGTTCTCACCGAGGATGGTGGCGATGTTCAGGCCATTCGTTATGACATTCAACGACTTGAAATTCAGCAGGAGTTTGGCAAGTTCCGTCGTGGTCGATCCGGAGTCCAGGATGATGCTGTCTCCCTCACGGACGAGGGCTACGGCTTTCCGGGCGATTTCCTGCTTTTCCTCCATGTGATGCTGGTTGAACAACATGCCGGTCTTGGCGAAGGAACCGACATCCTTGAGGAAGGCCCCACCGTGTTCGCGTTGGACGAATCCCATCTCTTCGAGGGTCTCCAGATCCTGGCGGATGGTCACTTCGGAAACATTGAAAATTTTGGACAATTGCTGTACTTTGGCGTGTCCGTCCTCCCGGATCAGGTTGAGGATCCCTTGTCGTCTTTGGTTTAGGGCCATTGTGGTTATGTTTGTTTTCGTCTTTTGCAAAGATACGCCGATTCTTTCGAAAAAACAATCGACTTATCTAATTCAATATGGTCTATTTAGGGGATAATATAATCTTTCTGCCATATTCATGTGTTTTAATTTCGGTTTTCTTCGATTAAAACGAAAAAAATCTTTCGATCCCTTTTGATTTATATTTTCGATTGTTTATATTTGCGAAGGAATACCGAATAACACTGAAAACATATATGGATAATTCGCAACTTCAATTGATTTCGGAGCAAAGCCGGGAACGATTGATTGAAATCATCTGCCGAGCCAAAGCCGGCCATACCGGTGGTGATTTGTCATGTCTGAACGTCTTGACGGTGCTCTATTTTCATACCATGAACCTGTGCAAGGAGAATTTGCAGAGTCCGGAGCGGGATCGCTTCATACTCAGCAAAGGCCATTGTGTCGAGGCGCTTTTCGTTACGCTGGAGGCCAAAGGGATCCTGGATACGGCCGTACTGGATACGCTCGGACAGTTCAATTCTCCGCTGGCTGGTCATCCGACCGTGAATGTACCCGGTATCGAGGTCAATTCCGGTGCGCTCGGTCATGGCCTTCCCATCGGTGTCGGCATGGCGCTGGCCGCCAAAATGGACGGGAAGGATTACCGGACTTTCGTCCTTATGGGCGACGGTGAACAGGGAGAGGGCTCCATTTATGAGGCGATGATGGCCGGCCATCAATACAAACTGGACAACCTGGTCGCCATCATCGATCGTAATTATTTGCAGATCAGTGGGAATACGGAAGATGTGATGGCCATTGACTGCATTGAGACGAAATGGACGGCTTTCGGCTGGGATGTCATCCATGCCGACGGGGACGATATCGATTCCCTCGTTCATGCTTTTGACGGTATCGACTATACCAACGGGAAGCCGCATCTGGTTATCTCCCATTCGACCAAGGGGAAAGGCGTATCCTTCATGGAAAATGTCGCCAAATGGCACCATGGGGTCCCATCCGCTGAACAGTCGGCTACGGCCTTGGCTGAAATCAAGGACAGAATTGAAAAACTCCAGAGATCATGATCGCTTGCAGGAAAAGTTTTACCGATACGCTCCTCGAGTTGGCGCGTAAGGACAAAGATATCGTGGCCGTAACGACGGACGCACGTGGCTCCGTCACCCTCGGTGATTTTGCGAAAGAACTGCCGGATCAGTTTGTTGAGTGTGGTATTGCAGAACAGGATGCCGTCGGCATTTCCGCCGGGCTGGCCCATAGCGGCAAGAAGGTTTTCTGCTGCGGTCCGGCCTGTTTCTACGTGGCCCGCAGCCTCGAGCAGGTCAAGGTTGACATGGCCTACAGCCGTAATCCGGTCACAATCCTGGGCGTCAGCGGCGGCGTGGCATATGGCGCGCTT
>JBGUXJ010000215.1:0-9547 GCA_045222055.1 Candidatus Cryptobacteroides sp. | reverse complement strand
TGGGACACTGAACACAGACCCGGTAATCGGGGATCGCCAACGTTCGTGCTTTGATCCTTGTTTGATTACCGTACATCCAAAAGATCTCAAGAGTTTTTTTAGCTCACTGTTTTTCATAAAAACTCTGAACTTGAAACTACGAAACAAAAGTAGCGAATTCGCTACTAATATCCAAATAAAGTTGCAAAATTGTTGCTTTTTTAATGGAACTTTTTCCCTGAGCATTTTGAAATCACGTTTGATTGGTTTTCATCGATATGCTTGCGTCCTGTTTTAGCGGAGGCACCGCCACCGCGCGACAATGAGGCGCGGCGGCTACGCTCTGGCTGGCTTCGCCGGGCTCGGGCCCAGCGGCCCGGCTCGCCCGCCGGGCGTTGCTTGTCTGTGAGATAGGATTTGAAAAGAAAAAGAGCATCTTCCGTACTGGAAAATGCTCTCGGTTAAACTCAGCGCCAAGGTCCAATTTGGCATTTTAGATGTTTTGCCCTTTCTCAAGGGGCCGTACATTTAACGAGAGCAAAGATAGTAATAATATTTGATACTGCAACCAATTTAGAAACAAAGGGGCCCCCAGCGGCGGGCGACCCTTTGACCGGATGGCATGAGGATATCTGTTCAGGAACTGAATTTATGTCAGTTCCTCAGCAGACGTTTCGAGATGATCTCCTTTGCGACCACGAAGAACTTTGAGATGGACTTCGTTGTTTTTGATTCAACGGTCTTTCGCTTCCGCTCAAGACTTATGTCGAATGAAACTTTGGTTTTGAGATTGATCATAAAATGATTCGTTTTGTGAAAAAGATTGTAGAACCCGCTGGAAAGAGTGATAGGGAACATCATCCGGTTTTTTAGAAACAAAAAGTGCCACCTTACGGCAGCACTCTTAAATATTTTCACAGCCCTTTCTCAAGGGGCAACGAATCTTGAGACAAAGGTAGTAATAATATTTGATACTGCAATCATATTTCAAAGGACTTTTTGTGTGGTATCGCCTTGCCTTAAGATGATCTTCTTTGCGACCACGAAGAACTTTGAGATGGACTTCGTTGTTTTTGATTCAACGGTCTTTCGCTTCCGCTCAAGGCTTATGTCAAATGAAACTTTGGTTTTGAGATTGATCATTTGATGAGTTTTTTTTGAGTTTGTTTTTGTAATCCGCTGGAAAGAGAAAGAGCTACATCATCCGGTTTTGAAAAGAAAAAGTGCCACCGAATAGGCAGCACTTTAAAAGTAACTCAACTGCCCTTTCTCAAGGGGCAAAAAACTCACGAGAGCAAAGGTAGTAATATTATTTGATACTGCAATCATATTTCAAAGATCTTTTGACGAGGCCTCAATCGGGAGAAACGGCGCGGTTCGGGGAGGCAAGTTCGGTGTATTATATTTGATATACAAGACTTAAAACGGCTATTTGATATTTGCTTGTTACATAGACGATTATATGGACTTGCCGCGACCATTGGCGGATGCTATCTGCATGTGCCCAAGGAGGATAACCGGAGAAACGTTTACTTTTATCCGTCCCTTTGAGATGTCGATTGTTTTGCTATCGGAGAGCCCGGGTGCACTTCATGCACTATGACCGTGATTTTTCACCCAGCCCCGGATTATAAAGAGACCCTGGGTGCAAATAACCCCTCCCAACAAGGAAAACGCCCCCGTTGTTTCAGTCCTGACCAGAATCGACTTCGCGGCGCCAGCTCTGCCAGAACGGGGTCGTTTCGGTGGAAATCGTAGAAAAATTCGTATCTTTCGGAATGTTATTCAGAACTCGTCCGGAAGGATTCCGGAAAGAGACCTGAATATAGCATGAAATCAACGGAATTATGAAAGGTATCGTACTGGCCGGGGGATCCGGCACACGACTGTATCCCATCACCAAGGGAGTGAGCAAGCAGTTGCTCCCGATTTATGACAAACCGATGGTCTATTATCCGGTCAGCGTGCTGATGCTGGCGGGAATCCGGGATATCCTGATCATCTCGACGCCCCAGGATCTGCCGGGATTCCGGCGCCTGCTGGGAGACGGGTCCGATTACGGGGTGCGTTTCGAATATGCCGAGCAGCCCTCGCCGGACGGACTGGCCCAGGCATTCATCATCGGCCGGGAGTTCATCGGCGATGACAGCGTGTGCCTGGTGCTCGGAGACAACATCTTCCATGGTGCTGGGTTCACCGGGCTGCTGCGGAAGGCCGTCGTTGCCGCGGATGCCGGGAAGGCGACCGTATTCGGCTACTGGGTGAGCGATCCGCAGCGATACGGCGTGGCCGAGTTCGACCGCAACGGGAACTGCCTCTCGATCGAAGAAAAGCCGGCGAATCCGAAGAGTAACTATGCGGTGGTCGGGCTGTATTTCTACCCGAACCGCGTCGTCGACGTGGCCGCGAATGTCAAGCCCTCCGCCCGCGGAGAATTGGAGATAACCTCTGTGAATCAGGCATTTCTGGAAGACGGAGCCCTGCAGGTCAAGCCCTTGGGCCGCGGGTTCGCGTGGCTGGATACCGGGACCCATGACTCCCTGGCAGACGCCTCCATCTATATCGAGACCATCGAGAAGCGCCAGGGGTTGAAGGTCGCCTGTCTGGAAGGCATCGCCCTGCGGAAGGGTTGGATCACCCCCGGACACCTGCGGGAAGTCGCCGCGCCCATGGCCAAGAATCCCTACGGACAGTATCTGCTCCGCCTGGCAGACGAGGCAGAAAAAGGAAGTCCGTGGGCGGCATGGGAATAGCGCCCTCGAAACGCTCCATCCTAGTTTCATGGCGACCCCGCGGGGCCGCCATTTTTGGCATTGCAATATAACTTTGTTATATTTGCAAACTAATACTCTTTGCAAGAGAAAGCAGATTGATGATTGAGGAAATCCTGCCTCAGCGTTGCTGGATAGTGCGTTCAGGGCAGGAAAGGACAAGTCTACAGCATTTGGTCCGCTCGGAGCTCCGGCCCCGGGTGACCTTTGGTCGTATCTGATACTATGAAAATCCTGGTGACCGGCGCAGCCGGGTTTATCGGTTCGAAACTGATGAGCGAACTCCTGAAAAGGGGAGACGACGTCATCGGCGTGGACAATTTCAATGATTATTACGACGTCCGCCTGAAGGAAGCCCGCTGCCGGGCGTTCGGGCTGGATGTCATCAAGTTGGACATCGCCGACAAGCCGGCGGTGGACGCCCTGTTCGAGAAAGAGAAGTTCGACAAGGTCGTCAACCTAGCCGCCCAGGCCGGAGTGCGATACAGCATCACCAACCCCTACGCATACCTCCAGAGCAACCTCGTCGGTTTTCTGAACATCCTCGAGGCCTGCCGCAACTACGGCGTGAAGCACCTGGTCTACGCCTCGTCCAGTTCCGTCTACGGACTCAATGCCAAGGTCCCGTACAGCGAGGACGACAAGGTCGACAATCCCGTCAGTCTGTACGCCGCGACCAAGAAAAGCAACGAACTCCTGGCCCACAGTTACTGCAAACTGTACGGCATCGCCATGACCGGCCTGCGGTTCTTCACGGTGTACGGCCCCTGGGGCCGTCCCGACATGAGCCCGATGCTCTTCGCCAAGGCCATCAGCCGGGGCGAACCCATCAAGGTCTTCAACCACGGCGACATGATCCGCGACTTTACCTACATCGACGACATCGTCGAAGGCACGGTCGGCTGCATCGACCAGGTACCGACGCCGAACGAGAACGGCCTGCCGTACCGCGTGTACAACATCGGCTGCTCCAACCCGGTCAAACTCATGGACTTCATCTCCGAGATCGAGCAGGCCATGGGTTGCGAGGCCCAGAAGATCTTCCTGCCCATGCAGCCGGGCGACGTCTACCAGACCAACGCCGATACGACCAAACTCGAGACCGAAGTGGGGTACAAGCCCCATGTCCGGCTCCATGAAGGCATCGCTGCTTTCGCCCAGTGGTACAAATCCGATCTCAACCCCCTGAAGTAACCGCACGAAAAGCCCCCCGTACATGCGCTGCGAAGAACAGTTCAAGAACCTCTACCACCGCGACCCGGAAGGAACTTCTTTCTGCCCCTACCGCATCTGCCCGATCGGCGCCCATTCCGACCACAACCTCGGAAAGATCACCGGCTTCGCCATCGACAAAGGCATCCATATCGCCTATGCGCCCAAGCAGAACGGCGTCATCGAGATGGTCTCCCTCCAGTTCCCCAAGCGCGCCCAGTGGCACATCGCCTCGATCCCGGCCCGCAAGCAGGACGACTGGGCGGACTACCTGCGCGGCGCCACCCTGGCCCTGGCCCATGACCACCGGCTCCAGGTCGGCCTCTGCGGCGTGATCGAAGGGACGCTTCCGATCGGCGGGCTTTCCTCTTCGGCGGCCGTGATCATTTCCTTCCTGTCGGCACTCTGCCGGGTCAACGGCATCCGCCTGACGGAGCAGGAACTGATCGATACCGCCCTGGTGGCCGAACGCGACTATGTCGGCGTGTCCGTGGGCAAACTGGACCAGAGTTGCGAGGTGCTGAGCAAGAAAGGCCATCTGCTGTATCTCGATACGAAGGACGACAGTTATGAACTGATTCCGGAGCACCCGGCGATGAAGCCGTGGAAGATCGCGATCTTCTTCTCGGGGCTGGAACACAGTCTGTTGGGGTCGAAGTACAACATGCGCGTGGACGAACTGCGGGCGGGAGTGTATGCCCTGCAGGCGCTGTCCGGCATGGAGTACGGCAAGTTCCAGGAGGCCATGGCGCGGGGCGTCGGACGGGAGATCTACGAGCAGTACAAGGACCGGCTGCCGGTCCAGTGGGCCCGCCGGTGCGAGCACTGGTACACGGAGTTCGAGCGGGTGGAGAAAGGCGCGGAGGCCTGGCGCCGCGGCGACATCGAGGCGTATGGCCGGCTGTCATTCGAGTCGGGCTGGAGCAGCATCCACAACTGGGAGTCCGGTGCGCCCGAGCAGATCCGGCTGTATGAGATCATGCGGCAGACCGACGGCATCTATGGCGGCCGCTTCAGCGGCGCGGGCTTCAAGGGCTGCTGCATGGCGCTGATCGATCCGGCTTATGCCGAATCCATCGAACGGACCGTCACCGATGCCTATCTGCATGATTTCCCGGCCATGAAAGGCCATTATGCTTTCTATTTGTGCGAAAGCGCAGACGGTGTGAGAATATGAAATGCTTGATATTGGCCGCGGGCTACGCGACGCGGCTCTACCCTTTGACGGAGAATTTCCCGAAGCCGCTGCTGGAAGTCGGCGGCAAGCCGATCCTGGACTGGCTGATCGAAGACATCGACGCGACCGGGCTGGTGGACGGCTATGTCGTGATTTCCAACCATAAGTTCGCGCCGATCTTCGAGGCGTGGGCGGAGAAGCGGTCCGATATCACCGTCCTGGACGACGGCACGTCTTCCAACGAGACCCGTCTCGGGGCGGTCCGCGACATCCAGTTCGCGGTCGATTCCCTCGGACTGGACGAGGACCTGCTGGTCATCGCAGGGGACAACCTGCTGTCCTTCAGTCTTTCGGGCTTCCTGTCCTTCGCGGTCGGGAAGGGAACGTCCTGTGTCATGCGGTATTATGAACCCGATCTGGCGAAACTCCGCAAGACCGGCGTCGCCCAGGTCGATGACAACGGTCTGATCCTTTCCATGGAGGAGAAGCCGGCCGAGCCGAAGAGCCACTGGTGCTGCCCGCCGTTCTATTTCTACCGCCGGGCGGATGTGCCGCTGGTCGCCGAAGGCATCGCCGCGGGCTGCGGCATCGATGCGCCGGGCAGTTTCATCGCCTGGCTCGCCACCCGGACGCCTGTGCATGCCTGGGAAATGCCGGGCCGCCGCTATGACATCGGCAATCTGGAGAGTTACGAAGAAGTGAAGCGGATATTTGAAAACAAATTATAGCGCATGTCTGATATGAAAAGCAAGTTATTCCTACTGATCGGACTCCTGTTGCTGACAGGACTTCCGAGACCGGCGGTGGCGCAGGACGTGACTCCGCAGATGCCGGATTACCTTACTCCTCTGATGTACGGCGCCAAGGGTGACGGAAAGAAAGATGATACGGAAGCGGTGCGTAAGGCGTTGTATGCCTCTTCGACGCAGAGCAAGGTCTTGTATTTCCCGGCCGGTTATACCTTCAAGGTGACGGGAACCTTGAATTTCAACCAGGGAAAGTATGTGCCGCTGAAACTGAATATGCTGGGCTGCTGGCCCACGAAGAAAGGGACGTATTCCACGACGGAGTATGGCGGCATCGCCGTCGCCAAGGGCGTGAAGTTGTTCCAGCGGGCGGAAATCTCCGGCAGTATCGTGCGGATGTGCATCACCGGCGTCCGGAACGGGGACGTGCGTTTCTTCGACACCTGTGACTGCCCCGGCCTGGTCATGGACGGGTGCGGCATCGGCTGTTTCGAGGTCATGTTCTTCGATACGAAAGTCCACAGGGTCAGCCAGATCACCCAGAACAAGTTCATGTCGGTCTGCTATTTCTCCAAGAACGAGAAGACGTCGAGCGGATTCACGGATTCCACGCTGTCGTTCAACTACATCAACGGCGGCCAGTTGCGTGATGACAACTCGTGTTTCGAGTGGGCCTATTACAACGGGGCGATCGTCTCGAACAATTTCATCGACTACTACCGTACGATCTATTTCCCGAAGGCCACACAGTCGCAGACTTTCGTCGGCCCGTTGAGTTATTCCAACCAGTACCAGGTGTTCCGGTATCTGTATGCAAAGGGCAGCGACAACCTGAAGTCGATCACCTTCACGTCCGTGGCGGATGCGTTCAACATGAACGATCCGGCTACGCTGGTGCATGCGAAAAAATACAAGGCGCTGACTTACAAGGGGAAAGATGGGAAGACCTATGAGATGCCCCCGTATGTGGCGGTCTGCCAGTCTTCCTGGAACATCTCGATCAAGGATGCCAAGATCGAACGGGACATGGGCCCGCTGGTTTTCATCTATTCGACATTGACCGAGTACGAGCACAATCGTTTCGAGGTCTCCTTCGTCGGCAACAACCAGATCAAGAAAGGCCAGATCCTCTACAAGCAGGGCGACGGCAAGCCGTATTACAACAACGGGAAATATCCGCAGAATGCGGTCAAGATCGAAGGCATCGTGGAGGTGCTGGATGCGCTTCCGCAGATGTCCATGGGCTGGACGTCTTCCTACAACGGACGGGTCGTCCAGGTGAAGGGCGAGCGGTACAAGGCCCGGAATGTCTATGACGGGAAGAAGTGGGGTACGGAATGGGTAAAAGAGAACTGATCCGGTTCATCCTTTCCATATTGACTTTGATCATCCTTCCGCAGGCCTTTTCGGCCTGTGCGGAGAAGGAGACCCTTGATCTCGCGGAGTGGCAGGAACTGCTGAAGGATGCGGAGATGCGGACTTACAGCCTCGACGATCCCGTGGACCATGACTGGCCGGAGGAATCCCTGACATCCCGGAGGTACACCGGAGTCGAATGTGCGCTCCGGAAGGCACGGCAACTGGCGGACCTGAAGTGGACTCCGCTCCTGAGCGTGCCGAGCTGCTACGGTTCCTATCCCAAGAGCCAGGACCGGAGCGGCGCCCCTTATTCGCTGGCTTACATGACGAATACCCAGATCGGGACCCAGGTTTCACTCCATACCTTCATGACGGCTTTGCAGAATCCTTTCAGCGTCCTCTATACGGAGGACCTGGGCGGCGGGTCCTATGACGGTCCTGTCGACAGTTCCGCGTATTACGGCACCACCTGCAGCAACTCAGTCCTGTATGTCCTGGGTATCGAAACGCCTTATTATGCAAGGATGTTCGCCGGTATCCCCGGGATGAAGAAGACGGCGGACCAGACCCCCGGTTCCGTCGAACCGTGCGACGTCCTGGGGCGGCAGGACCATGTCATGATGGTCTATGGCGTGGACAGGGACGAGGCCGGGAATCTCCGTGGCGTGCAGTTGTTCGAGACGACGCGGGTGGACCAGAAAGATTCGTGGATCCGGGAACTGGATTACGAGGCGTTCGTGGAGTTGTGGAAGAAGTATTCCCTGGTCCGGTACCAGTATCAGTATCTGGACGAGAACACGGATTACCAGATGTCCGTGTTCGTGCCGCTCGGGGACGAGCCGGCTTTCGAGTATCATTACAATTATGCGCTCTGTCCTACGCTGGGAGACCGTTGTTCCTATCCGGAAGGGAGTGATGTCCGGATGGCAGTCTTCACCGATTCCTATCCGGAAATCTATCTGTACAAGGACGGCGCCTTTTTCCGGAAGGTCAAGGCGAAGTCTCCCATGACGGAGATCTCCGGACTGCCTCATGGGGCGTACCGGGCCTGTCTGGTCCGTGACAATGTCCGCTCGGGATTCATTTGTTTCGAGGTCCTCGATATCCGGGTCAGCCATGACCCTGCTTCAAGGAACCGGGTCGCGTTCGGGAGCGAGAATGCCTCTCCCAGGTATATCGTGTTCTCCGACAGCAAAGGCCGGCCGAACCATTATTACTCGTTTTCGGACGAGGAGAGAACCTCCGGCGTTTTCAATCGGAATATCAACATTTTGGATGCCTCTTCCCACTGCCGCGTCTTCTTTCGGGGACAATACGGCGTGGTGGCATCGGATTTAATCAGATTATAGCATTATGAAAATTGGTTTGATCAAAGAGACCAAGACACCGATCGACAATCGTGTCGCCTTGAGCCCGAAGGAGGCCGCGGAATTGAAGGAGCGTTTCCCGGATTCGGAAATCGTCGTCCAGTCGAGCGACATCCGGGCTTATTCGGACGATGAATACCGGGCATGCGGCATTCCCGTCGTCGAGGATGTGTCGGACTGCGATGTGCTGTTCGGCATCAAGGAAGCGAAGATAGACACGTTGCTGCCTGACAAGCATTATGTGTTCTTCGGCCACATCGCGAAGATGCAGTCGTATAACCGTCCGCTCCTGCAGGCATTCCTGAAGAAGGGAATCACGTTCTCCGACTATGAGTACATGGTTGACGAGAAGGGGATCCGTGTCTGTGCGTTCGGATGGTGGGCCGGCGTCGTCGGCGTGTACTATACGTTGCGCGGATATGGTCTCAGGACGGGCCTGTATGAACTTCCCAAGCCGGACCTCAAATTCACCCTGGACCGGTTGAAGGAGAATCTCAAGGCCATCGACCTGCCCAAGGTCAAGATCATCCTTACGGGCGGCGGGCGTGTCTCCCAGGGAGCCCAGTACGTACTGAACGAGATCGGTGCGAAGTATATGCCGATCGATGAATTCCTTTCTCAGGAGACCGTCGGATGCCTTTCCTATACGTTTGCGGATGCGGACAACCTGGTCCGGCCGAAGGACCCTGCGAAGGTCTTCTCGTTCCCGGATTTCTTCAGCCATCCCGGAGACTACGAGAGCGATTTCTACCGCTTCGCCCGTGCCGCGGACCTGCTGATCTGCTGCCATTTCTGGGCGCCGGACAATCCGGTCTACCTGGCCGCCGAGGATTTCGTGCGTCCGGATTTCCGGATCAAGATGATCGGCGACGTGACCTGCGACATCATGGGCAGCGTCAAGTCCACGTTGCGTTCCTCGACGCATATGGATCCGTA
>JBGUXJ010000214.1:0-2542 GCA_045222055.1 Candidatus Cryptobacteroides sp. | reverse complement strand
TGCAAATTTCTCGACGACCATCTCGACGATCTGGACGAACGCGGCGATGACGGCGATGAAGATGATCAGGCTGAGGAAGCTCAGGTCGGCGCCGAACGGGTTGTTCGTCAGGAACTTGTTGATGAGATAGTTGATCGGGAGCGTGCACAGCAGCACGAAGATAACAGCAACACCCAGACCGGTAGCCGTCTTCACATTTTTGGATACTGCCAGGTATGAGCACATACCGAGGAAGTATGCAAAAATCATATTGTCAACGAAGATTGACTTTACGAATAAGCTTATATATTCCATAATCTTGCGGTGTTAGGTGTTATTTCTCCTGCAGGTCTTTCTGGAAGCTGCGGTGGACCCAGATGATGCATCCGATTAGGATGAGGGCCATCGGAGGAAGGATGACAAGGCCGTTGTCCATGTAGCCGGCGGCGTAGAAGGACTCCGGAATGATGCGGAATCCCAGCAGGGTGCCGCTGCCGAGGAGCTCGCGGAAGAAGGCGACGATCACCAGGATCAGGCCGTAGCCCAGTCCGTTGAAGATACCGTCCAGGAAGGAAGGCCACGGCTTGTTGCCGAGCGCGAAGGCCTCGATGCGGCCCATGACGATACAGTTGGTGATGATGAGGCCGATATAGACGCTGAGCTGTTTCTCGATCGGGTAGGAATAGGCCTTGAGGATCTGGTCGACCAGGATTACCAGCATGGCCACGACGACGAGCTGCACGATGATGCGGACCCGGTTCGGAATGGTGTTGCGAAGCAGGGAGAGAATCAGGCAGGACAGGCCGGTGACGATGGTCACGGACAGGGCCATGACCAGGGCGCCCTTGAGTTCGACGGTAACCGCAAGTGCGGAGCAGATACCGAGGACGAGGACGGTGATCGGATTCCCTTTGAGAATCGGATTCAGGATGGTTTCTTTGATTTTGTCGTCCATAGCTTATTCCTCCATTTTATGTGAGCCGGTAGGGCAGTTCTCGCACGGGCAGTCCGGGCATTCGCACTGGGTCTGGCCGGGATGGCAGTGGCAGTCGCACTGGCAGTCCTCGCACGGGCAGAACTGGCCGCAGTTGCACTTGTTTTTCTCCACGGGCGCGTTGGCCGTGAAATACGGCTTATAGGCCTCCAGCCAGGTGCCGATGGCGGCGCCGAGGCCCTTGGAAGTCATGGTCGCACCGGTGATGGCATCGACTTCATTGTCCTTGGCGGCATTCTTGATGATACCGAAGACCGGGCTGGCAGCGAAGTCGGCTTTCTTGCCGATGAACTGGGCGCGGAATTCTGGATCGTCCTTGATCTTGGCACCGAGGCCCGGGGTCTCGGACTCGTGGTCGAAGTAGGCGCCGAGGATGGTCTTCAGGTCTTCGTCAAAGGCGACATAACCCCAGACCGGGCCCCAGAGGCCGGCTCCATAGACGGGAACCACGGTTACCTTCTTGCCTCCATTGTTGAAGACATAGACGGGAAGTTCGACATCTCCACCCTTCTTCAGGATGGAATTCTGTGCCTTGAGACCGTCGGCCAGCTGGATGTTCTGGCGGTCGGTGGCCAGGTCCTTGACCTTCGTGCCTTCCGCGTTGACCGTGAAGGCGGTCTGGATGGTCTCTGCATATTTGTCGAGGATGGCTTCGTTATTGGCTGCCTCGCCCTTGTTCTGGATCTTGGCGGCGTCAAGCATCTGGCTGATGGTCTCGGCCTTGATGTTGGCGTCCTGTTTCGGTTTGAGGGCCATGGCAGCCCAAGCGAGGATCGCGGCGACCACCACCACGATGATGGCCGAATATACTACTGTATAAAGGTTGTTGTTCGTATTCATACCACAATATATTTATGCGATCTTTGCTTTCTTGGCGCGGCGCTTGACCGTGATGTCGGTGACATAGTAGTCGATCAGCGGGGCGAACGTGTTCATCAGCAGGATGGCGAGCATCATGCCTTCCGGATAGCCGGGGTTCCACAGGCGGACCGTCACGCAGAGGGCGCCGATGAGGAAACCGTAGATCCATTTTCCGCATTCGGTCTGGGCGGAGGTCACCGGGTCGGTCGCCATGAAGACGGTACCGAAAGCGAAACCGCCGAGCACCAGATGGTAGTACGCCGGGATGTCGGTGGCGCCGGCGACGTTGCCGAGCCAGCCCACGAGCAGGGCGCCGATGACGGAGGAGCACATGATCTTCCAGCTGGCGACACCCGTCCACAGGAGGATGACCGCACCGATCAGGATGGCGATCACGGAGGTCTCACCCACGGACCCCGGGATGGTACCGAGGAAGAAGTCCATGAAACTGGTGCCATACTGCACGCCGGCTCCGGTCAGGGCGTCGATGCCGTCACCGATGAAGGAGAGCGGGGTGGCGCCGGTCGCACCGTCGAGCATCTGCTCCTTGCCGAGGGAGATCCAGGTTGAGGAACCGGACATCTTCGACGGATAGGAGAAGAAGAGGAAGGCACGGGTGAGGAGGGCCGGGTTGAGGAAGTTCATGCCGGTACCGCCGAAGACTTCCTTGCCGAAGATCACCGCGAAGGCGACCGCGAGGGCGAGGGT
>JBGUXJ010000213.1:0-7522 GCA_045222055.1 Candidatus Cryptobacteroides sp. | reverse complement strand
CGACATGGAAGATCGGGGAATTCTCGATATACAGGTCCAGGCCGCCCTCGTCCCAGATGGACTTGCCGATCCGGCTCTGTCCGTGCTCATACTGCATGGCCCGCACCAGGCCGGACTCCCAGCGGATGCCGCCGTACGCACTGGTCATGTTACCGACCGGAGCACCGGCTCCCGCCGCAGCGAACATGTCCGTGCGGGTAATCAGGTAGGCCGTCTGGTAACCGCCCCAGCTCTGTCCCTGGATGGCCATATGGTCGCGGTCGATGAAACTGAACTGCTCGCACATGGCCTCGGCGCCCGAGCATACGCAGTTGTAGGCACTCTCGCCCGGATGGCCGTCCTTGTAGACGATATCCGGAATGAAGAAGGCGTATCCGTTGCTGACGTACATCGCGGGATTGACGGTCGAACGGGAAGGAGCCGGCTGACGGTAGTTGTACAGCGTCTCGGAATACCGTTCATAGAAATAAACCATCATCGGGATCTTCTCCCCCGGCTTCAGGTCATCGGGCACGATCAGGACACCGTCCAGCGGCGTACCGTCGTATGCCGTCCAGTGGACCAGCCGGGCATCGCCCCAGCGGTAATCCGCCTGCTGAGGATTGATGTCCGTCAGCGTGTAGGCCGCCTCCATCCGCTTCTGCAGGGAAGGTTTCAGGCTGAAAGCGCCCTTGGAAAGGCCTTTCTTCGTGGAGTCATAGGCCAGGCGCAGGTTGTACGAATGACGGTAATCGCCTTGGGTGAATGCCACTACCGGCGCATCCCGTGCAATCACGACGGTCCCGTAGGAGGCCGGTTCCACATACCAGACAGGCGTCTGCGGTTTCAGGCCGGTCACGACGGCGAGGCCGTTCTGCTTGGAGACCTCGTCAAAGGCGGAGAGCCAGACCTGGCCGCTCTCGGACGGGACGACCGTCGCGCCCAGTCTGCGGTCATTGGCCGTCCAACCATAATCCACATAGGAAGTCTTCCGGAACTGGATCCGCCCGGCACGGCCGGCGCCCTTGGTCAGGCATTCGACCTTGCTGCCGTCCGCCTTGAACTTCCAGATGTCGTACCGGTCGCCGATGAGCACATATTCGTCTCCGGCCGTCCAGACGGGATTGCGGTCATACGGGCCCGCAGGGGAAGGATGGTCATCCTCTTCATCGTAGAAATTCACGCGGCTGTCAGCGGTCAGGCAGACCTCTTCCTGCGTGGCTATATCATAGGTATACCACTGGCTGTCGTCGTAGTTGTACCAGATCAGGTACTTCCCTTCCGGAGAGATCCGGACCGAGCCGGGAAGCTTGATGGCCGCATCGCGACGGGAACCGTCCTGCAGGGATACAATCCGGACATCAACGTAATTGTTTGAATCCCAGTAGGAAGAAAGGCGATACGGGGAATCGTCCACGGACAGCGCATATCCGCCGTCGCCGCCCTGGATATAGGTAAGGGAATCGAAATCACCCTCGGACAGGAGCACCGGACGGGAGCCGGCCAGGTCGATCACCACCGGATAGGTCCTGCGCGTGATACGCGCGGCCTGGACCTTCTGCATCGGCGGGGTCAGCATGGCATCCCAGTTCCAGATATCCACCTTGGCGGTCTCGAAATCCACGATGGTGGTATCTTTCGGACCGGTGAAAGGAGCGATGCCGGCGAAGATCCGGTTGCCGGACCGGGAGAAGAACGGAGCGGAATTCTCGTTGAACGTCCAGTCGTTCTTTCCCTTGTAGCCCTGGGAGACAACGGTCCGCGGGGCTGCACCATCCTCGGAAAGGAGGAGTGCGCAATGCTTGTTCCCGTCCTTGACGGAATCCGTGGAAGCCAGGTACACCAGTTTCCGGCCGCTGTCGTCGAATGCCAGTCCGCCGTAGAAAGGCTTGTCCCGGTCCAGGGAGTTCAGGCGCTTCGCCGCAGGGTCATACAGGGCGATACCGTCATAGGAAAGACTGTCTTTCTTGTCCTTCTTGAAGGTGACCGCCAGCTGGCTGCCGTCCCGGCTGAACACATACTGGTCCGTGTGCTTGAGCGTATCCGCCGCACCGCTGGCCGGATCGAGCACGACCAGTCCCTTGTCGAACGTGTAGGCGGCAAAAGGCATGGCATCCGTGCCGGACTTGAAGGCCTTCACATCTGCATACTTCTTGACTTCCAAGGTTTTCAGGTTAATGACCGCCAGGGAGTCCTTGGGCATCTGGTCCGCTTTCTTCTTGTCGATCTTCGCCTGTCGGGTCTTCTGGAATTCCGGCTTGATCAGGCAGTAGCCCCACCTGCCGTCCATCACCAGGCCGGTACCGCGCGGAATGCGGACCTCCTTCCCCTCAAATACACGGCGGACGATCAGGTCCGCATCTCCTTCCTGCGGGGCGATCTGGTATGCCAATACCGAGCCGTCCGGCGTAAGGACAGGCGTCGCCACCCGCTGCCAACCGTCATACACATCATGGTCAAGCGGTTTCTTCTGGGCGAAGGCCGGCACTGCAGCCACCAGAGAAAGCACCGCCAGCGTCAAAAACGTATGTTTCATAATAATATAGAATTTGATTCTTGCCAAGGCTGTTTCCAGCACAATAGTTTCAAAGGTAGCGAAAGGCATCGATATTTCATAGCAGCCAGATGAAAGTTTTAAAAAAGTCCTGGAAAGATTTGCAGACTTCGAAAAAATAACTAACTTTGCATTCCCAAAATGATGGTGCTGTAGCTCAGATGGTAGAGCAATGGACTGAAAATCCATGTGTCGGCAGTTCGATTCTTCCCAGCACCACACAGAACCCGCTGAATATCAGCGGGTTTTCTTTTAGCATGAACCCCGTATCCGCCAGACTCCTCAGCCAGCAGCTCATCTGTCCGCAGTTTACCGCGCCGTACGACGTGGTAGAGTGGATGGGTGCCATGCAGGCCCAGGAATACCGGCTGATGCGCTGGGCGGTGGAGATGCGGACCCGTCGGCCGTCGGCCAAGGCCTTCGAGAAAGCGTACGACGAGGGAAAGATCGTCCGGGGCCATCTCTTCCGCACGACCTGGCAGCTGGTTGCCGGCGAAGACTGGTGCTGGATGCTGGACCTGTGCAGGACACAGGCGCTGCGCGGGCTTTCGGGCTGGATGAAATCCAACGGCGTCAGCATCCCGCAGGCAGAGCAGGAAGCTGTCCGGCAGATCTTCAGCGATTATCTAGAGAGCCACCGCATCGCCCTGAAGGCCAGTTTCGCCGACGCCCTGGCGGAGAAAGGCATCACGATGGACGACCACCGGCTGTCCTACCACATCCGCCTGGCCGAGTACGCCGGACTCTTGTGCAGCGGCGACCTGTTCCCGATGAAACACAGTTACGCCCTGGTCTCCGACAAACTGCCGAAATACAATCCCCTCCCCAAAGAGGAAGCCCTGGCGCTGCTCGCCCGCAAGTATTTCCGCAGCCACGGGCCGGCCACGTTGGGAGACTTCGTCTGGTGGAGCGGGCTGAACATCAGCGACTGCAAGGCCGGCATGGATGCCATCCGGGACGAACTGGTCCAGGAACGCTGGAAGGGCCACGCATTCTTCCGTCACCAGGACAGCCGCACACGCGGATTCCGCAGCGGCACCGTCACGCTGCTGCCCTCTTACGATGAATATCTCATCGGCTACAAGAGCCGCCATGTCGCCGTCCATCCCGACCACAGCCACCGGGCCCACAACAACCGCGGCATCTTCTGGCCCGTGGTCCTGCTGGACGGAGAAGTCATCGGAAACTGGTCCTTATCCGGCGGCCTGTTCCAGGCAGACATCTTCCATCCGGAGGCGAACCTGGACGACGGAGCCCTTCAGGCGCAGTTCGCCCTGTACGAGAAGTTCCTCAACAAATAAAAACGGGGGTTCAGCCGTTCTGGCCGGAAGTTTCTTCCGCGTAGATCCGCTCAAAGATTTTCCGCAGATGGTCTTCATCGCGGATGATGGCACGCAACTCCGCCAGACGGGCGGCGTTGGGAGATTCAGGGATCCAGAGTTTCAGGTAACCGCCTTCGGCGTATTTTTCGTGGAGATGGTCCAGCGTGCGCTGCCAGTGGCCTTCCCGGGGAAGATCCGGATAATGGGCCATACCGTACTGGATGGTCCGGCGGATGATGGATTCAGGGAAAATCTGCCGGTCCGCTTCCGCGACGATCCGGCCGTATACCGTACGGGGGTCATGGTCCGATGACGCGCGGTGATCCTCGGCAGCCCTGGCGACGGTCTCGATCTCATCGGGGCCGAACCATTCCCGCAATTCCTTCATTTCCAGAATCATACGGCCGCTTTCCAGATGATGGGTCGCCCGGTCGACGGATAGGCCCAGGTCATGGCAGGCTGCGGCGGCATAGAGGATGTTCCGGTCCACAGGATACCACTCCGTCAGGTCGATCGCCCGCGAAATCACGTTGCGGGCATGGTCTTCCCGGTGCGCCTTGTCGAAGGCCGCATACCGTGGAATGACCTGTTCTTCAATAAAGGTTGCCAGACGGGCGTCGACGCCGAGCAGCACGGAGGACAGCAGCGGCAGAAGCCCTTCGTCGGCCGGCAGCCATCGTACGTCATGCAGGTCAGGATAGGAAAGCCAGCGGAAAGCCTCGTGCTCATTCAGATGAAGGGCTTCGGACTGCAGGGAACAGAGAAAGCAATGCAGGGTCAGGTGGAAAGCGGGATAATCCCATTCCACGGTATGCAGGAACCGGTCGATCCGGATGTCAGCGGACAACTCTTCCCGGATTTCCCGGACAAGCGCTTCCTCCGGGCTCTCCCCTTCCTCCATCTTCCCGCCCGGGAACTCCCACCAGTCCTTGAAATCGCCGTATCCCCGCTGCGTGGCAAAGATCCGGTTTTCCTTTCGGATGACAGCGGCGACGACCTCGATGCGCTTCATCAGTCTACATGAGATTCGAGCGACCGGGCCTGCAGGTCCTTGATTTTCCGCACCGGATCACAGGTCAGGCCGATGCCCAGCTTGTGGAAGGTCTTACGGTCCACTTCGCTCAGCATGACGGTGGAATGGACCTGTGCGCCGGCCAGGTTGGGCAGCTGGTCGATGGCCATCTTGCAGTTTTCGTCGATCAGGCTCATCATGGAAATCGCCACCAGGACCTCGTCCGTATGCAGGCGCGGATTGTGTCCGTGCAGGTAGGTCACCTTCGTCTTCTGGATCGGAGCGATCATCTGCTGCGGAATCAGCTTGACATTGTGCGCGATGCCGGCAAGATGCTTCAAGGCATTGAGCAGCAGGGCCGCGCTCGGTCCAAGGAGAGAACTCGTCTCGCCCGTCAGGATGGTGCCGTCACACAGTTCGATGGCGGCCGTGGCGTACTGGGACTTCTCGAGGCGTTCCTTGGCGGCCACCGTGCACTTCCGGTCGTCCGTCGTGATTTTCGCCTTCTTCATCAGCATCGCGATCTTGGTGATCTCGGCCTCGGTCCCCTTTCCCTCGGCGAAATTGCACAGGGCGGCATAATACCGGCGGATGACTTCCTGGAGAGAGGCCTTCCGGCACACTTCGTCATCACTGATACAGTATCCGATCATGTTGACGCCCATGTCGGTCGGAGACTTGTACGGGGTGGTCCCGTAAATGTCGTCGAACAGGGCGTTCATCACCGGGAAAATCTCGATGTCCCGGTTATAGTTGACGGCTGTTTCGCCGTAGGCATCCAGGTGGAACGGGTCGATCATGTTCACGTCGTCCAGGTCCGCCGTCGCCGCCTCGTAGGCGATGTTGATCGGATGGGACAGCGGGAGGTTCCAGACGGGGAATGTCTCGAACTTCGCATAACCGGCCTTGATGCCGCGCTTGTTCTCCTGGTACAACTGGCTCAGGCAGACGGCCATCTTGCCGCTGCCCGGCCCCGGAGCCGTCACGACGACCAGCGGCTTGGTGGTCTCCACATAGTCGTTCTTGCCGAAACCCTCCTCGGAATCAATCAGGGCGACGTTGTTGGGATAGCCTTCGATCGTATGGTGATAATATACCTTGATCCCCATGTATTCCAGGCGCTTGCGATAGGCTTCCGCACTGGACTGGCCGTTGAAGTGGGTGATGACCACGCTGTTGACGCTCAGTCCCCTGTCCTGGAACACGTCCCGCAGGCGCAGGACGTCCATGTCGTAGGTGATGCCCAGGTCATTCCGGATCTTGTTCTTCTCGATATCCACGGCACTGATGACGATGATGATTTCAACATCGTCTTTCAACTGCATGAGCATCTTTAGTTTACTGTCGGGTTCGAAACCCGGGAGAACACGGCTGGCGTGATAGTCGTCGTACAACTTCCCGCCGAATTCCATGTAAAGTTTGTCGCCGAAGGTGGCGATACGCTGCTTGATGCGATCCGATTGGATCTTCAGGTACTTTTGGTTGTCGAATCCGTATTCCATAATCATTGTCGTGAATACGGGTTACAAAAATACGACAAAAACCCCGAAACCCCAAAAATTATTTCGCCCCCAGACGCAGGAAAGCGTAGCCGAAACGCTCGCAGGCGGCTTTTTCCAGTTCCTCCCGGTCATCCGGATGCGCGATGGAAATCAGGGCCTTCGCCCGTTCCGCCAGGTTCTTGTTCCGCAGGTACACGATCCCATATTCCGTCGCCACATACTGCGTCTGGAAACGGGTGGTCACGACGCCGGCACCGGGCGCCAGATGCGCCACGATCTTGTTCTTGCCCTTGAGTGTCCGGGACGGCAGCGCGATGAAGGTCTTCCCTCCTTCGGACAGGGCGCCGCCGTACATGAAGTCGTGCTGGCCGCCGACGCTGGAAAAGATCATGTCCCCGATGCTGTCCGCACAGACCTGGCCGGTCAGGTCCACCTCGATGGCGGAGTTGATGGCGCAGACCCGCGGATTCTCCCGGATCCGGAACGGATCGTTGGTATAGGCCACGTCGTAGAACTCGACGGACCGGTTATGGTCGAGGAACTCGTACATATGCTTGGAACCCAGGGCCAGCGATGCGATGCTGACACCCCGGTGGTTCTTTTTCAGCGTATTGTCGATCACGCCCTCCTCCATCAGCCGGACCACGCCGTCGGTCATCGCCTCGGTATGCAGGCCCAGATGCTGATGATGCTTGATACCGTTCAGAATGGCGTTCGGGATGCCGCCCACGCCGATCTGGAGCGTGGCCCCGTCGGGAATCTCGTTGGCGATATGCGCGCCGATGGCCGCTTCGATCTCGGTCGGCGGACCGAATTCCATGGCAACGGGCGGAATGTCACATTCGACCGCCGCCGTGATCTGAGACTCATGGATCAGGCACTTGCCGTACAGATACGGGATGCTCTTGTTGACCTGGGCGATGACGACCCGCGCACATTCGACCGCCGCGACGGAGATGTCCGCCGAGATGCCGAAACTGCAGTAGCCGTTCTCGTCCGGCAGGGAGCAGTTGATGAAGGCCACGTCGATGGGCAGCTGGCCGCTCCGGAACAGGAACGGGACCTCCCCCAGGAACGCGGGGACCATGCTTCCGTAACCGGCCGCCACATGCTTGCGCTGGTCGGCGCAGAGGAAAATGCTGTTGACGATGAA
>JBGUXJ010000212.1:0-3459 GCA_045222055.1 Candidatus Cryptobacteroides sp. | reverse complement strand
CGTCCTTGAACATGGTGATGACGGTTTCCTTGTCATTCCAGTCGATCTCGGCGGTCTTGTCAGCGACCTGCCAGGCATTCCGCTCTGTATTGTAAACATACGGATCCGGGAGCACGGTGATGTCGGAAGCGGCATCGTGGGCCGGGAAGAGGGTTACGTAAGGGCTGGAGATCTCGATGTCGCGGGCGACTTCGCTGTCTTCACCCTTTTCAACCTTATAGTTGACTTCCAGGGCGGTGGCATAGGCAGCACGGACCTTGTAGTTCTCCAGGTCGGCCTTGTTGTACATATAGGCGACATTGCTGGGATCGGACGTCGGTTTCTGCGGATCGGTCAGATCGATCAAAGGCATGTAGCCGACCGGATTGAGGGCGTTGTAGCCAAAGGCCTCGAGATTGAAGTTTTTCGGAAGGAAGGTGACGACGATTTCACCGGCGGCGGATCCCTTCTTGACATTGATGATTTCCAGTTCAGGAGCGGCATCTCCGTCCGCGCGGGTCTTGACGGCCTTGGTGTTGAAGGAGAGGATGTCCTCGCCCACGGCGGCCAGTTCGGCAGCGGCTTCGGCCGGGGATACCTTGAAGGTGGCATCGGTGGCCTGGCCGAGCAGCATGGCAATCTGTGTCTGGCCGGCAGCGTCACCCTGGGTCATCTCGCTGTAATTGACAGTCATCTTGCCGTCATCATAGTCCGGGACGAAAACGATGGACTGGATGCGGCTGAGGAGTTTCTCGATATTGACCTCGGCTGCGGCAAGACGCTTCTCGATTCCTTCGATCTTCGTGTTGATCTCCGTGCGGAGGTTGTTGATTTCCGTGGTGATCCTCGTATCAAGCTGTCCCACCTTTCCATTGAGCACCTCGATATCGGAAATGGCTTTCGCCAGTTTGTTATTCAAGGTCTCGGTGAGCGTCTGCAGGGCCTCGATGTCTTCCTCAGCCTTGGAGATGCGGCTGGCATTGGCGGAAATCTTGGCCTCCAGTTCGGTTTTCAGCGCGGCATCCTTGTCGTCGGAATACTTCTGGAGTTCCGTCTTCAGGGCTGCGTCCTGTTCTACTGCATAGGCCTTTACCTCATTGAGCTTGTTCACCAGTTCCGTGGTCTGCCAGGTCTCGAAGGCGACCTTGGAAAGGTAATCCTGGGCGACCTGGGCCTTGAAATTGTCCAGCGCGGTACCGAGTTCGCCAACCTGGCCTTCAAGGGAGCCAAGACGAGTCGTAAGGGTCGTGACGGCATCCTGGATATCCTTGACCGTCGTGTTGACAAAGTTCTGGAAGGTCGCCGCGTCCAGTTTCTTGTCGATGTTCTGCTTCATGAGCTCGATATCGGCATTGATGGCCGTAATCTGGGCGTCAAGGTCGCTGATGTCGCCCTCGATGGTCGTACGGGCCGCTTCGAGGGTCGATACGGCGGACTGCAAGGTCGCTACCTGAGACTCGACAGTCGCCACTTTGCCGGTCTCAAGGGCAGTGATCTGCTTCTGCAAATCCTTGATGTCGTCGTCATAGTCCGTACAACCGACGGCGACCAGTGCCGCCCCACCGAGGAGCAGCGCTGCGAGTTTTGAGAATTTTACTTTCATAAAAATATTGGTAGAATTAAACATTTGTGCTTATTCGAGCGTGCCGATGACGACCCGGTTCTTGACATTCTCGGCGAAGGGCTGGACGGTATCGCCCTTGAAGTCCGTCGCAATCCGCGCGGCGGGAACGCCGGCATCGACAAGGACTTTCAAGACGGCATTGACCCGGCGCTCGGACAGGCCGAGATTATGCTTCGGACGGCCGGTCATGCGGTCGGCGTAACCGACGATAATCACGTTGAACTCCGGATTGGCTTTCAGCCATTCCGCGGTCTCGAGCAGTCTGGCTTTTTCCTGTTTGGAGATGACGGAGGAGTCGAGGGCGAAGAAGGTGTTGAATCCGTGTGCCGCGGCGATGGCGGCATGCTCGGCGGCAGCCGCCCGTGCGGCCTCTTCGGCGGCACGGCGCTCAGCTGCGAGGCGTTCGGCCTCTTCGCGGGCGGCGCGCTCACGCGCTTCCGCTTCCATGCGGGCACGGCGGGCGGCCTCTTCCTGTGCGATACGGGCGGCTTCGGCCGCTTCCTTTGCCGCTTCCTGAGAGGCCAGCCAGGCGGAGGAAGTCCGGTACGGCTTCCCGCCGAAAGCGAACTTCAGGCCGGCCAGGCCCGTGAAATGAAAGTCCGGATTATCCGCCTTCTTGGAATTGAGATGGTCGGAAGTCACGTTGGCCACGGCCTCCAAATTCAGGAAAAGATTGTCGGCAATACGGATATCCGTCCCGAAACCGGCACGTGCGGCGCCGTAGACCACGGAACCGTCCCACAGATAACTGAAGAACTCAGACGGGACGACTCCACACACCTTGTTTGCGTTATTATGAAAACCACCGATCACGGCGCCGCCGGCCAGTAGATAGGGACGAAATGTGCGTTTATGGTTGTACCCGCCGAAGAGGGATGCGACATCGACCGTCAGGTCAAGGTTCCCACCGGCGAGATTGAATGTATATGTCTCGAAAGGGTTCGTGACATTCCCTTTCCCCTGCCAGCCGCCGATACCGAACCGGATGCCGAAGGCAGGATGGAACTGATAGCCGACGGAAACAGCGCCGGCCGGGGAAAGCAGGTCCTTGAAAGCCGTTTCGCCCAAGGTATAGGCGATTCCGCCCTGGACCTGTCCGTACCAGTGCGGCCGGAACTCAATGCTCTCGTCCGTTTTGCTCTGCTGGGCAGAGAGGGACAGCGGGAACAGGACCGCAGACAAGAGGAGAGAAATTGCGATACGTTTCATCTACTTACTTTTAAATGGTTTGGGTATGCTTTCATCTCATAGCCGGTCCGTCCGTTTTCAGCCGCAAGAACCCCGACAATCGGGCACACCGGCCGGAACGTACCGTATATGATACGGCAAAAGTAATAAGAATTTTCAATTAATCACAAATTTTTTGAATAATTTATGATACGTACCGGCATCCGGAACGGTCCGGGGCATGAACCCGGTCACGTATCACCTATTATAAAATGGGGGGCTGAAAAGGTCAGATCACGTCTTCCCGCTCACGCATGTCTTTCAGACGGAGCTGGATCGTGGAATTGCCGCGATAATAATTCTCGACGACACTGTAGCAGATATCGATCGGATTCCCTGCCTTGATATGGTCGAAATACTCCGCCATGTTGAATCCGATGGCACCGATCTGGTGGTAGGGCTGGGACTCCTGTATCAGTTCCAGCTTAAGGTGCTGCGCGGCGGGACCGACCTTGCGGCCGTTGCCGTCGTCATAGACATTCTCGGTCAGGAAAACCGGGGAATTGTTGCCGGGGCCGAAAGGCTGGAACTGCTTGAGGATCCGGAAGAACTTCGGAGTGATCTGGGAAAAGTCCAGGCGCGAATCCACATCCACCACCGGGGTGCTCATCTCCGTCGTGAGGTGCTCG
>JBGUXJ010000211.1:0-25341 GCA_045222055.1 Candidatus Cryptobacteroides sp. | reverse complement strand
AGCAGCGCATATGGCGTCAAGTCCGCTTCCCAGACCTTCTTCGCCAAGGAGCCGAAAGACCTGACGGTCGAGGAGAGCGCGACGCTGGTGGGCATGGTCAACAAGCCGACCCGTTACAACCCGGCCCTCAATCCGGACAAGGCCCTGGCCCGCCGCAATACGGTCATCGCCCGCATGTGCGAATCCGGTTATCTGACCAAGGCCGAGCGCGACTCGATCCAGCAGATCCCCATCACCCTGTCCTACCAGATCATGGACCACAATGCCGGACTCGCCCCGTATTTCCGGGACATGCTCCGCAAGTACATGAACGCCGAACGTCCGAGACGGTCCGACTACCAGTTCCGCGAGGACTATTCCGTCGACTCCCTGCTCTGGCGCGACGACCAGCTCTATGGCTGGCTCAACAAGACCACCAAGCCGGACGGTTCCAAGTACGACCTGGACCGCGACGGCCTCCGCATCTATACGACCATCAACTACAAGATGCAGCAGTATGCCGAGGAGGCGATGGCCGAGCACCTCGGGAAGGACCTGCAGCCTGCCTTCTGGCGGGACATCAAGTGGAAGAAGAACAAGCCCTTCTCCAACGACGTCGACGACGAGACCATCGAGCGGCTGATGAACCAGGCGCGCCGCTGGAGCGACCGCTACCGCCTGATGAAGAAGGCCGGCAAGTCTGACGACGAGATCATGGCCAGTTTCTCCGTCCCTACGCAGATGCGCCTGTTCTCCTGGGAGGGCAAGGGCTACGTGGACACGACCATGACCCCGGACGATTCGATCCGCTACTACAAGTCCATCCTGCGGGCGTCCTTCATGGCCATCGAACCGGCGACCGGCCATGTCAAGGCCTACATCGGCGGACCGAACTACCGGTATTTCAAGTATGACAACGTCCGGCAGGGCAAGCGGCAGGTCGGTTCGACGATCAAGCCGTTCCTCTATACGCTGGCGATGCAGGAAGGCATGACCCCCTGCGACCAGACCGTCTGCATTCCCCAGACCTTCATCATCGGTGACCAGACCTGGACGCCGCGCAGTACCGACAAGGACTCCTGGATCGGCAAGACCGTGACCTTGAAGTGGGGCCTCACGAATTCTTCCAACAACATCTCCGCTTACCTGATGAAGAAATTCGGACCGGAGGCGATGGTGCAGATGATGCGGAAGATGGGTGTCGGCAGCCATTTCGAAGTCGTCCCTTCGCTGTGCGTCGGTTCCGCGGACGTGTCTGTCTATGAGATGGTGGCGGCCTACAACACCTTCCCTTCCAAGGGCGTTTTCGTGGAGCCGATCTTCGTGACCAAGATCGAGGACAGCCAGGGCAATGTCCTGAGCGAATTCAACACCCGGCAGCACGAGGCGATCAGCGAAGAGACCGCATACCTGATGGCGAACCTGATGCAGGGCGTCGTCAACAGCGGTACCGGAGCCCGCCTGCGGAGCGTGTACGCCCTGCGTGGCCAGATCGGTGGCAAGACCGGCACGACCAATGACAACTCCGACGGCTGGTTCATCGGTTACACGCCGACGATCACGGCCGGCATCTGGGTCGGCGCCGAAGACCGACAGGTCCATTTCCAGTCCACGGCGCTCGGCGGCGGTTCGAATGCCGCCCTTCCGATCTGGGGCCGTTGGATGAAGAAGATCCTTGCCGACGGTACGCTCGGCATCTCCGAGGCGGACACGTTCACGGCGCCTCCCGGCATGAGCGTCGACCTGAGTTGCAGCGGCGGTGATTCAGACGCCCGTGATACCGCCGAACAGCGGGAAACAGAAGCTTATTTCGATTAATGTTCCATCATGGCAAAATATTCCAACATAGCAGTCATTTACGGCTCCGACTCCTCCGAGTGGGAAGTCTCCTGCCGCAGCGGTGAATATACCGCATCCAGGATCGACGATACGAAGTTCAGCATCTTCGAGATTTTCGCCCGTTTCGGCCGTTGGCAGCTCGTCGCCTTCCGCAAGAAGGACTCGATGCGGGTCACGTTCCCGGAAGGCGCCCGCCCCGAGGTCAACAAGAATGACTTCTCGGTCAATGTCTATGGCGAGAAGATCCAGCTGGAATATGCGTACATCATGCAGCATGGCAAGCCGGGCGAGAACGGTTTGCTGCAAGGTTATTTCGAGATGCTCGGCATCCCGTTCAGCAGCTGCAGCGCCTTCGTTTCCGCCGTGGTCTTCGACAAATACTCCTGCAAGAGTTACCTGCATGGCGTCGACTATGTGCACCTGGCGCCGGACGCCCTGGTCCGCAAGGGCGAGGACATCGCCGCCTTCGCCGAAAAGGCCGCGGCACGGCTGGGCTTCCCGGTGTTCGTCAAGCCGACTGACGGCGGTTCCAGTTTCGGCATCTCCAAGGTGAGCCGGAAGGAGGACCTGGTCCCCGCGATCCAGTACGCTTTCTCGGAGGGTCCGACGGTCATCGTGGAGAAAGGCATTGTCGGGCGGGAGTTCACCTGCGCCGCCTACCGGGACGCCAACGGGATCTGCACCCTGCCGGTCATCGAGATCGTGACGTCCAACGAGTATTTTGACTACGATGCGAAGTACAACGGCAACAGCCAGGAGATCTGCCCGGCGCCGATTCCGGAGGAGAAATCCGACCTGATCCGGGAGACGACCCGCAAGATCTACGGACGGCTGGGCTGCTCCGGCGTGGTCCGGATGGACTACATCGACGGAGAGGACGGCCTGTATTTCCTCGAAGTCAATACCATCCCGGGCATGACCAGCGCCTCGCTCGTTCCGAAGATGGTCCGCACGGCCGGACTGGACATGACAGAGTTCCTGACCACGATCATTGAGAATTCCTGATATGCTGCTGACCGAATTCATTTCCAACGGAACGGCGGCCCTGGAAAGCCTGTACCCGACCAAGGAGGCCCGCACGATCGTCCTGATGCTGTGCGAACACCTGATCGGAACGAAGAGTTATACGCACATCGTCGAGCCGGCGTATGAGATTCCCAAGGGAAAGATCAAGGCGCTGGAAACGGACATGGCCCGCCTGGAAAAGGGCGAGCCGATCCAGTACGTGATCGGAACCAGCGAGTTCTGCGGTCTGACGTTCAAGGTGACCCCGGATGTGCTGATTCCCCGTCCGGAGACCGAACTTCTGGTGCGGGAAGCCATCAAGATCGGCTCCCGGATTTACCGCATGCGCATCCCCTACGGAAAGTCCGCGGAACCGGTGCGCATCCTGGACCTCTGCACGGGATCCGGCTGTATCGCCTGGAAGGTGGCGCTGTCGGTTCCGACCGCCAAGGTCGTAGCCGTGGACATCTCCGAGGAAGCTCTGAAGGTGGCGCGCAGCCAGGATTTCTCCGCACAGTTGAAGGAGACCGGAGCCCTGGCGCCCCAGTTTGTCAAAATGGATGTGCTGGATACGGAGCAGCCGTTCGACTACGGGGAGTTCGACCTGATCCTGAGCAACCCGCCGTATATCATGGAGTCGGAAAAGAGCCTGCTGCGGCCGAACGTCCTGGAATATGAGCCCGCATCCGCCCTTTTCGTCCCGGACGACGATCCGCTGAAATTCTACCGTGCCATCGCGGCGTGGAGCCGGCGCCTGCTGGCCCCGGAAGGCAAGTGCCTGACGGAGATCAACGAGGTGCTTGGCGCCCAGACGGAACTGCTTTTCCGCAAGGAAGGCTTCTCCACGACCGAAGTCATCAAGGATTTTTACGATAAAAACCGCTTCATTTTCTATCAGAAATAGGCCTCTGGCCTGCGTAGAAAGCCGTTTTTTGCACTTAGCCGTTTTCCAGACTTGGAAAACGGCTCTTTTTTCGTTGGTTTGCAGAAAGTATGTGAGACATGAAAAAGTGCATGATTCTGTTCCTTTGCGTGCTGGTGGCATGTGAGGAAGTGGACCGCTCCGAGGAGCGGACGGAAGCGGCCGTGGTGCCGCTGGAGGATGTGGCGCGGATGCTGTCGGCGCTCCCGATCGGGACCGGCCAGGTCGGTGAGGTCCGGGATGCCGTGGCAGCGTCGGTGGCCAACGGTTATGACGAGGAGTACATGATGGCGGATCTGTTCCGGAGCCCGGGTTCCGGGGTCGGGGATGCCGCGACCAAGGCAGGGACGGCGCGGACCTACGAGGCCCCGCTCCGGGATCTGATCGAGGCGTATGCGGCGACGGCCACGAAGGCCGGCGGCCCGGTGCTGGATCCGGCGGCGCTGCGGGCGTCGGACGTCCAGATTTACTGGCCGTATTCCGAGCAGGCTGATTCCGATGAGGAACTGCCGGTGGTGACCTATGACCCGGGTGACGGTTCGACGGCGAATGTCGGATACAAGCGCCTGCCGGACGGGTCGGTGGAGGAAATCATCGTGGACGAGGAGTATGCCCGGCACCATCCGGTCTGGGTGGTCAACCGCAATGACGACAGCGCTTATCCTTCGCTGGAACTGTTGCGGAAACTGCATCCGGAATGGGAAGGCGGCGGACTGGTCGCCGTACCGGCTGCGGCCGGCAGTCATTTGGGCACGAAGGCGGACGAGGGCAAGATACGGACACTGGTGCTGAAAAGTTTTGCGATGAAGCGGCAGTTCGATCCCTGGCTTGCCGGCGCTTCGGAATTCTTCGTCAAACTGGGGGCGATCGATGATTTTTACGCCTCCACGGAGGCTGAACTGCTGCTTTACCAGCCGCAGATCACGGACTTCATGATTGTTGTCCGCAGAATCCAGATCGGGCAGCATCTGCCGCTCAACGCCATGTTGGTGTCCAATTGGACGGAACAGTTGACTACCTGTGCGCTGATGGTCACGGAGGATGACGGCGGAACGCGGACGACCTGGAAGACCGAGGGCGAGGTCAAGATCAAATCCAAGACCTATGGATTCAGTCTGTCCATTCCCTTCACCTCCCGTGACGACATTGTCTGGCGAGGCAACCTTTCCGGCAAATACTTCGAGCGCTACAACAGCGTCTCCGGCCGCTTCGGTGACGTGGACCTTACCTTTGAAATCTTTGAGCGTTGATTCCAGACCGACCTCCGCTTGCTGTCTGTCTCCGGACCGGTACGCCCCTTCGGGGCTATCCCTCCCACCTCGCTGTCGCTCGTGGGCCCCTCCCGCTCACGGAGCCGCGGGCGGCTACGCCGTCCGGAGGCAGACAGCAAGCGGATGGTCAGGCTTCCCGGACGGTCATTTCGCAGGCCCGGCAGTCAAAGCCGAGGGCGAGCCGGCGGCCGTTGTTGAGGAGGAAGAGGGGGCCGGATTCCTTTGCACCCTGGAAACGGGGGCAGAGGCCGAGTTCGAAGCGGATGCAGTATTTGCTGCGCATGAGTTCGGCGCCGGCGGGATGGGCGAGTTCATAGGCCTCGTCGATCTGCGTGGCGCCATGGGACCGGTAGGTCTCGCGGGCGAGCGAGTTGGCGACGTTGGCCTTGTAATTCAGTTCGGCCGGGCAGCAGACCTCCGGCTGGCCTTCCAGTTGCGAAGGGGCTAGCGGGCGCCGGCCGCATGGCTGGGCGTCGAGGGCCTCGGCAACATCGCGACGGAAGGCGTTGAGGGTAGCGGCAGGAAGGAAAGGAAGTCCGTCGGGGGCTTCCAGGCCAACAAGCCGGAAGGCATAGTCACCGGTGGTCTTCTCCAGCTGTGCGGCGAAGAGTCCCCGCATCCTGTCCCGATCCGAAGCGACCGGAGCATCGAACGTCTTGTCCAACAAGATGTTCCGTCCATCTTCGCTGATTGCGTCGAGGTGGCAGTCCCAATGGTTCTCTTCCGTTGCTCTAGTCAGCCGGACCCGGAGTCCGACATCGAGCAGGCGGCGGCAGCGGGCGCGTTCCAGCAGCCGCTCGAAGTCAATGCTGATATTGCGGTAGAGCCGCATGCCCGGCTTGAGTTGCGGAAGGCGTTTGCAGCGGATGGTCAGTCCCTGGCAGACATCCCCCCGGAAGCCGACGATTTCCTCGTCGGTGGCGAAGGCGAAGCCGTCTCCGTTGGCCAGCGTCAGCAAAGCGGCTCCGGAACGGGTTCCCGGTTCCAGGAGAATCTCCATGGTATCCCGTCCGACGGGCCGGATGCTGTGGACGGTCCCGACGGGTTCTCCCATGCTCTTGGGCGTCTCCATGGCCGCCCAGCCCCGGCTGCGCCGTCCGTCCAGGAACAACTCCGTATAGCCCCGGTTGAAGGTCTTGGCAGGGTCCGGCGCGAATCCGCCCGTCACCCGTCCGAAGGAAGCTCGGACATATTCATCCGGATGGGCGGCGACGAAAGCGTCCAGCGCAAGGGAATACTCCCGTACGACGTTGCGGACATAGGAAATGTTCTTGAGCCGCCCCTCGATCTTGAAGGAACAGACCCCCGCTTCGGCGAGATCCCCGATCCGGTCCTTCAGGTTGAAATCCTTGAGGGACAGCAGGGCCTTGTTCCGCACGAGCGTTTTCCCGGTGCCGTCGACCAGGTCATACCGCGACCGGCAGGCCTGCATGCAGGCGCCCCGGTTCGCGCTCCGTCCGGCCAGATGCTCAGACAGGTAGCATTGTCCGCTGTAGCAGACGCAGAGAGCCCCGTGGATGAAACATTCGATTTCCGCACCGGTGGCTTCATGGATTTCCCGGATCTGCTCCAGGGAAAGCTCCCGTTCCAGCACCAGCCGGGCAAATCCCAGCGAGGCATAGAACTTCGCTTTGTCAACCGTCCGGATGGCGCACTGGGTCGAGGCATGCATCGGCAGGGTCACTTTCGGACCCGTCCCGTCCGGCCCGCCCTGGGCGAGGCGCAGGACTGCGAGATCCTGCACGATGAAACCGTCCGCCCCGGCCTCCTGCACCTCCAGCATGAACCGGTATGCCTCCTGCAGTTCCTCTTCATAGACAAGGGTATTGAGGGTGATGAAGATCCGGGCGCCGAACCGGTGGGCATACGCGCACAGCCGGCGGATGTCCTCCACGGAATTGCCGGCTGCCTGCCGGGCGCCGAAGGCCGGCCCGGCGATATAAACGGCATCGGCACCGCAGTCGATGGCTGCGATGCCGATATCTGCATTCCTTGCCGGAGCAAGCAGCTCAAGCTGTCTCATGCCGGCAGGCGGTATTACTTGCTGAGGGCCTTGACCATGTCAGCGGCTGCGGCGTAACCCTTGTCAACAGCCTTCTTGTAGTACTCGAGAGCCTTGGCCTTGTTGTTCTGGCCCTGATAGAGCGCGCCCACGGTGTAAGCGATGGCACCGACGTTCTTGTTGTTCGGGTCGGCCTCGATGAATTTCTCGAAGTACTTGATGGCGTCACCGATCTTGTTGAGCTTCTGGGAAGCGGAAGCGGCGAGCTGGTAAGCGGCGGCGTTGGTGATCAGGCCTTCTTCGTCAGCCTTGGCGATGATCGAGACGACATCGGCGTTCTTGCCGGCCTTCTGGGCGGCCTGGGCTTCCTTGATGACGATGTTGCCGAGCTGCTTCTTGGCGTTCTCCTCCTGGCCGTTGGCCATGGCGGTCTGGAAAGCGGCCTTTGCCTCATCGACCTTGCCGAGTGCGTTCAGGGCCTGGCCCAGACGGAGCGCGGTGGCGCCGTTCTCCGGATTGAGGTCGAGGGACTTCTGGAAGAAGTCGATGGCCTTGTCCATTTCCTTGGCGCTGTAGGCGGCGGTACCGGCGGCCTGATAGACCTGCGGGAGGAGTTCAGCCGCGTCGGCGATCACTTCGTCATTCTCATATTCCTTGGCGACGGCCTCGGCCTCGGCGATCTTTGCGATGGCGGCGTCATAGTCTTTATCCTTGACGAGATCCTTGCCGATGGAGAGGGTAAGGGCCGGGATGGTATTCTTGCAGTTGGCAACCAGTTCCGCACCTTCGTCGCCGCAAGCTTCACCCATGGTAAGGGCCTTCTTGAAGAGGTCGAGGGCAGCGACCTTGTCGCCGGCCTGGAACTGTTCGGCTCCATTATTGTAGGTTTCAGTGGCGGTAGCCATGTCCTGAGCGGACATCATGCCGGCCGAAAGAACGGCAGCAGCAAAGGCGAGAATAATTTTTTTCATAATTATTTCTGTGTTTTTGTTGAACTTTCTTTTTGCACGCAAAAGACAAATGTAGCAAAAAAAGTTTGTAAATTTGTAAAACAACCCCGAAAACATGAGATTTACCCTGTCCCGGATACTTCTTTGCGTGTCGTTGGCATTGATACCAATAATTGTGCCAGCCGTGGATTTGCCGAAACTTCCCATGGCGCAGCAGATCCGGACGGGACAGCTTGATAATGGAGTAACGTATTATCTTGTAAAGAATTCCGTGGAAAAGGGAAAAGCCGATGTCGCACTGGTCCAACGGGCCGGTTTCGGACTGGAAGATGCCCGGACGGCCGGTGATGCAAGGGTTTTTGCCCGGGGTTCATTGTCTGATCTGCCCCATTTCCGGACCCTGACGCCCCAACGTTTTCTCTCTCGCAGTTCCATCTGGCCTTCCGGCCGGGGATATGTCTCCGTCGGTCCCGATGCGACGGTCTATCGCTTTTCCGACCTGACCCTCCCGTACAGTCCCGACATCGTCGATTCCACCCTGCTGATGGTCTTCGACGTGGTCGGCCGCAACGATGCGCCGGCCTATGCTCCGCAGAACCAGGCGGTCATCGTGTCCGGAGACATCGACCCCGACGCCCTCCTGAACAAGATGAACATGCTCTCCATGCTGGTGACCCGCAGGAACGGTCTGCGTCAGGAAATCGTTTCGCCATGGACCGGGACGGACACGCTGACGGTCCTTCCGCTGCCATCGGCCGGCAAGACGGCCGGGCTGACGGTCCGGTATGCCTCCGCCCGTACCCCGCGCGAGAATATGTCCACGGTGCAGCCGCTGGTTTCCTGGCGCTATGCGCGCGAGTTCGGCATCCTGTTGCGCAAACGGCTGCTGCGCGCATACAGGCATGCCGCCATTCCCGTCGCTGACCTGGACGTGCGTTACCGGAGCAGCGCCGACGGACCCGGAGAGGAAGAGATTGAAATCCGGCTGACCACCGAACCGCAGCGGTACATTTCCGCCGCGAACATCCTGGCCCGGACGCTTGCTTCAATCGACCGCGACGGGACCATGGAAGCGGAATACCGGGACGTGCAGAATGAACTGGAAATGGGCCTCCGCCGTGAGTGGGGACCGGATTTCCTGCCGAACAGGGAATATGTCAGCCGATGCATCTCTGCCTATCTGTATGATGCCTCCCTGGCATCGCCCAAATCCAACCTGGACTTTTTCCTGACCCGCAGCATGGATCCGAAGGCCGCGACAGATCTCTTCAACGCCTATGTCGGCGCCTTGCTGGATGCCAGGCGGAATCTGACGGTCTGCGCCGACCTGGACCTGCTGCCCGAAGCGCGGATCCATGACCTTTTCTCCAGCGCCTGGACGCAGGCCCCGGAGGAGGAGACCGCCTACGTGGTCAGCCACAGCGACACCCTGACCCTGTCGGTCCCGAAAAGCCGGGTCCGGCTCCGGACCGATGAGGCAGAACCCCTGTCCGGCGGCCGGATGTGGACTTTCGCCAACGGCATCCGGGTGATATACAAGCAAATACCGACACCGGGCGTGTTCCATTACACCTGGCTGCTCAAAGGCGGCTATGGGACGGTCTCCGGCATCAAGCCGGGCGAGGGACCCTATCTGGGCGACATGCTGGCCCTGGACAATGTGGCGGACATGAAATATTCCGCCTTCCAGGACATGCTGCAAGCCAACGGCATCACCCTGGATCCGAAGGTGACCTTGACCGACATCCGCCTGGGCGGTTCCGCGCCGACCTCCCGCCTGCCCCTCCTGCTCAAATCCCTGCTGTCCCTTTCGGAACGTCGTTCACCGGACGCCGAGGCATTCCGGTACTATCGGGAAAGCGAGGGCCTGCGCCGGGAAGGAGAGAAAGGCAGTCTGACAGCCCGGCAGGCCGTCCTGGATAGTCTGGTGCATCCGGACGGACTGGCTGTGACGCCTTACCGCAGGGCCGTTGCGTTGCCGGATGATTTCCAGCAGCGGGCGGAAACCTTCTATTCCGGGGCTTTCTCCCGGATGAGCGACGGGGTGCTGATCCTGGCAGGCAGTTTCGACGAGAATGCGTTGAAACGCGTCCTGTCCCAGTACCTGGGCGGATTCAGGACGGAACGGGCCACGGCCGGCCGGTTCAGGAGTCCTGTAAGGCAGCCTGCAGGACGGATGACCTTGGTCACCAACGGAGCCGCACGGCCGCTGCTGGATCTCGAACTGACGGCCCAGTTGGATTATACCGTCGAGCATTCCATAGCAGCCAACATCGCGGCACGCGTGCTTTCCGACGTGGCTGCGGAGGTGCTGTCGCGCAGGGGCTGGTACAGCGAAGCCCGCTGGCGGTTCGACCTGTTCCCCTCAGACTGTTTCACGTTGGACATCCTGTCCTCCCTGGCGGACCCGGAGGGCCTGCCTGCCTCGCTGATGCCTGTAGATTCGGCCGGGACGGTCCTGCAGGAAGTCCGGACGGCGCTTGCCAAAGCGGCGGCCGACGGGATTTCCGCAGCCCGGCTGAAGGCCTGCAAGATCGAGTTGGTCAACCGGTACAATACCGGTTCTGCTGATCCTGAGACCATCATTTCCATGCTGGTCCTGCGGTATTCCTATGGCAAGGACCTGCTGACGAAATACGGGGACAAGGTGGCGGCGGTCACCCGCGACCAGGTCGGCCGGGTGATGAAACTGCTGGTCGGTGGACCATCGGCCGAGCATCTTGTCCGGGCTGCTTCTTCCGGGGAGACGTTGCATGTCTCCGAGCCGGAGGAGCCGCACTGGCCGTCCGTCGAGGTGCCGCGCCCGCCGGTGGATTCGACGGGCATGCTGGACCTGTACCGGGAACTGTTCGGCGAACAGACCTTTCCTTTGACGCCAATCCTATGAGTGCGAAAGATTTCGGAACCATCATCCAGATCGGGGACGTCCTCGTCTCCGAGGAAGTCGTGACGGAGTTCTTCTGCTGCGACTATGAGAAATGCCGGGGCTGCTGCTGTGTGATCGGCGACGGCGGCGCGCCGGTGCGGGAAACCGAGACGGAGGAACTGGAACGGCATTATCCAGTCTATTCCCCGTTGATGACGCCGGAAGGCCGGGAGGCGGCCGAAAAGGCCGGTTTCTTCGAGATCGACCGGGAGGGCGACATCGTGACGCCGACGGTCAAGACCCCGCACCGGGTGGAGGGGCTGACCTCGATCCCGGGAAGCGACGGGACGGTGGGGACCACCGGGCTGGAGGACTGTGCCTATTGCCTGTACGAGAACGGAAACGTGATGTGTGCCGTGGAGCGCTGTTTCTTCCAGGGGAAGATCCCGTTCCGCAAGCCGGTCTCCTGCTGGCTCTATCCGATCCGGATTACGAAGCTCCCGGGTGGAGGCGAAGCACTCAACTACCACCGCTGGTCCATCTGCGCGGACGCGGTCGCCAAAGGCAAAGAAGAAGGGATCCGCGTCTATCAATTCTTACGCGAACCCCTTGAATTCCTGTACGGTAAAGAGTTTTGGGAAATGCTCGACGCCGCAGCGCGGCATATCCTGGGCTGAACGGGCCACCGCTTCCGTTCCCTCTCCGCAAGGCACGCTGCCGAGGTGGTCAGTAATCTGGTAGAATACCACCTCGTTGCAGTTCTCATTCATTATAAATCCCATATAATCTATAAATCCCGGTCTCACATCATTCTGTGCGACCGGGAAACCAATTTAATATAGCATTATTAACGGGGTCATCTTTTTTTCTACAAAGATTAGGTGATTCCGTTTCCCTAATAAATAAGTGGAGATATTAATAAAATAATGCTCGACACCACCGGGACTATTCTCAAAGAATTTTAAATAATGCGAATAATCGGTATCAAGACAAAAAGGGGACCGACCCACTTTTGAGTCGACCCCCATTGTACTATTTCCGAATACGATCGAACTCCATTATGATAGGACTGTTTTGATCGAAATAATCTTGTTCTCTCTCATCGCGAAAAAATTGTTCCCGAACCAAATCATATACTAGATTCAAAGTCGAATCTGTTTGAATGAGATAAAGGAGATGAGGTGACTTCCCAATGACTTCTTGCGTGATTATTTCTTTGTGGACCGGGGAATAACCTTTCTTATTATGCTTCCAAAGTACGGTATCACGATAAAACTTTGTTTTCTCGCATTTCAAAAAGAGAGTGTCCCCCCTTTTTGAATAACTACATACATCTATGTAAGAGTAACCTTTAATCTCACAGGTGGAACGTGTTAGTTTTATTTCTTTCCGAAATAAATCTCCCCTCGGCCTTTCCATGTAATAGCGCGGACAAACACCCAGGGTCGACGAGGAAGAGCACCCTCCTAAAGATATAAGAAGCAACAAAACAATACTATTTTTTATTTGAGACATATGTAATACCATTAACTCTATATGCAATTCGATTGAATCGATTGGCTTTTTGTTGGAGAACAGAAGGATTGTTTCGATTCAGATTAAATTCCGGAATAGAAGATGCACTTTTTTCACGCGAAGGCAAGGTCATATAAGAAGCAGGGAGAACTTTATAATGCGGACCGCCGAAAATCTCTCCTCTATCATATGCCTCCCTCTCATCAGTTTGATCATAAAAGGGCAGTCCTCCTGGTCCAGAACTGAAAGCTCCGATTTCGAACTGATAGGCATGCTTAAGCTCATGTGCCAAACTGCCTAAAGACCGATCGCCAAGAATAATGTCAACCTCATTTGTGTCAAAATTATACTCTGTCCCACTCACATACTCCGTTGGTGTATTGAAGCGGTCGCTATAGAATACATTATAAACTTGATTGGAAGAAGCTAAAAAGCTAATCTCCTGCACGACCTTATTCAAACGACTAGTTTCAAGTGAATATAAAGATAGCAAAATGTTCGCACTCTTTATCTGATTATCCGCCAGACCTCCTTCGGAAACTAAAGAAGAAAGAGATATTTGTCTTTCCTCAATAAGGGCGATTTTCATAATAAGATCATCCATGAGGGCTTGTATTATGCTCAATGATGAATCTGTGAACCATTGTCCATCCGGATCCACCAGATTCACCGGATTTCCGGCACAATAGGCGTAGGGGCTGATTCCGTAGTACTTCTCGGCCAGCGGATCCTGGCTGAGCCAGGCCGCGGTCCGGGGATCGTAGAGCCGGGCACCGAAGTCCAGGTAGGGACGGCCGGCAGCTGCCGCCGGGGTGCCCGCAAGCGCGTTTGCGCCAGCCTTCTGGCCTGCAATTTCCTTGCCACCGAACCGCCACCGGCCCGTAGCTGCGCGTGCACCCAAAAACGTCAGGTCGGTGTCGAATCCGCCGCCAGCCTGGATCTCTGCTGTACCGGCAGGAGTGAAGCCCCCAGCCTGAACAGCGTCTACCCACTCCCAATGCCTCGACTCGCTTCCGAACGGATAATAGTCGAACCTCCGCTCAACCGTTCCGTTTCCTCTCCGCAAGGCACGCACACTGCCGAGGTGGTCAGTGATCTGGTAGATTAGATTGTCGGTGCTGTTTTTGGGTAGTATCCGTCCGCCTTCCCAGCCGGCGCTTTCCAGAGAGATGACCCCGGAGATCTTGCGCTCGTAGATCGACGAGCCGAGATAGAGGCTTCCAACCGTTCCGGTCGTTCCGTCATAGACCGCGAGCAAAGTTCCGTCTGCCGCATAGACTCTCCTCGCGGTATCTGTCCCGTCGGAGATGCTCTTCGGGAGGCCGATGACATTCCAGCAGAGAGAAGTCCCGCTGACGGGATCCGATGTCATGTTGCCATGGGCGTCGTAGGAGTAGCCGGTGCGTCTGGTACCGGTGTAACTGAACGTGAAGTCATCAACCGGCACGGTCCCGGAAGAATCTCCATAACGCTTCAGGGTAAGCAGGTTGCCGCTGGGGTCATAGGTGATATCCTGCTCGGTCAGGGTCGTGAGCGGAGTGGTGGATTCTCCGTTATAGCGGACACTGCCGGTCAGTCGTCCTGCTCCGTCATACGAGTATGCATACGTGTTGGACGATGTGGTTGCACCATAGGCTGTCGATCCCTTCTGCCAGGTGGTCCATTCGGTGATGAGCCCGGCTTTCCCAGGAAGGGTGTCGGTCGCACTCCTGGACGGACAGGCATAGCGGAGCGTCTCGGAATAGGAGCCACCGTCGGCACTTGATAGCCAACCCTGAAGGGTATAGGTATATACAGTCGTGTCGGCCTGCGCTCCGGTACCGCGAATCAGCGTCCCCGTACGTCCCTGGTCGTCATAGGTATAATGGAGCGAGCCCTGGGTGCCGGAGATGCCGCCGGGGGACAACTGTGCCGTCTGCACGGTCGGGCGTAGCCGGGCGTCATAGGAATACGATTTGTCCAGACGGTTCGGGACCTGGGGGATCCCTCCGGACGGCGGCAACTGGATCGTCTCTCTCGACTGCAGTACGTTGCCGGAAAAACCGTATTTCGTACTGATGCGAACGATTGTGCCTACATCCGACCGATTCTCGACCGTCTGGATGACATTACCCTTCGCGTCATAGTGGAAGGACCGGATGAGGTATTGGGCATTTGCATCGGCGGCCATCGTCGATTCGCTTTCTTCCGCCGGAAGGATGCGTACCCGTTCAGCTGTCTTCAGACCTTTCATCCGGATATCGTCCCGATCTGCCAAGGCTGCAATACCGCTGACCGGACTGAAAAGAGGGACTGCCTGTGCTGAACTTCCCGTTCCCATCGTAGAGGGGTAGGCGTCATACGCGTACTCGGACAATGTGACAACCTGACCGTTTCCGTATTGATACTGTTCCTTCACCGGACGGTTGAATGCATCGTAGACGGTCGAGAAGACCTCTGTCCCGACGCTGTCCGCCGCCATGCGGGTGGTGGTTAGGACGAGATCGGCATCATTGTAAGTCAGCGTTTCCGTCGCCCTGTCGGGAAGATGTCGTCTTATGACGCGGTCGCGGCCATCATACTCATAGGTATAGCAGTGCTCCGCGCTGAAGGAAGACACGATACCGCTGTTGTTTGAGGCTTGATTGCAGAGAAGTTCATATTCGGCAGGAGGAATGACACACAGCACGCGGCCTCGGATATCTTTAATATAGCGGGTCTCTGCCCACTTTTCTGGATATCCTGTAGAGGAGTTGGCCGCCTCAATGCGTACGCGTTCCAGGACAGATGTCCCGAACTCGTCGGTCCAGGATTCGGTCATACTCCCGTCGGGACCTTCTGTTCTGCTGACAGTGAACCGGTTCGCCCCATAGTATCCGTTGGCGGAAATGGCCTGGTCCTGTGCATTGAAGGAGAGAATCGGCAGGTAGTCTGCAGAGGATCCTGCCATCGACAAGATAGTCCTGTCTGTAAAGCCGGGCAGAGAGGTCGCCGTCACACGATTCCTGGCAGAGAGTTCGTAATCATTCTCGTCATAGGCCTTTGTGCCGCTTCCGTACAACTCGTTATAGTACGCCTGCTGAGCCGCAATGGCTCCGGGACGGTATGATCCCACATTGGATGTCGAAGTCTCTGCTGGATATGGCAGATATGTCTTTCCATCCTCACGGTCAAGGAAGTCGGGAACGACGGGGATGGCCAAATCACGATTGTCAGTTGATGCGCCGACCGATACACCCTGCACGGACCTGCCGAGTCCGTCAAGATAGGCAACCTCCTTAATCGCATTCTGAGCATTCATTGCTGCGGAAAACACCGCTGGGAGCACAGTGGCACCTCCGGAGGTGTACGTCAGCGAGATAATCCTGTTGGGACTGCCATTCCCTCCTCGGGTCAACTCATATAAATAGCCCTCCATGATATTGCCGTCTTCGTCTTTAACGGCGGAAAGTCTTCCTGCTCCATCGTATTCGTAGAACGTCTTTCTGCCGGAGGGATCTTCCGTCATGGACAGACTGTTCTCCGGACCATCGTATGCATAGATGGAGACCATGGCTCCCGGAAAGGATTCGCGAAGGGTCGTACGCAGGAAGGAGATTTGAGCAGAAGACAGGACTGGTGATGCGGCAATCCCATCCAGGGTTTGACGCTGGGATGACGTCAAGGCACTGCGCACCTGTGCATACCCGGCACCTGCGATCTCCGCTACCGGCCGTAGGCCTCCATAGCCCCAGACATAGGTTTTTGTCAGCTGCCCCTGCTGGTTCACTTCCAACGGATTGCCGTAAACATCGTAGACTGTGTACTCTACTGTCGGCCCTACATTCTCCCCGTCCCGAAGGATATCAATTCTGGACGGTTTCCACATCGTCTCCAGTCCAGTTCCGTCATCTATGCCGGCGGTCCAGTCTGCTGGCATGAAAGATGACCAGGTCTCTTTCCGCTGAGCCGTCGAAGTTGCCCCTGTCGGACCTGCGAGGACAGTCTCCTGTACCGGAAGATTGTAGCCCTCTGCGGCTAGCATCCGTGCCCATGCAGAGTCGGCTGGCATCAGCGACGGGTAAAGAGGGCGTCGGACATAACGGCGGTCCATATCGCCGTCCACGGTAATTGCCGTCTCCAGTGGGGACAATAGGCTCCCCATCGCAGGGAATTCATCCGGATACCCGGGAAGGTCCTGGAGATACGTGTAGTCCGTCCGTAGTACGCGGGTACTGCCGTCATCAAGGTATTCGGTCTGCGTGGTGCGACTGAGCCGCCTCCATACGCGAGTCCTGTGCACCTCTTCCTGAAAAAAGTCCAGTGCACAATATCGGTACGGACGTACGTACGCAGTCGGGCCGGACGAAATCAAGTACTTCACCCGAAGTCCTGTCTGCACGTCTCCGGTCTGAGTCGTGTATTCGTTAACTGTGAGGCTCACCAGCGTCTCGGTATCACCGACTGTCTTATAGCGGCGAATTTGTGCCGGCTGGCAGAACTCCGGGCGGTCACGGTCCACAAAGTGGAACCAGCAAGGAGTGAAGTCCACGGAGGCGTCAGATGGATGGATCGCAGGGACCTGATATGGTATCCTCTGGAAGAAATGATACTGATGAAGGTCAAGCAGGTTGTTGCGCGAATCGTTATCGTGATCATCATGGACCTTCGTCAACGTCCACGATCCCTGGCTGTAGGCCGCTACGACAGACGAGCAGTCATAGGTGTAGTCGGTCCGTACACTGGACCCATCCGGTCCGCTTACTCGTTCCGTCACGTCTGTGTAGAAGATGCGGGCACCCTCGATAGAGGCCCCGGGCAGGACGCTCTGGTCACTCAGGCTCACGACCGCGGTCCGTGGCATCGGCTGCGTCGGACCGCACCACCAGCCGTGACCACTCAGCAGATCCTCCCGGAAGGATTCACTGACGGAAACGAAACTCCTTCGGTTAAATGCCGTCAACGGTATAGTAATTCCTTGGCCAGAATACGTAAAAACACGTTCCCTAACAAGATCCTCACTCCCGGAAGACAGGTCGAAAGTCCGGATCATACGGATCCGGTGTCCGATGCCAATCACGCTGAACAAGTCACTTTGTCCGTTCGTGGGGATACTGTTGGCTTCGTAGAAGAATTTCGTTTTACTCCCGGAACCCATTGTGATGGTCTCCAGTGACAACGCGGAGACGGCAGAGGCGTTATAGTTCCGGTTCGCGGCCGTCTCGTTCAGAGTGTTGTTCTCGAACAAGCGCAGGAAGGAAGTGCTTTGGTTAGAGGAGACTCCATTATAGTATCCGAACAGGTCCTTTGCATGCTCAAACATCGATGTCCCCTCGCTAATGTAAGAGAAAGAGTACGTTTCCACCGGAGTCCCGTCGCGACCCGAGACCGTCACTTGCCTTAGCAGCGTACGATGGTCGCCTGTCTGGTTGCCTTTGATCGAGAACGAGGCCACCCGGATGGCGGTCGTATCCCCGTCCGAATACACCCGCATGGAAGACAGGACGGAAGGATAGGAGTTGCGAATCGAACTTCCTCCAGGGCGGGGATCCGCCTCATAGCCGAACGAGACATGTCCACCTGCGAAAGTAATGGTTTTAACTACGTGCGGTGTCCAGCCGAGTTCGGTCACATAAGAGGCTTCCTGGTTCTGAACGGCGACTGGAGCCCCCATCCAAATGCCATACGTGTCGAGCCATTGGTACGAGCCCGGAGACAGATACTTGTACGTGAAAGAATACGTCCGGCTATAAGAGTGACGGTTGTGGAACAGTGGAGAAAGCGTGTCGTAGCTGAACGTCAGTGTGTCACGTCCATCCATCGAAGAGACCTCCGTCAGGTACCATGACGTTATGGTCGTGGCGTTCTGGGCCGTCATCTCCGCGCTTGGCCCAGCGTTGACACCCGGACTGGCAACAGAGATGAAACGACCGGTCGTCTCCTGCTCCGAAAAGGTCCACACCGTTCCCGATGGATCCGTGATCATGAACACGGATCCGGTGCGGCGGATTGTCAGGTCCGTCGCAGAGGTGTGGATGATCTGATTGGATCCGTATGGCTCATGGGTCATGTAAAACGAACCCGAATGTCCGGGAAAACTATAGGAATACAGGTCCCATTCCCGGTCTCCGTTCCCGGATGCAGCTTTTTGTAGGTACTCATAGTCATTATATAGCATCTGGCCTTCCTCCTCAGAGTATGGGTACGCTTCGCGCTTGGAACGTGGACAATAGAGCCCATTCATGTATTCGTCCGGAAGCCCCGCAACTGTGCGTGTAATCACTCCACCAGCATTCAAGGACCAGTTCAGGCCGGCGATCCCGGATACCTCATCGACACGGACACCCGAGGTGTTGTACTGGAGGGAGATGGGGAGAGTCAGGGACCGGGATTTGATCTCATAAAGAGGAATGGAGACCTCCGCCTGCCCGAGGCAGTAGGATACAGGGTAGTCGGCGTAGCGGGTCATCGCTGCCGCCTCTGGCGAAGGACCGATTAGTTTCGTCTCCCGAGAGGCGAACTGGAGGTCCACCGTCTGGGCCGTAGCGCCAGATGCAAAGACGGTGCAGACCCACAAAACAGAAAAAATCTTTTTCATAAAAAAGAAATAAAAGGTTGGAAAAATAGAATTTGGTGGCAACCCTTTGTTTTTGTGGAACCCGCAAACTATCTTTGCAAGAATGAATAACACGCTGTGCACCCTTAGAGGGTGTGTCCGCCAAGACAATCGCGCTTTTATTCATTGCCGGGAGATGCCAGTTGCCGCTTGCATCTCCCTTTGCTTTCCCGGTTTTCTTCGAGGCCTACATCGGTGAAAAGAGTTTATATGGTTTATTCTACGGTTGCAAAGATAGAGTTGGCTTGTGCCAAACCGAAGCACAGGCAAAACAATTATTTCGGGCTAAGGGAGGAATTAATGTTCTAATTGGAGAATCTCTCGATCTAATCTACCAGAAAAAAAAGAAAAAAAGATGGCCCCGTTAATAATGCTATATTAAATTGGTTTCCCGGTCGCACAGAATGATGTGAGACCGGGATTTATAGATTATATGGGATTTATAGTGAGTGAGAACTGCAACGAGGTGGTATTCTACTAGATTACTGACCACCTCGGCAGCGTGCGTGCCTTACGAAGTATGCTTCAGTACCGGGGCGCAGGGGAGCTAATTCTCCTTTTCGATTTCTTCGAGCAGGGCGATGGCCTTCTCGTAGTCTTCGGCGTTGACCTTGACCTCGACGCTGTTGATGGCGGCGTTGATGGAGGGATAGGAGGAGGCCTGTCCGAAGACCTGGGCCGGGATGTCATTGTCCCGGAGCATGCCGGCGGTGATCTCGGCGATCAGCGGATCGGAGAACCGGGCGACGGTTTTGAATTCTTCTTTCATGGCAAAGATTATTTAACGGTCGAGGTAGCGCATTCTCTGCTCGAGTCCATGAACGAGCCGGACGACATCCTTTCGCAGTCCTTCGACTTCATAGCCGCTGATGCAGCGGGTCAGGGTGATGCGGTCTTCAAACATCCGGAAAAGGCGGGTGACGGGGCTGCGGCAGACAAAGGTCATGTCCTCGCCCCGCTCGGACTCGAGTCGGTAGCCCCGGCTTTCCATGAATTCGATGATCATGCCGCGGATCTCCCGGTATTCTCCCGGAAGGATGGCTTCTTTCTTCTGGAACCCGAAGAGCGGGTAGATGGCGGAGATGCACCCGAACATGATGGCGATCTTCAGGAGGGAGTCATACCCGTCCTTGAAGAGCGATTCGACGTTGTTCGCCTCTGTGGCATGGACCAGGATCAGGATGCCGATCAGGATGGCCAGCAAGATGCAGAAATAAAAGAAGTATTTGACGGCTCGGATGACGTATCGCATGTTGCGCTGTGTTTAGGTGCCAACAAATATACGAAAAACTCTTCGGAAATCCCTATTCCCACCAGACGGGTTTGCGATAGGCGCCTGCGGCCGTGAAAGCGGCGCGTTCGGCGGCCCATGCCTCGTTGACGCTGACCGAGTCCGCCCGGTCGGTGCAGACGGTCCCTTCCATGTGGTCGCATTCATGCTGGAAGATGACGGCGGTGTAGCCATGGACGGTGTCGCGGCGGACCTCCAGCGTCTGCGGGTCGGTCCAGGAAACGACGACCGTCCCGTAGCGGGGAACGACGGCCCGCATCGGAGGGACGGACAGGCAGCCTTCCGGGTCATGGGAAACCGTACCGGAGCGTTCGAGGATCCGGACATTCGGGTAGAGTTCCCAGGGTTCACCGGGTTTGTCATAGCGCTGGACCCAGGCCAGGCGGCGACCGATGCCGACCTGTGGGGCGGCGATGCCGACGCCGTCCTGTTCCGGGGACTGCACGGTCGCGAGCATCTTGGCGGCGAGCGTCGAGAAGTCTTCGGATGCCAGCATCTTGTCCGTCAGTTCTTTCACCGGTGTCCGCAGGACGAGACTGTCGTCGGGAAGGACGGTCACGTACATGACGCTGTCGCTTTGGCGGATGATGCGCTGTTCCTGCGGGGTGAAACCTTCCGTGTTTGTATCATGGCAACTGGCTGCCAGCAGGCAGGCGAGGACCGGGCCGAGTATCCGGCAGGTCATTTTCCAAAGGGTCTTGTTCATCAGATTTTGAGTTTGAGGCCGATACGGCCGAGCAGGGCGGCCGTGCCGATGCACAGCAGCGAAAAGAGGACGCATTTGAGGAAACCGACGCCGCCGGTCAGCCAGACGGGAATCTCGGGATCGAGGGTCTCCCACAAGGCATAGAACAGATACGGCATCATATAGACGGTAAGAGTCGCGGTGCCGGCGGGGCGGAGCGGGGTGAACCATTTCGTCCAGTCGCGGCGGTCCAGGATGCCGAGCAAGGTATAGGCGGCTACGGAAATGGCCCCGACATACAGGCACCAGGGCAGGGTGCCGATGTTCTTGGAAACGATCCATCCCTGGTGCGCTGCCCAGCCGGCAAGTGCCAGCAGGACGGCGGTGCACAGACCGGTCAGGACGCGGCGGCTTTCCGGCTTTTCCTTCAGACGGATGGCCGCCCAGGAGGTCAGGACGCCGCCCAGGGCCATGATGGCGGAAGACCCGTTGCCCAGTTGCAGGGCGTCGGCGAAATCCGGGATGAAACTGCGGCCCTGGATCAGCCGGGTGCCGTCCCGCATGCCGGTTGTCAGCAGGTTGAGGGCGGCGAGGGCCAGGAACAGCGGGATAAGCCAGCCGGGTTTGCGGCGGGCCAGCAGCCATGCCATGGCGCAGAACAGATAGGCCCATCCGATGAGCCCGAGGATGCCCCACCAACTGCTGCGGAAATATCCCCCTTGCGGGGTGCGGAATGTCAAGGCGAGGAAGAGCAGGACGGCGATGCCGGCAACCTGAAGCGGCCGTTTCCACCGGAATTCCTCCGGATACCGGTTCCAGACCAGGAAGAATCCGGTGACCATGAGGACCCAGTACATGGGCTTCCCGTAGCCCAGGAGCGGAGCGAAACCGCCTTCGCTGTTGACGATGAACACGCCCATCAGCAGCAGGGCCAGGGTGCGGGAAAGGATGTGGGCGACGGTGGATTCGCCGGACCTGCCTTGGGCGAACCGCCGCTCGATGGCATAGGGGATGGAAAGGCCCATGGCGAAGAGGAACATCGGGAACACGATGTCCGCCAGTCCCATGAAATCCTCCGTCGTTCCGGCATGCTGCATCCAGTGCGGGATACCCCGTACTGTCCAGAAATCGTTGACGATGACCATCAGGAACATGGTCAGGCCCCGTAGCATGTCGATGGCGCCGTTGCGCCGGTCCGTCCAGCCCGTCTGCATGAAATTGCGTTTTTCCAAAGGTAGTGATTTTTCCCAAGAGGTTATCACGGTATAGAATTTGAAAATCATGGCGATTTGGAATAAAATCCCGATTCTTTTGTTATTTTTGCATAATGTCCCTTTGGGGACGGATGAGAAACCAAAACAAGCAAGATATGGAGAACGATCCTATTCAGATGCGCCGGGAGGCGGAAGCCCAGGTGGCGAAGACCAAGACATTGCGTGGCATCATGTTCGGCCTTGCAGCCGTGGCGGTTGCCCTGGCCGGCGTCCTGGCCTATGTGTGGTTCCAGAAATCTTCCCTGGTCAATGACCTGGAAGCCGAAAAGCAGGACCTGACCGAGCAGATGGTGGCCCTCCAGAAAGATTATGAATCCCTTTCTTCTGACTATGACAGCATCAATTCCCAGCTCGACACCTCCCGTGCCGAGGTGGCCGCGCTGATCGAGCAGATCCAGAAGACCGAGGCGACGAACCGCACCAAGATGCGCCAGTATGAGAAAGAACTGGGTACCCTGCGCACCATCATGCGGGGCTATATCACCCAGATCGACTCGCTCAATACCCTGAATCACCAGTTGACGGCCGACGCCGCCGCTGCCCGCCGCGAAGCCGAGGAGAGCAAGAAGGCCAACGAAGAACTGTCCCAGCAGGTGGCAAGCCTGAGCGGCCAGGTGGCTGCCGGTTCCGTGATCAAGGCCCGCGGCCTGCGCCTGGAGGCCTACAACGGCTCCGACAAAAAGACCGACCGCAGCAGCCGTGTCGTCCGCATGCTGACCACCCTCAGCCTGGTCGAGAACGACCTGGCGCCGAAGGGACCGGTGCGCGTCTATATCCGCGTCAAGGATCCGGAGGGCGTCATCCTGACCAACTCCGTCCGCAGCCAGTTCACCCTGAACGGCGAATCGATGGTCGCCTCCGCTTCCCGCGAGGTCGACTATGAAGGCAAGGAGGTCGAGATGAGCATCTACCTGAATGACATCCCGTCCTACACCAAGGGCATCTACACGGTCGAGGCCTACACGGAGCAGGCGCTCCTGGGCACGGCGGAACTGATGCTGCGGTAGATGATCTATGTCCACGTCCCTTTCTGCAAAAGTTTCTGCACCTACTGCGGGTTCTATTCCGAAGTGTGCACGGGGCCGGCGCAGGTAGCGGATTATGTGGACGAGGTCTGCCGCGAGGCAGGAAACCGGGCGGCGGAGATCGCCGCAACCACGGAAGTCAATACTTTATACATAGGCGGCGGCACCCCTTCGGTGCTGCCGCTTTCTGCACTCCGTCGGATGGCCGGTGCCATCGGACATTCCGGTTTCGAGGAGTTTACCATCGAGGTCAATCCGGAAGATATCGTGGAGAAAGGGCCGGACTATGTCCGCGGTCTGCGGGACCTGGGCGCCAACCGTATCAGCATGGGCGTCCAGTCCTTCGACGACGGAATCCTCCGCTGGATGAACCGGCGCCACAGTGCCGAACGTGCCGTGGCGGCTTTCCGGTTACTGCGGGACGGCGGTTTCGACAACATCAGCATCGACCTGATCTTCGGCCTGTCCCATCTGTCGGATGCCCTGTGGGCGTCGACGCTGGACCGCGCCCTGGCGCTGGGACCGGAGCACATTTCCGCCTACCAGTTATCCATAGAGGAAGACAGCACCCTGGCAAAATGGGTGTCGGAAGGTCGGTATGCCGAAGCGTCCGAGGAGCAGTGCCGCCGGCAGTATGACCTTCTTTGCCAAGTACTTGGCACGGCTGGATACCGTCATTACGAAGTCTCGAACTTCGCCCTTCCGGGTTATGAGGCGCGCCACAACTCCGCGTACTGGCGCCGGGTGCCGTATGCCGGCCTCGGCCCCGGGGCGCATTCACTCTTGCCGGACGGAAGGACCCGCCGCTGGAACAGCAACGACCCGGCCGGCTGGACGGTCCTGGAGGAACATCTCACGGATGAGGACCTGCGGGTAGAGCGGCTCATGCTGGCCCTGCGGACCGACACGGGCCTTCCTGCATCAGACTTGCGGAAGATGGCGGATCCGGCCACCGTGGACCGCCTCCTGTCCGAAGGCGCCCTGGCGGAGATTCCGGGCGGGAACCTCCGCATCCCGGAAAACCATTTCTTCGTCTCGGACGAGATTATCCGGGAACTGCTCTGATTATTTCTTGAGGCCGTTCAGCAGCGTACGGATGTTGTTGATGGATTCCTGGCTGGGTCAGGCAGACATTGCGGAACAAGGCGGTTTCGGTCACGGTATCGTTGTGCGAGCAGATGAACAGCCCCACATAGCAGGTCTCCGGAAGGTCCAGATAGACCCAGGCGTCCTCCGTTTCCGGCAAGGCGTCTGTTCCAGTCCGGATGGCGAACCGGCCGCCTTTCCGCCGCAGGGCGATCTGTGTCTCTCCGACGGAAGTCTTGGCGGATTTCACCTCTTGGGTGATCCCGCCCGTTTCCGACCGGTATTGGAGGGATGTCAGTCCGTCTCCATGGCGGCGAGCAGGAGGATATTTTTCATATTGGTGTTATACTGGGTGAATCATTTGTAAAGATAGATAATTCTTTGCAATCCGGGCATAATTTCGTAATTTTGTAGGTTAGATGCGTAATAGCGTCATTTGCAAACGAATAGTTTTTAAAGAAAAAAGATTATGGCAAAAGTAGCAACTGTTGCAACCTTCAAGGATATCATCGCCGGCGAGAAGCCGGTCATGGTCGATTTCTGGGCCGTCTGGTGCGGCCCCTGCCGGATGCTCTCCCCGACGGTGGACGAACTGGCCGAGACCTATGCTGACAAGATCGACGTGGTCAAGTGCAATGTCGACGACTGCCAGGAGATCGCCATGGAATATGGCATCCGCAGCATCCCGACCCTGCTGTTCTTCAAGAACGGCGAAGTCGTGGAGCGTACGGTCGGCGCCGTTCCGCGCCAGGAGATCGTGGACATCATAGAGAAACTGTAAGTACATGAAGAAACATGTTATTATCATCGTCCTCGCGGCGATGGCCTTGGCGTTGACCTCCCAGGCGCAGCCCCGGATGGGTGTCCTGGCCGGTTTCACTTCGTCGAAGGCGAGCGTCTCCGAATTCGAGGCCTCGAGCGTGTCCTTGTACCACGCCGGCGTGGCGTTCAATTTCCCGCTGGGCCTGGGTTTCGCCATCCAGCCGCAGTTGACCTACCAGGTCAAGGGTACGTCCCTGGACAAGATCGGGGTGGCCAAGGAAGCGCCGGATCAGGA
>JBGUXJ010000210.1:0-9165 GCA_045222055.1 Candidatus Cryptobacteroides sp. | reverse complement strand
CTTGTCCGCACAACCGGCAGGGGCCGTCGGGCGGAAGTTGGAAGCGGGGGGAATCTTCTCGACCAAAGGAAGCGGAATCACGTTGTCCATTCCGATGAAAGACGGGGGAACAGGGGAGGTCCGGATCCTGGCTGATTTTGAGGATTTCCTGACGGGTCATGAAGTGAGGCCCGGTACCCGGGTGGAACTGTACCGGAATTTTGTCCTGCGGGAGAGGGAAGTGGCAGAAGACTTGACTGTCAGACTCATAGCAGGCCCCGGAATCGCGGGAGGGCTGGTTCGAGACAATGGAAAAGAGGTGGGAATCCTGATGGCGCTGTGCCTGGACGGGGGAGCCGAACTGGTCTTCGGAGGCGCACCCGTAACCGTGTTTTTCGGCTTTTCGGCCCACCTGGGAGCCCATCTGGTCTACCGTGACCAATATGACAATACCATGTCTTTCTATGCTAACGGGCTGCGGCGCGCCTGGATGCCCGAAATAGCCATAAAGTACAGATTCTGATGCGATTACGTATACTTTTCATCCTTGTTTCAGGCTTGCTCGGCCTTCCGGTGACCGCCCAGCGGATCACCTGGGGGCTGGAATGGGGCATAGCCGGGACGGTGTTCTCGCATCACGACTATCAGTATACGACCCTGGAAGGCCATCACATCGACCAGCATTTCAATGACGCGCAGTTCCATGTACAAGGACTCATGACTGCCAGGATCGGCCTGCAGACCAGCCGGCGTCTCAATGTGTCCCTGGTCAGCGGCTGGCAAGGCCTGCAATATGAAATCCGTTGCATCCCGGTCAGCTTGCGGGTGACCTATGCCATGGGTGCCGATCCGGAAGACGCCGGCATTTCAACGTTCCTGGAAGGCGGAATCGGCATCAAGGAAAATCTGAAAGGGAAAGAAGGATATTTCGCAAAAACGGGACTCAGTTACAGGATTCCGCTCGGATACGGTACCAGACTGTGCATGAACGCCGCGGCACAAGGATCTTTTTGCCAGCCGGCCATTTATGATCCGTATGACACCATTTATGTCGATGAAAGCCACCTGGAATACAGTTATCGGTTTTCCTTGGCGCCGGTCGTCTCCATTTCACTGGAATTCTGACGGATTGCTTTTACAGGGGAGTTTGCCCTACACTTAACTTAACATAATATAAATTGTGTAACAAAAGTGGTAAAATAGGGGAAAGTGCGATTCTTTCAAATACAGAACATAGAAAACCGGCAATAATTCAGTATATTTGCTTAATTAACTGAAACAAACATCTATGTCGAAAAAACGGGTCGACCTCGTTCTGGAGAATGTGACAATTGAAGCTGTGGCGGCGGAAGGCAAAGCGCTGGCCCATGTTGACGGGACCGTGGTCTTCGTCGAGTTTGCCGTTCCGGGCGACGTGGTTGACATTCAAGTATATAAAAAGAAAAAGAATTACATGGAGGGCTTCATCCGCAGGATTGTCAAGCCCTCTGAACAGCGTCTGGAGCCGTTCTGCCAGCATTTCGGCGTATGTGGCGGCTGCCGGTGGCAACCGCTGCCGTATGAACTCCAGTTACAGGCCAAGCAGCAGCAGGTCTGGGACCAGCTCGTCCGGATCGGCCACCTGGAAATCCCTCCCGTCTCCCCCATCCTGGGATCCGACAAAACCGTGTTCTACCGCAACAAACTGGAGTTTTCCTTTTCTTCAAAACGATGGATCCTGCGGGATGAGGACCCGGATGCGATTCCGCCCGAGGACCGTGTCGGATTGGGGTTCCATGTCGGGAAATTCTTCGATAAAGTATTGGATATCAAGCAGTGCTGGCTCCAGAAAGACCCTTCCAACGCCATCCGGCTGTTCATCAAGGATCACGCCGTCCGCCATGGCCTGGCTTTCTATGATATCCGGGAAAACCACGGTTTCCTGCGGAACATGTTCATCCGGACCACGGAAAAGGGTGACGTCATGCTCATCCTGTGCTTCGCCCATGAAGACAGGCAGGCCCGCACTACCCTGCTGGACGCCGTCGCCGCGGCTTTCCCGCAGATTACATCCCTGTACTACGTCATCAACACCAAGATGAACGACTCCATCGGCGACCAGGACTGCATACTATACAAAGGAGAAGATTCGATCTACGAGACCATGGAGGGCCTCAGTTTCAAGATCGGTCCGAAATCTTTCTACCAGACAAACAGTCCTCAGGCATACAAACTGTACAGTGCGGCCCGGGATTTCGCGGCGCTGACCGGTGCCGAGACCGTTTATGACCTGTATACGGGTACCGGGACCATCGCCCAGTTCGTCTCGCGCAAGGCCGCCAAGGTCATCGGAATCGAATATGTCCCGGAGGCCATCGAGGACGCCAAGGACAATGCCCGGCGGAACGGCATCTCCAACTGCTCCTTCTTCGCCGGCGACATGAAAGACATCCTCACGAATGACTTTGTCCGGGAGCATGGACGCCCGGATGTCGTCATCCTCGATCCTCCCCGGGCCGGCATCCACCCGGATGTGGCTGAAGTAATCCTTCAGGCAGCACCTGACAGAATCGTGTATGTCAGCTGTAATCCGGCCTCCCAGGCCAGGGATCTCGCCATCCTTTGCCGGGATTATGAAATCACTGCCGTACAACCGGTCGACATGTTCCCGCATACCCAGCATGTCGAAAACATCTGCGCGCTCAGGAGGCGCTTGAAATCCTGATCATGGCAATTCAGATCCTACTGTTCCTGATCGGCCTCGGCCTGATCGTCTATGGAGCCGACTGGCTGGTAGACGGAGCGTCCTCCGTCGCCCGGAGAATCGGCATCAGCGAGTTCGTCATCGGCCTGACCATCGTCGGCATGGGCACATCCGCCCCCGAAATGGTTGTCAGTTTCATCGGCGCCATCCAGGGCAATGCGGACATTTCCGTCGGCAACGTATTCGGTTCCAATATCTTCAATACGCTGCTCATCCTCGGCCTGACCGCCGTCATCCTGCCGATGCCCATCACGCGCAACAACCTGCGCCGCGACATTCCGCTCAACCTCGGCGTTACGGTCCTGCTGATCGTCCTCGGCGCCACTGCCCTGCTCTTCGGATTCGGAGACAACATGCTCAGCCGGACGGACGGACTGATCCTGCTGCTGGTTTTCTTCCTCTATATGTTCTATTCCTTCAAGACGGGAAAACAACAGCAGGAAGATGAATCTGTCCTGGAAAAGGAGATGAAACCGTGGCTCGCCGCGTTGTATATCCTCGGCGGACTCGCCTGCCTCATCGGCGGCGGCCAGTTGTTCGTCAATTCTGCAACCGCCATTGCCCATGCGCTGGGAATCAGCGACAAATTCATCGCCATCACCATCCTGGCCGGCGGCACCTCCATGCCCGAACTGGCGACCTGCGTTGTGGCCGCCGCCAAGAAGAAGGGACAGTTGGCCCTGGGTAATATCCTGGGATCCAATGTATTCAATATCCTGCTGATCCTGGGCGGATCCGCAGTTATCCATCCCCTGTCCTTCGCATCGATGAGTCTCATCGACATGGGCGTGCTGCTGCTCAGCGCCTTGTTGCTTGTCGCCAGCGCCTTCATGGGCAAGAAGAACCAGCTGGACCGTTTCGACGGAGCCGTCTTCCTTCTCTGCGAAGCAGCCTATTTCACCTGGCTCTGCATCAATCTGTAAACAATTAAAATTCTCATAAGATGTTCAAACCCACCAACTACCAGCTCAAGAACGTCGGCACCGGAAGAATGTTCGCCGATGAAGGATGGACGCTTGCCGATCCGGAAGGGACCTCCCCTTCCCTGGTCCGTGCCGTTTATGAGCACCGCCAATTCAACCCCCGTAAGGAGTTGACCGGACTGTACCGCTATGCCGACTGGATGCCGATCCAGCGTACGCTGCGGCATTCCCATGCTCCCGTCACCTACAAGAGCAAAGGGTTGGCCAAGATGCTGGGCATGGACAACTTATACATCACTTTCTCCGGTTATTGGCCGAAGATCGGAGCCAAGATGGAGACCTGTTCCTTCAAGGAAACGGAGGCCTATTCCGTCTGTGCCCGCCTGCCCCGCAAGAACAAGCGGGTCCTGGTCGTCCAGTCCGCCGGCAACACCGCCCGTGCCTTCGCCCGCATCTGCTCCGACAACAACATTCCGATCGTGATCTGCATCCCGCAGGACAACATCCATGACCTCTGGTTCATCTCTCCCCTGAAGAACTGCGTAAAGATCATCGCAACTCCCAAAGGCACCGATTATTACGATGCCATCGCCCTGGGTGAGAAACTCTGCGAAAATCCGTTGTATCTGGCCGAAGGCGGTGCCAAGAACGTGGCCCGCCGGGACGGTATGGGAACGACAGTCCTTTCCGCCGCCGAAGTCATCGGACGCATCCCCGACGCCTATTTCCAGGCTGTCGGCAGCGGTACGGGAGCCATCGCCGCCTGGGAGAACGCCCAGCGTCTGGCCGAAGACGGCCGTTATGGAAAGAACAACATGCGGATTTACGCCTGCCAGAACGCTCCGTTCACGATCATGTATGACTCCTGGAAGGCCGGCTCGCGTGCCCTGCTGCCCCTGACGGCGGAGGAATCCCGCCGCAGTGCGGAAGTGATCCTGGCGAAGGTCCTGTCCAACCGGAAACCGCCGTACAGTCTGGCGGGAGGCCTGTACGATACCTTGAAGGAGTCCGGCGGCGACATGTTCAAGGTCACCAATGACGAAATCGTCTACTGGATGCTTCAGTTCTTCCAGTTGGAAGGCGTCGATATTTTACCTGCGGCCGCAGCGGCTGTCGCTTCCCTGGCGAAAGCGCTGGAAGAAGGGACTGTCGGAAAAGAAGAAACCGTGATGCTCAACATCACGGGTGGCGGCATGCTCAATGCCACACGGAAAGGTTTCTTCCTGAAGGAACCGGATCTGGTTCTCAGTCCGGATCTTCCTGCGGAAGAGATCATTATGGCCGTCGACAGATTATTCTAGCGTCGCTGCCCGGGCTGCCCGCTCCTCGGCCAGCTGTTCCTTGGAGAGGACGGGATTGCCGTAGATCCACAGCAGGATGTCCCGCAGGTCATCCCGGTTCAGCGTCGGTTCTGCCAGGTCGAGCTGATGCTCGATATACTCCGTAAACTGCCCGAGTTCCTCGAGGGTATACTTCTCCGCATACTTGCAGCCGTGGTTGGCCAGGTCATATCCCATGTAATTGGTCTTCCACAACTGATAGCCCTCGATGACACGCAGGTCGACCGCGTGCCGGATCATCTGGTAGCGGTCGTTCTTGTTGCAGAAGGACGCCTCATAGATTTCCTCATGGGTCAGCGGAGCGCCGATGTTCAGGTGGATGTTCCCCTTCTGCTGGCGGATACCGGTGATAATGCTGACCAGGTCCTCGCGTGACCCCTTCACATATTTTTCGGTGCGGGAAATCAAGGTTTCCCGTGCCTTCATGATATCGCAGGGCTCGTATTCATAGGAAATGCTGAGCGGAACGATGTTCAGGGCCTCGAAGTTGGAAGTGAAATCGTCCGGTCCGCTCATGTCCAGCATCTTGAGCAAGCCTTGCTCCGTGATGTCCACGCCGTTCTTGGCACGTCCTTCCCGCTGTGCCAGCCAGATCGAGTTCTTGCCGGTCGTGATGCAGGTACGGATGTACTTGGACAGGACTTGGGACGAAAGGTATAATGCACGTGCATTGATACCCCGGATGACCTTGATCATCCGGTTGGAACGGATCAGGTATTCGACGTACTTGTTGCTGAGGAGGTTGTCTCCGACGGCGATTTCGGTCAGCGGAATCCCGTTGCGGTACAGGACCAGTTGTGTGATTGCCGGGTCCAGGATGATGTCCCGATGGTTGGAAAGACAGAGGAACTTCTTGTCTCCCAATTGTTTGAGATTCTCGATCCCGTCGTAAGAGAAATTGTGGGCGGTGTTTTCCAGCACCCACTCCACGGCTTTGTTCATGATCAGTTTCTGGAACTCGTCGATGCTTTTGATACTCTTCAGGGTATCATGCAGCAGGGTTTCCGGCTGATCGGGGAAAAGGGTTTTCGAGATGACGGCAACGCTGGGGTGCTCGGCCAGGACAGAGAACGCCTTGACGGCTTCTTCATCGGTATACGGGCTGATGCTGTCAAACTCGTTGGTAAGGTCGCTCATGGTGTACACGAATAATGTACAAATTTAATAAAAATACGTCAATGCTACAATACTAGTCCGACGCTACCCGCTCCAAAAGGGAACTGTCCCCATAACTCAGGAAGCGGAAACCATGCATCAGGGCATACCGGTAGATGGTTTTCCAGTCTCCTCCCACAAAGGCGGAGACCAGAAGAATCAGCGTACTCTCCGGCTGGTGGAAGTTGGTAATCAGCAGATCGACGATCCGGAACCGGAAACCGGGGACGATGATGATACGGGTCCCGACCTTCAGTTCGTCCAGGCCCTGCCTGTCCAGGAAGTCCAGGATGGCATGCAGCGCCTCTCCCGTCGTCGCCGTATAATCACGGGTATAGGGAGCCCACTGGTCCACATCTTTCGGGGATCCGGTCTCCAGGATGCTGATTCCGACATAATACAGGGATTCCAAGGTGCGGACAGACGTCGTACCGACCGCGATGACCTTCCCTTTCATGGAGAGAAGACGTTCCAGGAACGCTTTCTTGACGACGAACGGTTCCCGGTGCATCGGGTGCTCGGAAACATCCGAAGACTTGACCGGCAGGAACGTGCCGGCACCGACATGCAGGCAGACCGTTTCCGTGTCGATCCCTTTCTGCCGGATCCGGGTCAGGACGTCATCCGTAAAATGCAGGCCGGCAGTCGGAGCGGCGACGGAACCGCGGAAGCGGGCATACAGGGTCTGGTAGCGCTCCAGGTCAATTGCTTCGGTATCCCGATTGAGATAAGGAGGGATCGGGACCGAGCCGCAGATCTCCAGGACACGTGAGAAAGGGGATCCATCCTTCCAGCAAAACTCCACCCTACCCGTCTGTCCTTCCCGGGAAATGAGCCGGGCTTGCAGGCCCATAGCGGCCACATCTGGGCGGTTTTCGGGATTATAGAGTGTAAGTATGTCTGATTTCCAACGTTTTGCGTTTCCAATGACACATTTCCATTCGCAGCGTTCCGTGGTTGCAAAGGACAGGTTGTATTCATTCGGCGCCTCCGGTTGGAGACAGAATATCTCGATGTGGGCTCCCGTCGGACGTTGGAAATGGAGACGGGCAGGAACGACTTTGGTATCATTGAACACCATCAGGCTGCCTGCAGGCAATTCCTCCGGGAGATTCCAGAAAATGCGCTCAGTAACCTTTCCTGCGCGATATATCAACAGTTTCGAGGCATCACGTTCCGGCAGGGGATATTTTGCAATCCTTTCGTCCGGAAGCGGGTAGTTATAGTCTTCTATCCTTAGGTCTGGTATCATGCTGCAAAATTACATATTCTGGCAGACAATCCGAAATTTCTGTAAATATGTGATTCTTGCAATCTGTCGATGATTCGCCGTTCACATCTGTTCAATTGTGTTGCCCCTTGTAGAATTTACTTTTGTTTACAACTTTTGTAAATTTACACCTTGCAAAATATACAACTGTAAAATAAGTAAAAATTATAAAGATATACTAAAACGTATAATATTCAGTAAATCAGTTAGTTTATCAAAAGTTACTTAAACGGTTTATCTCACTAAATTTTGTAACATGAGGATATCTCTATAAAACAGCTGGAGACTTAAAATGATAATATGAATATAATTAACGAATACTCAGTGTGTTATATATTTTCATCTTAATATTTAATCAAACTATTATGACGTTGCAGACTTCCCTCCCCTGCCGTATCCGTCCAAAGCCCCCTGTCTGTTACATTTGTTTCGTATGTAAGATTTCATTACATTTGTAAAACAAACGATCAAGAATATGAACACAAGGCTGGAACAATTCCTGGCAGCAGAAAACATCAGCCAGGCTGAATTTGCGGACACCATCGGTGTTGCACGGGCAAGCGTATCCCATATCATTGCCGGCAGGAACAAGCCCAGTTTCGATTTCATCTCCGGAATGATGCTGCGGTATCCTCGGCTGAATATGGAATGGCTCCTTGTGGGCAAGGGAAAGATGTACAAGGATCCCATGGTTTCCCCTGCTCCTGCATCACCGGTTGACGTGCCGGAGACGGAGCCGGATCTGTTCTCCATATCTCCGCGAGAGGAACCTGTGGCCGCACCGGTGGACGACCGGATGCCGGATCCGGCGCTCCCAACGACGAATCCCCCCTTCACCAACCTCCCGGAAAACACTGATAATCAGCGAAAAATATCTAAAATTATCGTCTTCTACGATGATAATACTTTTCAGGAACTGTCATAAGTCTGAGAGTTTTTGTACCTTTGTCCTGCGATAAACCTCTAGACATGTACAAGCAACTCATCCGGCCCGTTCTGTTCCGTTTCAATCCGGAGTCCATCCACAAGATGCTTGTCCGGTATATCAGCCGGTCCCGGTTCTATGCCCTCATCCGTCCCTTGGTGCGCCTGTTCTTCAAGCGGAACTATCCGGCTTTGGAACGAGATGTGTTCGGCATTCATTTCCCCAACCCTGTCGGACTGGCCGGAGGCTTTGACAAGAACGCCGAGTGCTATAACGAAATTGCGGATTATGGCTTCGGATTCGTCGAAATCGGTTCCCTCACCCCGAAGTTCCAGGAAGGGAATCCGCGTCCGCGGATCTTCCGCCTGCCGAAGGATCAGGCGATGATCAACCGCATGGGTATCAACAACAAAGGTATCCTCAATGCCATCCGACACCTCAAAGACAAACGCCCCAGGGTCCTGCTTGCCGCCAATATCGCCAAGAACACCACGTCTGATGATCCGGACCAGATTGCCCGTGACTACGACTACGCCTTTTCGATGCTGTACGAGTTCGTCGATTTCTTTGTCATCAACGTCTCCTGTCCCAACGTGGAAGGGCTCACCAGTCTGCAGGATATTTCCTATCTGTCTGATATCATGGACGTTGTACTGGATAAACGGATGAATATGGACCAGTATCGCCCCATCTTGATCAAGATTTCTCCGGATATCGGTCCGGCGCAGGTCGATGAAATCGTCGATTATGCGCTCCGTAACGGCGTGGACGGCATTATCGCCAGCAACACGACCCGTTCCCGGGAGGGTTTGAAGACTTCCGCCCAGAAA
>JBGUXJ010000209.1:0-2038 GCA_045222055.1 Candidatus Cryptobacteroides sp. | reverse complement strand
CCATCAGGACATGGTCTGCGAGAAAAACGCGGGCTGCTCCCATGATTTCGCCAAGGATCCGATCCCGTATGTCATCGAAGACGGGTGGATGATCGCCAAGGACACCACGCTCGGAGCCGACGACGGCATCGGCGTCGCCGCGTGCCTCGCCCTGTTGGAGAGCGACCTTCCCACCGGAAAACTGGAATGCCTGTTCACCATTTCCGAAGAGACCGGAATGGACGGAGCCATGGCGCTCGAGCCGGGCTTCTTCACGGGCAAGACCCTGATCAACCTCGATTCCGAGGATGAAGGACAGCTTTTCGTCGGATGCGCCGGCGGTGTCAATACCATGGCTACGTTCACGTATGACCGCGAACCGGTCAAGCCCGGTTCCCAGCTTGTCCGTCTGCATATTTTCGGTGCGATGGGCGGCCACAGCGGTGATGACATCAACAAGGAGAGATGCAATGCGGTGCAGCAGATGGCGCGTTTCCTCTATCATGAGCGCGGCCAGTACCAGCTGTTGCTGTTCAAGGGCGGCGGCAAGCACAATGCCATCGCCAGGGAAGCGGAGGCCGCCGTCGCGGTACCGGCCGTTGCACTCGATGCCTTCGTCGAGCGCTTCCAGCAGTTCGGCAAGGCGATGGCCGCCGAATTCGCCGTCAGCGACCCGGGCGTCTCCGTCGAAGCCAAGCGTTTCTTCACCAATGAGAAAGCGCTGGATGAAGCCAGTGCGCGGAAACTGATCTGCGCGCTGCTGGCCGTACATCACGGCGTGCTCGCCATGAGCCAGGATATCCATGGACTGGTCGAGACTTCCAGCAACCTGGCTTCCGTCCGGATGGTGGAGCCGGGCAAGATCGAGGTCCTGACAAGCCAGCGAAGCAGCGTGGAATCGGCCAAGGTGTTCATTGCGGACAAGATCGAGGCCTGTTTCCGCCTCGCGGGTGCCGAAGTGCGTCGTTCCGATCCGTACCCGGGCTGGAAACCGAACATGCAATCCCACATCCTCCAGGTCAGCGTGGACAGCTATAAGCGTCTCTTCGGCGTCGATCCCGAGGTTAAGGCGATCCATGCCGGTCTTGAGTGCGGCCTGTTCCTCGAGAAATTCCCGGGCCTGGACATGATTTCCTTCGGCCCGACGCTCCGCGGCGTGCACGCTCCGGGTGAAAAACTGGACCTGGCCTCCAACGAGAAATTCGTCCGTCACCTCGTCGATGTGGTAACTCATTTTGAATAACATGGATACCTTGGTTGCACCCTCCATGCTTTCGGCAGATTTCCTGCATCTGCAGAAAGACGTGGAACTGGTCAATGCGGAAGGAGACATCTTCCATCTGGACATCATGGACGGGACGTTCGTTCCCAACCTGTCCTATGGTTTTCCGGTCGTGGAAGCCATCGCCCGCATCGCCACCCGTCCGATGGACGTGCATCTGATGATCGTGCATCCGGAGAAATACATCCCGCGGTTTGCGGACACCGGCGCCGCGATGATCAGTTTCCATCTGGAAGCGGCGGAAGATGACGGGAATGATCCCGCCTGCATCCTCCGAAGCATTCGTGCACGGGGCATCCAGGCAGGTCTTGCCATCGACCCGGACGTCCCGGTCGAGAAACTTTTCCCCTTCCTGAAAGAAGCGGACTTCGTCCTGATCATGAGCGTCTTTGCCGGCTTCGGCGGACAGGCTTTCATTGAAGCGACATATCAGCGGATTGCCGCCGTCCGGAAAGAAATCGAGCGTAGGGGACTGTCGGTCCGGATTGAAGTGGACGGCGGAGTCGGCGTCGGAAATGCCGGCCGCCTGGCCGCCGCAGGGGCCGATATCCTGGTGGCAGGCAGTTCCGTCTTCAAGGCGAAGGACCCGGCCGATGCCATCCGCCAGATCCGAAGCAACGCATCAAATCAGATAATGTAACTGATTTCCTTAAAGGCGAATTCGCGAATATTACCATCGGGCATTTCGACGCGCAGCAAACCCCGCTTCGAGATGCCCTTTATCGTACCCTCGAACACGGTTTCCGTCGTACAGTCTGTATAGGAGTGGCTTTCTCC
>JBGUXJ010000208.1:0-3542 GCA_045222055.1 Candidatus Cryptobacteroides sp. | reverse complement strand
GACAACCTGATCGCCCGCGGCGAGGCCGTGCCGATGCTGGTGGTCATGGCGAACGGCAATCCGACCCAGCATGCGGCCCGGACCCTGATGATCCCGGAAGCCAAGGTCGCTCCTTCCCGCGGCAGCGGCAGATATGACAATTATGCTTCCATGGCGGCGGACATCGTGCCCTACATCGATTCGCATTACAACGTGATCCAGGACCGGGAGGGCCGTGCCATCGCCGGCCTGTCCATGGGTGGCGGCCAGACCTTCTACATCGGCTTCCGCAACGTGGACAAGTTCGGCTATGTCGGTATCTTCGCCTCCGGCCTGCTGGGCAACGCTGACCAGTTCGACATGGAGAAGGAGATGCCGGGCATCCTGCTACACCCCGAGAAGTACAACCGGTTCAAGGTCCTGTACATCTCCAGCGGCGAGCAGGACGACACCCATTTCGAGGGCGGCCGTGAGATTGCCGCGCGGCTCCGTGAAATCGGATACAATGTCACGTGGGAGAGTTTCCCGGGTGCACACGAATGGAGGGTCTGGCGCCGGAACCTGACGTCTTTCGCCCGCAAGATTTTTAAATAAGAGAATATGAAAATTGCCATCATCGGTGCCGGTAACATGGGCGGCGCCACTGCATTGGGATTCGCCAAGTTCGTTCCGGAAGCGGAACTGGTCGTCACGGCGGCGCATGCCACCACCCTCGGGAAATTCGCAGTCCGGGGCATCGCCACGACACTGGACAACGTCGAGGCGGCGACGGATGCGGACATCATCATCCTCGGCGTCAAGCCCTGGCTGGTGGAAGAGATCCTGACGCAACTCCGTCCGGTCCTTTCCGGCAAGATCCTCCTGTCCATGGCCGCGGGCATCCCCTCGGCCCAGATCGAGGAATGGCTGGATGGCGCCGGAGTCCTGGCGGCTTATACCGTGATTCCGAACCTGGCCATCGAGATCGGGGAGAGCATGACCTTCATGACGGAGATCCTCGGCGATCCGGCCGCGGAACTGCAGGTGCTTCCTCTGTTCAACAAGGTCGGAAAGACGCTGGTGGTCGATGAGCGGCAACTTCATGCCGGGATGATGGTGGCTTCCTGCGGGACGGCGTTCGCCCTCCGGTATGCCCGAGCGGCGATGGAAGGCGGTGTCCAGCTGGGCCTCTATCCGCGGGAATCGCTGGAGGCGGTCCTGCAGACCATGAAAGGTGCCGCCGACCTGGTGACGGCCCATGGAACGCATCCCGAACAGGAAATCGACCGGGTCACGACCCCGGGCGGCATCACGATCCGCGGTCTCAACGCCATGGAGGCCGCCGGATTCACGGCCTCGGTCGTGGACGGCCTGCTGTCAGACAACGACAGTCTCCGATAAACAGAAACTCCCGGCCGCCTGACCGGGAGTTCTTTTTATTTCAACGGTACCAGCGGCACCGTTCCGGGGATCGTGTCGTCCGGCTTGCCCTTCAGCCAGATGATCCGCTGGTTGGGACTGCCGCGGAAGAGCAGGGAGGTGTCCCGTTGTTCCAGGATGAACGGGCCGTCGACCAGGACATCCAGATAGGGAAGCATCTGGGCCATGTGCGGGTCGGCCTGGATCTCTTCGAGGGTGAATCCGGTCCAGCACCAGATGGTCTTGTCCGTCTCGGCCTTGATCCTGCGGGCGAGTTCCGTGAAACCGTCGACCTGGTAGAAGGGATCGCCGCCGGAGAAGGTCACGTCGCTCATGCTGTCGGCCTTGATGACCTCCATCAGTTCGTCGACCGTGACTTCATGGCCGCCCTGGAAGTCCCAGGACTGCGGGTTATGGCAGCCCTTGCAATGATGGGCGCAGCCGGCACAGTAAATGGCCGTACGGAAACCGGGTCCGTCGGCCATTGTCTGTTCCAGGATATTCAGGATTCTGATCTTCATGCTACTTGTGGACCACGCGGTCGTGGAGTTCGGCCAGTTTGCCGGAGTTCCAGCGGTTGGTCGTACCCACGAGGTAACCCGTGATGCGCTGCAGGGTGTCGATGTGCTTGCTGTGGCAGTGCGGGCATTCGGTCAGGCCTTCTTCCGCGTTCTCGAAACCGCAGTCCAGGCAGCGGTTACGGTTGTGGTTGACGCTGCCGTAGCCGATGTCGTACTTGTCCATCAGGTCGACGATCTTCATGATGGCCTCCGGGTTGTGGGTGGCGTCGCCGTCGATCTCGACGTAGAAGATGTGGCCGGCGTTCTCATACTTGTGGTACGGGCCTTCGATCTTCGCCTTGTGCTCCGGGGTGCAGTGGAAGTAGACCGGAATATGGCTGGAGTTGGTGTAGTAGTCCTTGTCGGTGATGCCGGGCAGGACGCCGAAGGTCTTGCGGTCACGCTTGGTGAACTTGCCGGACAGGCCTTCCGCCGGGGTGGCGAGGAAGGTGAAGTTGTGCTGGAAAGTCTCGGCGAAACCGTTGATCTTCTCGGACATGTGGGAGATGATCCGCAGACCGAGGGCCTGGGCCTCTTCGCTTTCGCCATGGTGCTTGCCGATCAGGGCGATAAGGCATTCCGCCAGTCCGATGAAGCCGATGGACAGGGTTCCCTGGTTCATGACGGGTTCGATCGGGTCGTCGTCCTCGAGTTTGTCGCTGCCCAGCCAGAGGCCGTTCATGAGCAGCGGGAACTGCTTCTTCAGCGCGGTCTTCTGGAAGTCGAAGCGCTCGTTGAGCTGCTTGGCGGAGATGTCGAGGGCCCAGTCGAGGCGCTTGAAGAAGGCGGCGATGCGTTCGTCCTTGTCTTCGATCTGCATGCACTCGATGGCGAGCTTGACGATGTTGATGGTGGTGAAGCTCAGGTTGCCGCGGCCGATGGAGGTCTTCGGCCCGAAGCGGTTGCCATACACGCGGGTACGGCAGCCCATGGTCGCGACCTCATGGATGTAGCGTTTCGGATCGTCGGCCTTCCAGGCGTCATCCTGGTTGTAGGTGGCGTCGAGGTTGAGGAAGTTCGGGAAGAAACGGCGGGCGCTCACGCGGCAGGCGAACTTGTAAAGGTCGTAGTTCGGGTCGCCGGGGAGGTAGCTGACGCCGCGTTTCTTCTTCCAGATCTGGATCGGGAAGATGGCGGTGGAGCCGTTGCCGACGCCTTCGTAGGTCGTGTTGAGGATCTCGCGGATGATGCAGCGGCCTTCGGCGGACGTGTCGGTACCGTAGTTGATCGAAGAGAAGACGACCTGGTTGCCGCCGCGGCTGTGGATGGTGTTCATGTTGTGGACGAACGCCTCCATGGCCTGGTGGACACGGCTGACGGTCTGGTTGATGGCGTGCTGGAGGGCGCGTTCGGGACCCTGCAGGCCGATGAGGTCACGCTTGAGGTAGTCGTCGAACTTGCGGGTCTTGAGTTCGCTGTAGTCGGCGTTGCACATGGCGCTGACCTGTTCCACCTCTTCCTCGAAGGTCTTGCGGACGAACGGGGCGAGATAAAAGTCGAATGCCGGGATGGCCTGGCCGCCGTGCATCTCGTTCTGGACGGTTTCCATGGAGATGCAGGCCAGCACGCTGGCGGTCTCAATACGCTTGGCGGGACGGGATTCCC
>JBGUXJ010000207.1:0-3711 GCA_045222055.1 Candidatus Cryptobacteroides sp. | reverse complement strand
TCGAACACGAAGTTGCCGGTCTCGTCCGGATGCGGGTTCCGGGCATGGAAATCCGCCTGGGGATCGTCATAGGCGTAGGTCAGGATCTTCGCCTTGGTGTCTTTTTCCGAAATGGGCAGGCCGCGTTTTATGATCAGCCGCCAGCTGACCTGTGCGGCAAAATCCCGGAAGGCCTGCTGATAGGTCGGAAGGTCGTGGTAGATATCGAGGTGATCCGCATCCATGGCGGTGATGACCGCGATCTCCGGGAAGAGCTGCAGGAAAGAACGGTCGAATTCGTCGGCTTCCGCCACGACGACCGGATTGTCGGAGACCAGCAGGTTGGTCCCGTAGTTCTTGGAGATGCCGCCGAGGAAGGCCGAGCATCCTTCGCCGCTTTCGGTGAAAATATGGGCGGCCAGGGTGCTGGTCGTGGTCTTGCCATGGGTTCCGGCGACGGCGAGGCAGCGCTGTTCGCGGGCGATTTCACCCAGCACGCGGGAGCGTTTCAGCAGTTTGTATCCGTGTTCGCGGACATAGACCATCTCGCCCAGCGTCTCCGGAACGGCCGGCGTCCAGACGACCAGGGTCCCTTCCACGTCCTTGGGTATGTAATCGGTATCGTCGGTGTAGTGGACAGCGATCCCTTCCGAGCGAAGTTGCTCGGTCAGGGGAGACGGGGTCTTGTCATAACCGCTGACAGCCAACCCCTTGCGCTTCCAGTAACGGGCAATGGCACTCATGCCGATCCCGCCGATCCCGATGAAATAGATTTTCTTGTACTTCATGTTACCGGACCAGTTTGTATGCCTCGTCGGCTATGGTTTGGGCGGCGTCCCGCAGGGCGAGTTCCGCGATGTTCTTCTCCAGCGAAAGGATCTTCTGCTCGTCGTGGACGAGCGCCAGGGCGGTGGGCATGAGTTTCTCGACCGCATCCGCATCTTTCACGATGAGGGCGGCGTCCTTGCGGACCAGGGCCATGGCATTGTGCGTCTGGTGGTCTTCGGCCACGTTCGGAGACGGGACGAAGACGGCGGCCTTGTGGGCGGCGCAGAGTTCAGATACGGTGCTGGCGCCGGAGCGGGAGATCACCACGTCGGCTACGGCATAGGCCAGGTCCATCCGTCCGATGAAATCCGTGTAGCGGATGGCCGACAGGTCCTTGCCCGCCGCCTTCTGTTCTGCCATGAAGGCATCGATGCCGGCCTTGTAGTATCTGCCGCATTGCCAGATGATCTCGACTCCTTCTCCGCCGGGACAGCCGTCGCTGATCCATTTTTTCATCGCCTTGTTGAGCGTGCCGCTGCCGAGGCTGCCGCCGACGATGAAAATGTGATCCTTGGTGGCGTCGAGGGCGTAGAAGTCAATGCCTTGCATGACCATGGCCGTGTCGGCCGGAACGATGTCGCTGCGGATCGGATTGCCGCTCAGCACGATCTTGTCGGCGGGGAAGAAGCGTTCCATCCCTTCGTAAGCGACGCAGATGCAGCCGGCTTTCTTGCCGAGGATCTTGTTGGTAAGGCCGGCGAAGCCGTTCTGCTCCTGGATCAGGCAGGGGATGCCGCGGCGCTGGGCTGCCCAGAGCAGGGGAGCGCTGGCATAGCCGCCCACGCCGATGGCGATGTCCGGCTTGAATCCGTCGATGATTTTCCCGGCTTTCCGCACGGAGGAAAGCACCTTGAACGGAACCTGGATGTCGTTCAGGATATTTTTCAGGTTGAGCTGGCGCTGGAGACCCACGATGGGCAGGCCGACGATCTTGTAGCCCGCCGCCGGGACCTTTTCCATCTCCATCTTGCCTTCCGCTCCGACGAACAGGATCTCACTCTCGGAATTGAGTTCCTTGAGCTTGTTCGCGATCGAGATAGCCGGGAAGATATGGCCTCCCGTGCCGCCGCCGCTGATGATGATCCGTAATTTCTTGTATTCCATATTTCAGGCGATATTGTCGAGTTGTTCCAGTTCGTCCAGCCGGTCCCGTACCTCGTCGGAGAGGATCGGGGCGGCCTGGGCGGTTTCCTTGTCCATCTTTTTCTTGACCATCTTGCTGATGCTCAGGATCAGTCCGAATGCCAGGCTGAAGGCGAGGAACGAGGAATTGCCGTGGCTGATCATCGGGAGCGTCTGGCCGGTCAGCGGGCCGAGGTCGACGTTGATGACCATGTGCATCAGCGCCTGGCCGGAGATCATGATGACCAGGCCGGCGATGGCGACCTTGGCGAACTGGCTCTTGCAGTTCTTGGCCAGGATCGAGCCCCGGGCCAGCAGGCTGCCGTACAGGATGATGACCAGCAGGGCCCCCAGGATTCCGTATTCTTCGATGATGAAACTGAACATATAGTCTTCAAACATGACCGGTACGACATAGCGCTGCGTGCTGCGCCCCGGTCCTTTGCCGATGAGACCGCCTTCGCTGACGGCGACCTTGGCGCTGATCGGCTGCTTGACCTTGTCGAGGGCGTCCTGGAATTCCGGTGTACCGCGCTGGAGTTTCAACAACTGTTCTTCCGGGTCTTCGGAGGCCATGGCGATACGGCTGACGGCTGTCGGAATCCGTTCGAACACTTCACTCCCGGTCGCTGCAAGGATGAGGGCTACCAGAATGACGCCGACGACGCCTGCTATGGCGGAGAGCTTGCAGTCTTTCAGTTTCACGCCTCCGATGAAAACGGTCACGAACATGATCATGCCAATGAACAGCGTGCTCGACACACTGCCCATCAGGATCAGGCCGCAGACCAGATAGACCGGCAGGAAGATGTAGAGCATGACCTGCCAGTTTTTGTTTTTCAGGAAAGCGAACCGGGGATTCTCAGCTAGTTTGGTTGCAATCATGAAACCGTCTTTCTCCTTGTACGCCTGGCAGGCCCAGGCGAGGTACATGACCATAAGGACCTTGACGAACTCGAACACGTGCAGTTGGAAGCCCATGATGCTCAGCGCACGGGTCGCTCCGTTGATGTTGACGGCCCGCAGGACGGGCGTATTGACATGGATGGCCAGACACAGGAGCATCCCGAGGGACAGCAGGAACCCGAACTGGGAGATGGCCCGCAGGAAACCGATGCGCTTGAAGCAGAAATAGCAGAAAAGGATGATACCCAGGCCCAGGACGGCGACCACGATCTGCTCGTTGATGATTGCGGATCGGGTGCTGCCGGTCTGCAGGGCCAGCAGCGGGGTGGAGGACGAGATGGCGAGGATCGAGATCATGACGAGCATGAGTACGATCATCCAGATGATCTTGTCTCCCTGGATGCCGTCGATCGTCCTTTGTATGAATCCTTTTTTGGCCATGGTCGTTTACAGGTTACGGACTGCCTCCTTGAATTTGTCGCCCCGTTCCTCGTAGCAGGAGAAGAGGTCGAAACTGGTGCAGCAGGGGCTGAGCAGCACGACGTCTCCGTCCGTGGCGAACTTGCTGGCGGCCTTGACGGCTTCTTCCGCGGATTTCGTGTCGACCATCTTGTCGGCGCCCACGATGGACTCGAAGCTCTCGTGGAACTTGCGGTTGTCGAGGCCCATGCAGACGATGGCCTTGACTTTCTCGCGGACCAGGTCGAACAGGACGCTGTAGTCGTTGCCCTTGTCGCCGCCGCCGACGATCCAGACGACCGGCCGCTTCTGGCATTCCAGCGCGTACCAGGCCGCGTCGACGTTGGTGGCTTTCGAGTCGTTGATGTACAGGACGCCGCCGACGCTCAGGACCGGCTCGAGGCGGTGCTCGATCGG
>JBGUXJ010000206.1:0-2286 GCA_045222055.1 Candidatus Cryptobacteroides sp. | reverse complement strand
GTTCTGCTGAAGGGAGAATAAAATAAACCGACAAGCGTTCCCAAAAGGGACAAGGAGCCGAAGGCGAGCGGCCGGAGGCCGAATGCCCCCTGAAAGGGGGCTCCGCGAAGCGGTGGGGGGTTGAGATTGGGCATCTTTTTTTCGAACGAAAAAAGATGCCCGCCTCTCCCGAGGCAGGCATCCCAAGCAAGAGATTAATTAATGATTGAGAGGGTTTTATGAAAGGTACCCTATAAAGGTCCGTTGGCCAGAACGGCCGGCGGGCCTTTGCGTCTTACCGTCTAGTTGCCCGGCGTGAAGATCACCTGATAGTTGAAGGTGATGTCTTCCTGCCACTTGGTCTTGACAGTTACAGTTACATCATAAGCGACCGGCTTCTGGAGTTTCACCTCACCGGTATAGTTGAACTTCAGCGTGTTGCCTTCAATCGTGAAGAGGTCCTTCACGGCAGGGCTGAGGCTCTCCGGCTCGGCGACCAGGGTCTGCTGGATGTCATAGGCATCCGCGGCGGAGCGGTTGGCGGCGAAACCGTTGTTCGTGCTGCCGGTGGCCGTGTTGCCGATGGTCCACTCACCGTTCTCCATGACCGTGTAATTCGTCGTGACGCCCGGACGGACATCCTGGATCTTGATACCGGAGAGGAGGTTCTGGGTATAGACCTTCTGGTCCACGACCTTCACCGTTATGTTCGCAGGCGTATTGTACACGAAAGGCGTGTAACGGCGGACCTCATAGGTGCTGTAGTTTTCCGGAGTACCGACACCGTCAAAGCGGGTCTTGATCGGGAAGGTTGCCGCACCGTCACCGATACCGGACGTGATGCTGAGATCGGCACGGATACCGATGGCCGGCAGGTTCGTCATGTAATAGAGCGTATTGTCGGCATTCCAGAGGTCGGCATAGGTCGTTCTGGCATCGGTCGGGTTCGGGAGCGCCTTGGCGGCCAGGGTCTCGTCAGAATAGCCGAACTTGACAGTCAGGCGGGCTGCAGCCAGGTCTTCCACGATCTTGTCCTCCGCATCGACGACATTCCAGGCGCGCTTCAGGAAGTCAACGCTTTCGACGTCGTACTTGTACAGTTTGGAACGACCGCCGTCAACCGTGTTGTCATCCGCCCAGTATTTCGGCTGGATCTGGGTAAAGAAGACACTGTCCTTGCCGACGAATTCTTCGACATGCTTGAAGTTGTATGCCGGGACTTCGTAACCGACCTTCCAGACGAGCCGGACTTCCTGGCCGATGTACGTCGTGACATTCCGCTGGAGCGGACGGTCGAGGGCCGCGATTTCAAGCAACTGCTTGGCCGAAAGGGCCTTGCCGTTCACCTTGGTCTCCAGGAAGACATTTTGGGCAACATTCAGATAGGCCTTGTCTCCCGGCGCCGCGGCAGCCTTGAGCTTATCGATGAGTTCGGCGGTGGCAAAGGCATCCGCATCGGAGAAGTCAGCAGCCTTGGTCACACCGGCGGCCTCGAAGGCAGCCTTGATGGATGCGGCCAGCGGAGCGGACTGGGCATAGTAGGTACCCGTCTGGGCGTCGTAGCCCGTTTCGGGATCGTTGATGATGAAGGTGCAGTCCGGCGTCACGGTCACCGTGACAGGCTCACGCTTACGGTCAACCGTGCTGAAGACGAATTCGACCTTGACCCGGATATCCGTCATCTCATAGGTCGCCTTGACCGTATAGGTCTGGTCCCAGGCGAAACCGGAGACATTCGCATACAACTTTTCGTTCTCGATGATCGGGTAGATGTCGATACCGTCGACTTCTTCGCCTTCCTTGTCATAGACGGTCCATTCGGTCGGAACGGCGTGGCTGAGGTCACTCAGTTTCAGGCCGAACTTCTCATCACCCGGCAGGTTCGGGCTGTCCGCCGCGAAGGAAGTGGCCACTTTCGTGCGGGCATATTTGGCCGTTTCGCCGTTGAAGAGGGCATGGTCCGTATCGGCATCCTCGGCATACGTCCACACGAAATCATCGGTGACGACCATGAACGTTGCGGTCGGCTTGGTTACGGTCACCGTAAACTTGGCATTGAGGGTCTGGTCGCCCATACCGGTGTAGAAGGAGTAGGCGCCGGCAGCGGTGTGGCCGCAGGCCTCCTTGAGTTGGGAGGCGCTCTTCGCCTCGTTCATCTTGACGGTGGCATAGCCGGCTTCATCCTTGCCGTCTTTCAGCAACTCCTTGTCATTGTCCGGATTGTAAGTGATCTCGTAGTCGAAGGCCTTCTCGGGAAGCGGGAGCGCGTACTTCTTGCCGAAGAGTTCCGCATAGGTATATTTCTCG
>JBGUXJ010000205.1:0-3392 GCA_045222055.1 Candidatus Cryptobacteroides sp. | reverse complement strand
AGTTGCAGGAATACATCCCGCTGGGCCAGCGGGTCGAACGGTTCGGGATCCAGGTCCGCCGGAACGGACAATGGACGGACTGGGGTACGGGGGACATGACGACCATCGGCCACAAACGGATCCTGCTGGGTCCCTCCGTCACGACGGATGCGGTCCGGATCCGGATCAAGGAAGCCCGGGCTTGTCCTGTCCTTAACGGCTTTGCCTTATACAATGATACAGTAAGCGGATTATGAGAAAAGCATGGGTATGGATCCTCCTGCCGCTGCTGGCGGCATGCGGAGGAGGAGGGATCCGGGAAATCCGGAGTGCCGACAACCTGGAGGCGGACCTGGGCGTCATCCGGGAAGCCGACGGTCCTGTCACGTTCCGGCTCGTCGTCCGGAACGAGATGGCGGATACCCTGTACCCGTTACAATACTATACGCACTGCGGCTGCACGAAAGTGGAACTGGACCGCACGCCGGTCGCCCCGGGTGCGGACCAGCGCCTGACCGTCACCTATGACCCGGCCTACCGGCCCGGCCGCTTCATGGAGGAAATCCTGGTCAATTACAACGACGGGAAAACCGTCAAAAGCCTGATATTCAAAGGTGAAGTCATAGGGATGCATCACCCGGTCGAGGAAGACCATCCGTATGACTTCGGAGCCGGGCTGCACCTCAGCCACGAAGTGCTGCATTACGGCCGGCATGCGGCCGGAGAAACGGGAGACATTTTCTTCCGGTATGCCAACGGGACGGACGCCCCGATGGACATCGACCTCCAGGTCGACCCGGCATTTGCCGGCACCGTCAGGCTGCGCACGCCGCTGCATCTGGATCCGCAGGGGCGGGACACCCTGCACGTCCGCTTCACCATGCCGGAAGGAATCGCGCCCGGCGATACGCTCTGGATTCCCGTCCGGCTGGACGTCAACGGGAAAAGAGCCGGAAAAGAACTTAACATCAAAGCAATAGGAAAGTAATAGCCATGGCCAAGAAAACTGTAACTATCCGGGACATCGCCGAAAAGGCGGGGGTGTCGAAATCCCTGGTGTCCTTTGTCATGAACAACTCGATCGGAGCCGACGGCAAGAAACGCTACCGGGTCAGCGACATCACCCGTGAACGGATCCTCAAGGTCGCCGCGGAAATGGACTACCAGCCGAACTCGGCCGCGCGTGCCCTGCGGAAAGGACGTTCCCATGTCATCGGGGCCATCCTGTCCGACATGGCCAACATCTTCTATGGAATCATCGCCCGCGAACTGGAGAACATGGCCGCGCAGCATGGCTACACGGTCCTGTTCGGCAGCACGGACGAGGATCCTGCCAAATTCGAACAACTCGTCCGCTCCTTCATCGACAAGGATGTCGAAGGATTCATCATCGTCCCGTGCGAGGGCTGCGGACGTACGCTGGATTACCTGGTCAAGACGCGGTACCCGCTCGTGGTCATCGACCGGCATCATCCTGATTTCCAGGTTCCGTCCGTGCTGACGGACAACCGCGGCATGGTCGAGGAGGCCGTCCGCATCCTGACCGAAAAGGGCTGCAGGAAAATCGAAATGGTCACCTACGGCATGCGGGTATCCTCCATGACGGACCGCGAACAACGTTTCCGGGAACTGCAGGGCCCCCAGGCGGAGCAGCACATCTACCGGCTGCCGTTCGACCGGGTCAACGAGGAAGCGGAAAACGTGGCGCAGCAGGTGGTGGCCCGTGGGACCGACGGCCTGATCCTCGCCTCGAACGTGCTCTCGGTCGCGGTCATCAAGGCCCTGCTCCGGCACAAGGTCCGCATCCAGCAGGACGTCAAGATGGTCGGATTCGACTACTCCAACGTCTATGAGATCTTCGACCCGCCGATCCCCTTCGTCGTCCAGCCGCTGGAAGCCATCACCCGCCAGGCCGGCGAATACCTGCTGAAGATCATCGAGACGAAAGAGCGGGGCGAGGACATTTCCGGCATGCGGGACGTGACGGTGCTGAAAGGAATCGTCGTGGAGCATGAATCGTAACGCATTTCGTCCGGATAATATTGATTTTCGCGCGGAAATAACATACATTTGCAAAAGTTAAATCGAAATAACTGATTATCCCCATGTACTTGCTTGGATACGATGTCGGAAGTTCGTCGGTCAAGGCCTCCATCGTGGATGCCCAGACCGGGAAAAGCGTGGCGACTTCCTATTACCCGAAAAATGAAGCCCCGATCCTGACGGAGCAGCCCGGATGGGCCGAGCAGGAACCGGAGATGTGGTGGCAGAACCTCAAGCATGTCACCCGCGACGTCCTCGCCCAGGCCTCCGGCCAGAAACCCGGGTCGGTGGGCAGTTCGGGCAGCCGTCCGGACACCTCGGCCGTCGCCCGGGACATCGCCGCCATCGGCATTTCCTACCAGATGCACGGACTCGTCTGCGTGGACAAGGACTGGGAGCCGCTCCGTCCCTCGATCATCTGGTGCGACTCGCGCGCCGTTCCGTACGGAGAAAAGGCGTTCCGCCACATCGGAGAAGAGCGCTGCCTGTCGCACCTGCTCAACTCGCCCGGCAACTTCACGGCCTCCAAACTCGCGTGGGTCAAGGAAAACGAACCCTACCTGTACGCCCGGATCCACAAGATCATGCTTCCGGGCGACTACATCGCCCTGAGGCTCAGCGGGACGGCCTGTACGACCGTGAGCGGCCTGTCCGAAGGCATGTTCTGGGATTTCAAGGAAGGGAAGGTCGCGGATTTCCTGCTGGATGAATTCGGCTTCAGCCGGGACATCCTCCCCGACATCGCCCCCACGTTCGCGGAACAGGGCCGGGTCTGCCGGAGCGCCGCGGAGGAACTGGGGCTGAAGGAAGGTACGCCCATCACCTACCGGGCTGGTGACCAGCCGAACAACGCATTGTCCCTGAATGTATTCGAGCCGGGCGAAATCGCTTCGACCGCCGGGACGTCCGGCGTGGTCTACGGCGTGTCGGGCCATGTCAATTACGACCCGCTGTCCCGCGTCAACACCTTCGCCCATGTCAACCATACCCCGGAGCAGGACCGGCTCGGCATCCTGCTGTGCATCAACGGCACCGGCATCCTCAACTCCTGGATGCGCCGCAACATCTGTCCGGAGGACTTCCACTATACGCAGATGAACGAAATCGCCTCGGCGGTCCCGATCGGGTGCGACGGCGTCGGCATCCTCCCCTTCGGAAACGGATCGGAACGCGTGCTGGGCAACCGGGATACCGGCTGCCATGTCTTCGGGCTCAATTTCAACGTCCACAACCGCAGCCACCTGATCCGTGCAACCCAGGAAGGCATCGTCTTCTCCTTCAAGTACGGCATGGATATCATGGCCGGTATGGGCATGGATATCAAGAAGATCCATGCGGGCAAGGCCAACATGTTCCTCAGCCCGATGTTC
>JBGUXJ010000204.1:0-10110 GCA_045222055.1 Candidatus Cryptobacteroides sp. | reverse complement strand
CATGCCTTCTGCATCCAGGGAGGCCTCCCCTGCATCGCGGCCATAGACGATGTTCCAATACTGCGAAGTCACCACCGGCATGTTCATCATCTGGAAGGGCATGTTCAGCGTCTGGAAGGCGGCCGTGGCGCCACCCCTCCGGCAGACGGTCACGGCAGCGGCGGGCTTGCCGCGGAAGGCGGCGCCGTTGGAATAGAACATCCGCTGGATCAAGGACAGGACCGATCCGTTGGGCTGGCCCCAGTAGACGGGAGAACCGACGATCAGCGCATCCGCATCTTTCATCTTGGCGGAGAACGCATTGCAGACATCGTCCTGGAAGACGCAGCTGCCCGGATTTCCCTTGCAGGTATTGCAGGCGATGCAGCCCCGGACGGGCTTGTTGCCGATCCAGACGGTCTCACTGTCGATCCCGCGCTTTTCCAATTGTTTCGCGATTTCCGCGAGTGCGAGGGAAGTATTGCCCTTCTGGCGCGGGCTGCCGTTGATCATCAATACTTTCATGGTCGAATGGTTTATCGTATGCGAAAATAAGCATTTTGCTCCAAAAAACGCTATCTTTGCCTTTGAGCCAATTCATTATCACCATGAAAATCATCCTGACCGGAGCGACCGGATATGTCGGCGAAGGCGTCCTGCTGGAATGCCTGCACAACCGTGAGATCGAGAAAGTCCTGAGCATCAGCCGTCGTCCCTGTGGCCACCGGCATCCGAAACTGGAAGAATATATCGTCCCTGACTTCATGCAACTGGCGGCCGGCGATCCGATGCTGGAAGGCTATGACGCCGTGTTCTTCTGCGCAGGCATTTCCAGTCTGGGCGTTCCGGAGGAACGGTACAAGGTCATCAGCCACGACATTCCCCTGCACCTGGCGTCCATCCTGCCGGACAGGTCCCGCATGACCTTCGTCTATGTAAGCGGCGCCGGCAACTACAACCACACCGACCAGATGTGGGTCCGGGTCAAGAAGTCAACGGAGGAAGCGCTCGTCCGCATGCCGTTCAAGGGCGCCTACAATTTCCGGCCCGCCATCATGTGGCGGTACAAGGGACAGATCCACATCCAGAAGATCCAGTACCTGTTCTGGGCCTTCTACCCGCTCATCAAGTTCTTCGGCGGCTGGAACACCATGTCCGAGGTCGGCCGGGCGATGATCGCGGTTTCCCGCAACGGCTATGTCCGTCACGAGATCGAGGTGTCCGACATCTCCCGCCTCGCGAAAACGGTATGAGAAACCCGATGATCCTGACCCTCTTATTAGTCCTGTGCTGCATCGCATTCACGACGTGGATGTGGTGGCGGATCCTGCCCTTCTCCCCCACGGGAAAGACCGTCGCCGCCGTCCTCTATGTGGCCTGCTTCCTGGTCATCTTTCCGCATTTCATCTATGGGAACAGGATGCCCCTCTGGCTGGCCACGGCAACCTATGAGGTCGGAACGTCCTGGATGATCTTCTTCGTCTATGCGCTGATTCTCTTCGCCGTCCTCGGCCTCGGGAAACTGCTGCACCTGGTTCCCGGAACTTTCCTGAAGGACTCCTGGGCCGGCACGTTCACCGTTCTGGGCATCCTGGCCGTCCTGCTGGCCTACGGCAACCTCCACTACCGCCACAAATACCGCGAACCCATCGACATCAAGACCGACAAGCCCCTCGAAAAGCCCCTGACCCTCGTGCTCGCCAGCGACCTGCACGTCGGCTATCACAACCGGAGAAAAGAACTGGAACGCTGGGTCGGCATGATCAACGCCGAGCATCCCGACCTGGTCCTGATCGCCGGCGACATCATCGACGGCTCCCTCCGTCCCGTCCGCGAGGGCCATTACGAAGCAACCTTCCGGAAGATCGAGGCGCCGGTCTATGCCTGCCTGGGCAACCATGAATACATCTCCGGAGAAGAGGGCTCCGAGCAGTTCTATGCCGATGCCGGCATCACCCTGCTGCGCGATTCCGCCGCCACGGCAGCCGGCGTCCGCATCGTCGGCCGCGACGACCGCTCCAACCGGAACCGAATGGAACTCAAAGACATGCCCCTGGACAATTCCCTATATACGATCCTGCTGGACCACCAGCCCTACCGCCTGGAAGAAGCCGAGGACGCAGGCATCGATTTCCAGTTCAGCGGGCATACCCACCACGGCCAGATCTGGCCCGGCAACTGGATCACGGACGCCATGTACGAAAAGGCCTTCGGCCACCATGCTCGCGGGAACACCCGTTATTACGTCAGTTCCGGACTTGGTATCTGGGGCGGGAAATTCCGCATCGGCACCCGCTCGGAGTACATTGTCCTGACGCTGCACAATTAATCTTGCAGGAAGCCGCAAGAATCCCTATCTTTGCGCGGCCGTAACACAAAAACGAATATGAATTTCAACGGAATACTTGTCGGAGCCGCCGTGTTCCTCATCATAGGCATCTGCCATCCCGCCGTCATCAAGCTCGAATACCACTTTGGCCGGAAAAGCTGGTGGGTCATGCTGCTGGCAGGCATCTTGTTCTCCATCCTCTCCCTGTTCCTCTCCGATACCGTGCCGTCCACCATCGCCGGCGCCGCCGCTTTCTCCTGCTTCTGGGGTATCCATGAAATCCTGACCCAGGAAATGCGCGTCCTGCGCGGCTGGTTTCCGGAAAACCCCGCCCGTCACGATTACTATGAAAGACGCCGCAAGGAACTGGGCGACAAACTCGACAGGCATCCCAGCCACAAGCATCTGAAAGAGAAAACAGACCGATAAGGAAGGTTACCGGCCGCCGTACTGCCGGCGGAGCGCCTCCAGATAGAACGCCCTGCGCTGCTCCTGCGAAATGGGCAGTTTGATCAGGCGTGCGGACTCCGACAGACCGTCGTCCAGGTTGCAGACATACAGGTTCCCCACCTCCGCCAGATAGAGACGGTTATAGCAGATTTCAAGGTATTTCTGCAGGTTCATCGTATAGTGCAGGGTCTTGATGACCTCCAGGTCGGTGACGGGATCCTTGCAGAAAACGTACAGGCCCATCCGGTCGAAACGCCCGTACATGCCCCCGCCGCATTTGTCCACCTTGCTCGCGATGATACGGCGCAGCGGAAGGGCCATCGACCAGTACCGCAACTCCTTGCGGCCGACCCGGTCCGCCTGCAGGCCATAGGAATAGCCATTCTCCAGGATGGTCTCCAGGTCCTCCTCTTCCACCGGCTCCGTCAGTCCCGCCACTTCTTTCAGCAGGACCCCGGCGGCCGCCTTGCTCTCTTCCATCGCCCGGGTAACCTCGATGCCCATCCTGCGCCCGTCCGGGGACTGGAGGTCTGGCCGGTCCCGGTTGACCAGATCGTCGAAATCATGACCCAGCAGCGCGGACAGGGTTATCTGCGCGTACTGTTCGAAGAAACAGGTTCCGTATTTGCGGGGACCGGACACGGACACAAAGATAAGGAAATCCTCCGGATAGTGTACTGTTGGATAATCAGAAGCGAATCATTATTTTTGCGTAAAGCCAAAACCGAGACACATGAAACGGATTCTCTCGCTTCTTTTCCTGCTGGCCGTCCTGGCCGCATCCGCCCAAACCCGCATCACCGGCCTCCGCGTCCAGCACGCCGACCAGCCCCTCGCCGTCGAAGACCGGCATCCCGTATTCAGTTGGATGATGGAATCCTCCCAAAAAGGCCAGTGCCAGACCGCCTACCGGATCACCGTCACACGCGAAAGCGACGGCAGTGTGCTGTGGGACTCCGGCAAGGTTGAAGACGGCCGCTCGGACGGCATCCTCTACCGCGGCGTCGCCCTCCAGCCCGAAAAAGGATACGGCGTCAACGTGCAGGTCTGGGACAAGGACGGAAACGAGCACCAGGCCGAAACCCGTTTCGAGACCGGTCTGATGAATCCCCGGCAGTCTGCCTGGAAAGGGGCGGACTGGATCGGTTCCAAGGAACTGACGCTCGATGCGGCCTCCCAGAGCATCTTCGACATCCGGACCGGATGCAAGATCCTTCAGGGAGAAGAAGCCGCCCTCATCCTGGGCGCGGACGATTTCCGGCTCAGCCATGCCTTCATGAACGGCTATGGCGTCGCCAGCGAAGAATCCTATGTCAAGGTCGTCCTCAACCCCGGCAAGCCCGAACTGCGGATCTACCGGGTCGGCTATTTCCCAGAAGACCGGGCGGATGTTCCCTTTGCCGTCATAAGCCCGGAGAAATACCCCGAAACCAATCTCGCGCAGATCCTCGCCGCAGGAGACGACCATACCCTTGAAATCCACGTGGAGGTCGGAGACATCAGTTTCCGCATCGACGGGAATGATCTCCTGACCACTCCGCCGCGCGCCCGCGGCGGCTTCGGAGGCGGTGGCGGCGCATTCTCCGTGGGCAGGACCGGCGGCGGCACCCGTGCCTCCCGCATCACCCTCAACAAAATCGGCAGCGGCGGAAACTTCCCGTCTTTCCCGAACCTCTGTTCCGTCGGTTTCGCCGCGGCCCCGGGATCTGAAGTGGAATACCATGACTATCAGATCCTCAATGCCGGACAGAGCGAGGACCGGGTCGTTTTCGATGCCGCCTGCTATGACAGGTTCGCCGGGAAAGCCGGCGTCTCCGTCAGCGGAGACCGGATCACCGTACGAGGCATGGGCAACCGCGAAACCCGCATCCTGGCCGATCCCTCCCATGGGGCCGAAACCCTGCTCCGCACGGAATTCCAACTCGCCGGGCCCGTCAAGTCCGCACGCCTGTACGCCTCTGCCATGGGCATCGCCAACCTGTTCCTCAACGGAAAACCCGTCAGCGGCGACTGGTTCATCCCCGGCGACAGCCAGTACCGGGAAACCATGTGCTACCTCAAGTATGACGTCACCGACCTGATCCGGGAAGGCCGCAACGCCATCGGCGCCGAACTCGCCGGAGGCTGGTACGCCGGATACATGACCTTCACCGCCTCGAATTTCAATTTCTTCGGAGACCATACCGCCCTTCTCGCCCGCCTGGTCGTCACGTATGAAGACGGCACCAAGGAAGAGATCGTCACCCGCCCCGGGGCCTGGAAGACCTTCAAGGACGGCCCCGTCCGCCTCGGCAGTTTCTTCCAGGGCGAACGGTATGACGCCCGCAAAGAATTGAAAGGCTGGACGGAAGCCGGCTTCGACGACAGCGCCTGGCAGGCAGCGGAAACCATCGAGAAACGCGACTGGATTGACTTCGACATCGTCGCCCGGTACGACGAGCCGGTCAAGGTCCGCGAAATCCTGACCGCCCGGCGGCTGATGCCGGTCTCCGATCCGCACACCCACATCTACGACATGGGCGTCAACATGGTCGGCGTCCCGGAAATCACCATCCCAGCCGGCTGGCTCCGGGAAGGCGACACGGTCATCCTGACCTACGGCGAGCAGCTCTATCCCGGCCTCAAGGGCGACAGCAAGGAATACGTCCGACGCTTCGGGAAGAAAGGGCGGAACGTCGCCGGCCACATCCTTTACGAGACCAACCGCGCCGCCCTGGACGCGGATTTCTACACGGCGGCCGGCAGCGGTGCCGTGACCATCCGCCCTTCCAAGACGTTCCGTGGCTACCAGTACATCCAGGTCCATATCCCCTCCCATGAAGGAGCCCTTCCCAAGGAAAACGTCAAGGGCCTCGTGCTCTCCTCCTCCGAGATACCGACCGGCCGCTATACGGCCACCACGTCCGACGGCAACAAGACCGGCGCCCTGGTCAACCGACTGTTCCGGAACATCCAGCGCAGCCAGCTGGGCAACTTCCTGACCATCCCGACCGACTGCCCGCAGCGCAACGAGCGCATGGGATGGACCGGGGACGCCCAGGCCTATGCCCGTACAGGTATCTACAGTGCCGACGTACGGAATTTCTTCCGCCAATGGATGGTTGCCCTCCGCGCCGACCAGGGCATCGGCAGCGACCGGGATGTTCCGGGCGGCATCGGCTCGACCGTCCCGACCTACAACAAGGCGGATGACACCTCCTTCGCCAATGGGACGACCTGGAGCGCCGCGGTCTGCATGGTCCCCTGGCAGCTCTACAACCAATACGGTGACACCCAGGTTATTGAAGAGAATATAGAGGCCATGATGGACTGGCTCAACGGTATGGCCTTCTACGCCAATCCCGACTTCCCCGCCCTCTCCTCCAAAGCCAGCGGCCTGGCCGACCACCTTGCCCTGGACAACCGCACTCCGCCGGACCTGGTCAACAACGCCATCTACATCTACATGATGGAAGTGACCGTCCGGATGGCCGAAGCCATCGGCAAGGAGGACTATGCCAGAGTTCTGAAAGAGCGGCATGAAAGGGCCATGGAAGACTGGAACAAGGCCTATGTGGACCCGGCGACCGGGAAGACCCGCGGACTGACCGGCAAGACCGTCCATACGCAGGCATCCTACGCCACCCCGCTGAATTTCAACGTATTCAACGAAGAGAACAAGCGCCGGGCCGAGCAACATCTCGCCGCCCTCGCCGCCCGACCCGCCGAAAGCGGGCCGACGCCCGAAGAAGAGGAAGCCCAGAAAGGCCTGCAGAACGAACAGACCAGCGCCTTCGGTGTGCTGGGCTCCGGCAACACGGACTTCAATTTCAAGCCATACACCATCACGACGGGCTTCTCAGGCACTCCGAACATCCTCCCCGCCTTGAGTCGCGCCGGCGAAGCAGAGACCGCATACCGGATGATTTCCAACACCGAATTCGCTTCCTGGCTGTACCCGGTCACCAAGGGCGCCACATCCGTCTGGGAGCGCTGGAATTCGCTGGACACCGCGTTCTCCGAGCCCAACCAGAACAGCATGAACTCCTTCAACCACTTCGCCCTCGGCGCCGTCGGACAGTGGATGTACGAATTCCAGCTCGGCATCACCACCGACCACGGAGCCGGAGAGGCCGGATACAAGCACTTCGTACTCCAGCCCTCCTGCGGAGGATTCTTCACGGCCCTGGAAGGCAGTTATGAATCCCACTACGGCCGGATTGAAAGCGCCTGGACCGCAGACAAGGGCGTCATGACCTCCTACCGCTGCACCGTACCGGCCAACACCACCGCCACGCTGTATCTCCCGGTTTCTGCCGGCACCCGGGGAGAAAACGGCGACGGTGCCGCCTGCAAGGGCGGCACCGTCCGCAACGGTCTTGATACAATTTGTTATGAACTGACCTCCGGAACCTTTACGTTCCGGATCGGGAACGGACGCGTCTACTGCGAGTAGCGCGCGTCCCAATACGCCTTGACATCCGTCCAATGGTAATACGGCGCACAGTCCGTACGCACCGGGACGGATGTCTCGTTTTCATTCAGCAGGAACTTGACCAGCACATCGTCCGATCCGTCTTTCTTATAGAAAATCAACTGGATATTGCCACACATGGGGATGATCTTGTCGATGGAAACCTGCTTGTACACGTTTGCAAGGTCCCCGCTGGCGCCCATCGCCTCCTTGAATCCCAGCATATAGGCCAGCGGCAGCACGACACTGTCATGGCCAAAGCGCAGGGAAACGGCCGGGCGGTCGCCCGAGACGAACCGGTCCGCATAGCTCACGATACTGTCCATCACCGCCTTCCGATACAGGTAGCCCGGCGTGGAACCGGGTAGCAATCCCCCTTCCATCAGCCAGTCGGCATTGCCGTTCACCCATATGGCGAAGAGCTCATCCCGGGTAAACAGATCCATCAGCGACAGGTTCAGTTCCGGCACGTTCTGCAGGTCCGAGGCCACCTTGTACAGGTTGTACATCAGGTCCCCTCCCTTGACAAAGGAGGCGACCTTCGCGGGATCGGTAAACAGCACCTTCATCAGGCGGCGCGCATCCTCCGCTTTCTCCTCGATAGCCCTGGCCTGTTTCTCGTACACATCCTGCTTTGCTCCCTTGGGCAGGCGCAAATGGGTGTTTCCGACCACATAATCCATATCTCGCGAACTGGCATCCATCGTAATCTCCAGCCAGGGATTCCTCGCCTGCAGTTCTCCGCAGAAGTTGAACATGCTGATCATGCAACGTCTACTCGTAGAGGACTTTGCATCAATTCTCAGCGGCTGCGACAACAACTCCGGGAAACGTTCATACATCCGGCGGGCGATCTCCCGGTGCTGCCGGCCGCCCAGGGCCGTCAGGTCACCGTCCCGGTTGAATGCATCGGCATAACCGACGCGAAGTTTCGCCAGCACGTCCTGGCCCCGCTGGGTCAGCAGGCCCAGCCGGGCGGCGCTGTCCAATGCCGCAATGGCGCGGGTATAATACTTGGTGTCGCTCACATAGCGCGAGCCATGGCGACCATAGTGGCTGATATAGAAAGGCTTATACCCCTCCGGTGCCGGAGTCAGCACTGTCTGACGGGGTCCGGGGTATGCATAGTAACTGGCACCTGTTTTGCCCAGGTCCTGGAGCAATTCCCTTTTTGTGGTCTGGGCAGTTGCTGCCACGCAGAGCAGAAGCGCAGGCAGCAAGATACAAAGAATCCGTTTCATTTTCCGTCCGCTGTATAAATGAGGTTGGCATCCTGGATTTTCTGCCGGTAAAACGCCGAAACATCCTTCCAGTGGTAATACGGCCAGCAGTCCGTCCGGACCGGGATGACCGTCTCAGATTCGTTCATCAGGAACTTCACCAGGATATCGTCCGAACCGGGTTTCCGGTAGAAGATCCACTGCACGTTGGCCGCCATCGGGATCAGGCGGAACAGAGAGAAAGTCTCGTGGAGATGTTCCATGTCATCCGTGGCATGGACCGCCTCCCGCACGCCCATCGCATAGGCGAACGGAAGCACCACGCTGTCATGCCCGAAGCGCAGGCGCACGCCGCTCTCCCCGGAGCGGATCATCCGGTCCGCCTCGTCCAGGAAATTGATCAGCAGCGGATAAATGCGGTGATAACTCGTCCGTGCACCCGGCATGAGCCCCTCCCACAGGCACCAGCTCGCATTATAGGAACGATGCCCGTCGATCATCCCGTCCATGGTCATCAAGTCCAGGAAAGACAGGTTCAGTTCCGGCAGGCACTGCATGTCGGCCGCAATGTTCCAGAGTCCGTCCGCGAACGTGTAGGGATCGATGAACGTCTCCGCCAGCCCGGGATCGGTGAAAAGCGTGTCGAACTGGTGGCGGCCGTTCAGCATCCGGTGGCGGAATTCGTCCAGTTCGTCATAGAGTTCGCTGTCGCGGGCGTTCTTCGGGACGACGATGCTGTCGTTGGGCAGCATGTAGTACATGTCGTGCTCGCTGGCGTCCATGTCGATGGTCAGGTCCGGATTCAATGCCTTGAGTTCCAGGCAGAAATTGCCCATGCTGATCATGCAGCGCCGGCTCGTGGAAGAATTGGCGACGACATGGACCGGCCTGCCCAGCAGCGAAGCATGGTTGCGGGACATGCGGTACGCGATCGCCCGGTGCTGCCGGCCGCCCAGGGCCGTCAGGTCACCGGCCCGTCCGCGGGCGTCCTCGGCCGCGATGTTCAGCCGCCGGAGCACATCCTTCCCGTAGTCCGTCAGGATGCCCCTCATGGCGGCGGTATCCATCTTCGGGATCACATACTCGTAGTACTTGTCACTGGTCATGTACCGCGCACCGTGGCGTCCGTAGTGGCTGATATAGAAGGGTTCATAGCCTTCGGGCGCCGGAGTGGGATTCTCGGTCGGATGCGGATAGTTGACATAGTTGCCGGCCGCGAGGTCCAGATGGGCCCGCAGTTCCGTCCGGGTCGGCTGGGCCTGGGCGGCAAGACAGAGCGATGCCGCCAGGCAAAGAAGGGAATACCGGTTCAGTTTCATGGATTACAGATTGCTGAAATGGATCTTGTAAATTTTCGAGGTGGTGTCGTCGCCGACCCAGACACACTGGTTCTCATGATCGACGTACAGGCCTTCCCCGTTCTCGATGAACGGCACCGGATAGGAAACGACCACGTCCCCGTCCACGGTACAGACATTGATGGTCCGGCTGTCGCTGTCGGCAATCCACAGGACATCCCGCACCGGGTCATAGCAGAGGTCCGCAATCTCCTGGGTATCGGTCAGTTCCTTGCGGGCGATCTCGCCTTTTTTCGCGAGATTGTACGTCACCATCAGGTTCGGGTGCTTCTGGTTGCCGACCAGCAGGGTGCCGTCCCGGTACCAGGTGATGCCTTCCAG
>JBGUXJ010000203.1:0-14164 GCA_045222055.1 Candidatus Cryptobacteroides sp. | reverse complement strand
CGGCCTGGCGGTTTCGCCGGTTGTGCGTCGCGAAGACAGTCTGTTCTTCGAGAACGAGTGGGCGATCCGCAACCTCCCGCAGATTCCGCTGCAGGGAGCGAAAGTGGTCTATGAAGGCTGGATCGAAGCCCCGCAGGACGGTGAATATCAGTTCATTCAGTATTATGCTGGTTTCCAGCGTACGGAGATCGGCGGCAAGGAAGTCATGTCCCGTCGCTGGCGTCCGGCATGGAATCCGAACAGTTACAAGTTCACGGCTGCGTTGAAAAAGGGAGAGAAGACCCCGGTCCGCATCGAGTGGGATCCAGACGGTGGCACGTCTTATATGGGACTCCGGGTGGCGGAACTCCAGACTCCTGAGGAGAGGCAGCGGCTGAGTTTCTGGTCGGAATACGAGCCGCAGGCGGATTTCTATTTCATCGGCGGCGGGGATTATGACGGGGTCATCCATGGTTACCGTACCCTGACGGGCAAGGCGCCGGTCATGCCGAAGTGGGTCCTGGGCTTCTGGCAGAGCCGGGAGCGCTACACCACGCAGGACGAACTGGTCGGTACCCTGGCGGAGTTCCGCAAGCGCGGCATTCCTGTGGACAATATCGTCCAGGACTGGCAGTACTGGGAGCCGGACCAGTGGGGCAGCCATGCGTTCGAAGCGTCCCGTTATCCGGATCCGGAGAAGATGCTGGATGACGTGCATGCCCTGCATGGAAGGTTCATGATCAGCGTCTGGCCGAAATTCTACACCAACACGGACCATTACAAGGAACTCAAGGATGCGGGCTATATCTATCTGCATGCGGAGCAGGACTCCCTGCAAGACTGGCTCGGCTATTACCAGAGTTTCTATGATGCCTATGCGGAAGGGGGACGCAAGATGTTCTGGCGTCAGATGGACGAGTCCCTTTACAGCAAGTTTGGCCGGAAGATCGACGCCTGGTGGATGGACGCCAGCGAGCCGAACCTGCGGGACTGCCTGCCGTGGGACTATTTCAAGTGGCTCCTGACCCCGAACGCATTGGGTTCGTCGACCGAGTATTTCAACGCCTATGCCCTGGTCAATGCGGATGCCATCTACAACGGGCAGCGCAGCGTGGATCCGGACAAGCGGGTCTTCCTGCTGACCCGCAACGGCTTCGCCGGCCTGCAGCGGTATTCGACGGCGACCTGGAGCGGCGATATCGGCACCTCCTGGACCGACATGCGGATGCAGATGTCCGCGGGCCTGAACTATTCCATGAGCGGCATTCCGTTCTGGGGAATGGATATCGGCGGCTTCAGCGTCATGTCCAAGTTCTATGATCCCGCGAACCAGGCGGAATGGCAGGAACTGCAGACGCGCTGGCATCAGTTCGGCGCCTTCGTGCCGCTGTTCCGTGCCCACGGCCAGTTCCCGTACCGGGAGTTGTGGAACATCGCGGAAGAAGGAACGCCGGCGTACAACAGCATCCTGTATTACATGCAGCTCCGTTACCGGCTGATGCCGTATCTGTATTCCCTGGCGGGAGCGGCGTATTTCGACGACTATACCCTGATGCGCGGCCTGCCGATGGATTTCCCGGATGACCCTAAGGTGCGGGACTTGAGCGACCAGTGGCTGTTCGGCCCGGCATTCATGCCGTGTCCGGTGAGCGAATATGGGGCGCGCAACCGTTCGGTCTATTTCCCGGAAGGCGGCTGGTACAACTTCTATTCAGGCGTCTATGTGGATGGTGGACAGGAGTTTACGGTCAATGCTCCCTATGAGCGGATGCCGCTCTATGTCCGGGCGGGTTCCATCGTCCCGAGCGGCCCGGACATGAAGTGGTCGGACGAGAAACCGGCGGACGAGATCCGGCTCCATGTCTACGCGGGCCGCGATACGGAGTTCACGCTCTATGAAGACGACGGCCTGACCTATGCGTATGAAAAGGGTGCTTACTCCAAGATTCCGCTGAAGTGGAACGAGGCATCCCGGACCCTGACCATCGGGGCGCGAACGGGCTCTTTCCCTGAAATGCTCGCCAGTCGGAGATTCCGCGTTGTCCTGGTCGATCCGGCCCATCCGAAGGCCTGGGATCCCGATGCCGCCGGCATCGTCATCGACTATGACGGCGCTCCCGTCGAAATCCAGTTACCATAAAGAAGGAGGCCTCAACCGAGGCCTCCTTCTTTATCTGTAGCCGTTCCCTGCCTACTTGCAAAGCATAATATTCAAGATCATCCGGTCCGTGGTCTGCATGCCCTTGGAACCGATCTCCCCGAGGTTGCGGATGGTCTTTTCGATGTCGTGCTCGATGATGCCGTCGGTCGCGCTGACACAGGTCCCGCGCATGGCGAGGACGGCGGACTGGATGGCGCTGGATACGCCGGAGGCGACCTTCATGGCGCAGCCGACCTTGGCGCCGTCGCATACCATGCCGGTGATGTTGCCGATCATGTTCTTGATGGCCGCGCAGACCTGTTCATAACGGCCTCCCTGCAGGTAGACTAGGCCGCAGGCGGAGCCGGTAGAGGCGATGACGCAGCCGCACAGGGCGGAGAGTTTGCCGAGGTATCCCTTGATGTGGATGGCGACCAGGTTGCTGAGAATCAGGGCTCTTGTGAGTGCTTCGTCGCCGATGCCGTATTTCAGGGCATAGGCGATGACCGGCATGCTGACGGTGATGCCCTGGTTGCCGCTGCCGCTGTTGCTCATGGCCGGCAGGGTGCAACCTGCCATCCGGGCGTCGGAGGCGGCAGCCGTCATGCCCATCGCATAACTCATGTAATCGTCGCCGAAGACTTCATGCTGGTTCTCCCGGATGGCCTTGCCGACACGCAGCCCGTAGTCTCCCCGCAGGCCTTCTTGTGCCAGGGCCAGGTTCAAGGTCCTGTCTTCAAGGATGAAGCGGATGTCCTCGTAATCCGCCGTGCAGGCGAAGTCGAAGATCTCCCGGACGGTCAGTCCGTAGTCGCGGGTGGTGCGTTCCTTCGTGGCGGCGCCGGATTCGGAGGACATCAGGATCTTGTCGGCGAAGGAGGTCTCCACGATCTTGTCATGGTCGTCTTCGATCACGGCTGAGGCGTGGGGATTGACCTCCGCGCTGGCCTGGATGCCGTGGCCCATGGACACGGTGGCCTTGACATAGAGCAGGCGGGAAGTGTCAGCCAGAGAAATGGTTACCTTCTTGGCTGCGACCAGTTCCTTGGCCCGCGCCACGGCTCCGTCGGTCAGTCCGTGCAGCACTTCGAGTCCGCGGGAGGAATCTCCGCAGACGGCGCCCAGTGCGGCGGCGATGGGCAGGCCGACCATCCCGGTCCCGGGAATGCCGACACCCATGCCGTTCTTGAGGATGTTGCCGCTGACGGCGACCACGATACGGAAGTCGGCGGTCTGCCGCCAGAGGGGACATTCCGCGCAGCCGTCGCAGTTCTCGGAAATGATTTCCACGGCTTTGGCGACCGCCAGTGCGACGGCGATCGGCTCGGTGCAGCCCAGGGCTGGCTTGACTTCCTTGTGGATCAGCCCGATGATGTCTGCTTGTCTGTCAGTCATAGTTTCATTGTTTGGTTTCTTCTTCTTTCGGCTGCTGCCGGAAGAAGTCGAGGGAGGTGGCCAGGATGTTCCGGATGTCTTCGTCGCGGGTCAGGGTTTCGACGGGGAAGCCGAGGACGACGGTGCGGTAGCCGTCACCTTCATAGCAGATGCCGGCGGAAATGTTGGTGTCGCGGTAGCGGAGGATGGTCGAGGCCCGGTCGGAGGCCGGGATGATGCCGTCCGGCGTCTCTGCCGCGTAGCGGGTCTCGTTGCGGACATGATGGAAGGACATGGGCGGGATGCCGGAAACGTCCATCCGTGCGCTCTTCATGTTCCAGACTTCTCCGGTGCGGGAGGCGTAGTTGGTGAGCCACCGGTAGCCAAGTACTTCTTGAGCGAAGGGGCGGGCGGCGGCCTGGTAGGTGGAGTCGACGGTAGGGAAGACGCGGTCCCACAGGTCGGTGCCGATGTGGGCGCCGGAAGCCAGGACGTGGCCGCCGGCGGAGGTGAACTGCCGCAGGGCTTCCTGCAGGGCTTTCGGGAAGACCTGGTACCGGTCCGGTGCGGCGCCTGGCCGGCCGGAGGGCACGCTGACCTGCTTGCCGCAGATCAGGTCTACGGCCCAGATGTCCCGCGCGGGTGCGGCGCTAAAGGCGTCGGCGCCCATGGAGCAGAATGCATATCCGGCGTCGAGGAGGGCTTTCCCGTGGACGGCGGGCCAGTCGAAACTGTTGCCGGCGGTCTGCCGTCCGGCTTCCGTACTGTAGGATCCGCCGAATCCCGGGTTGTCGTCATCTTGCCATTCGAGGTCGCGGCGGTACTGGTATTGTTCGCCGATGTAGCCGATGTCCTTGCCCAGGGGCATTCCGGTGTCGAGAGTCAGGTCGAAGCCCGCATAGAGCGGGGTATCGAACCAGGTCGGGCCGGAAACGCGGGTGAAGTTGTTGACTATCAGAACGGTCTCTCCGCTCTTGCTGGCCGAGGGAACACCGGCGCTGAGGGTCTCGGAAGGGAAACTCCGGCCTCCGTCGTTCCAGGCGATGATCCGGAAACTGTAGCGTTTGTCGGGATCGAGGACGAGTTCGGTCGAGAAGCGGCCGTCTTCTTCCCTGACGTCCTTGAGCAGGACGCCCCGGTCGAAGGCGCCGTCGCCGACGCGGGTCTGGAGGATGTATCCTTTCGGAACGGCGGTCTTTTCAAGCGGGTCCTCGGTCGGCTTCCAGCTGAGCCGGAGCCGGCGGGCTTCGCCGAAGGTCGCGCTGAATTCCTTCACGGGCAGGGGCTGGACGGCGTAGTTGCAGCCGTAGCGGTCGCTCAGGTACTTGAGCATGCCTTTGTAAACGGCACGGCTGACCGTGAACCGGAAAGCCGGGTCATGGCCGTATTTCATGTCGGCGAAGTTCTGGTGGGCCAGGAGTTCGAGGATCATGGCGGGGACAGGCGGGGTGCGGGATTCGCTGTAGGACCGGTCCCAGAGGGACCTGCGGGTCCATTCGGGCTCGAATCCGGCGCGGATATCTTTGACGACCTGTGTCTGGACATAGTCGGCGAACTCCCGGCAGGAAAGCCGGTCTTCGCCGTCGGGCATGGTCTGCTTGCCTTCCGACAGGAGGGTGTAGATGGCCAGGGTGCCGACGATGGAGTCATTGGGACTTACGCCTGCATCGGAATGGAAGGCGAAGGACAGGTCGAAGGGGATGCCCAGGCCGGGCTCCTTCGGATTGGACCGGGAACCGCCGGAAAGCCAGCCCACCCAGGGTCCGCGGTCTGCGAAATCGTTCGTATAGTCGTCGGGATGCTTGGTCAGGATGGTGGAGTCCACGCCGGCCCACTGCATCGAATAGAGGGCGCCTTCCATGTATGCGGGCATGCCGGAGGTCGTCCAACTGTCGGTCGGCTCGTCGGCATTGCCGCGGGCGACCTTGCCCATGCCGCCGCCGAAGCGGACGGCGTCCGCGGTCACGACCGCACCGGATTCGCCGCGGTTGCTGAGACTGACGGTGCCTTCACCCTCGAATTCAAAGGTGCCGAGGTAGATCCAGGTGCCGCCGCCCATGCGCTGGTTGACGAGGAACGTGGTGGTCCCGCCCAGATGGCGGACGGTGTACCGGGCTTCGGAGGAACTGTTTTTCAGTGTCTTGTAGGAAACATAGACGGCATATTCCCCGCGTTCCGGAAATTCCGCGGTCCAGCGGGCTTCGCTGTCGCCGTCGCGGTCGCAGCGGGACTGCCGGGCGGTACCCATGCGGAAGGGATTCTCGCTGCCGGTGTAGACACGCCGGGCATCGGCGAATCCTTCACCCGCGTCGCTCCAGCGGCCGGATTCCACATACGTTCCCTGTCGGCGGACCAGGCCGTCGCGCGGGCCGTCGAAGGCGGGATCATTGTCGGCGACGATTTCCCGGGACTGCGTGTCCCGTTCGCGTGGGGTCATGACGACGGCGCCGGCGTTCTCCAGCATCGGGATGAGGAAGGGGAGGACGTAGGTCTGGGTGTACATGTCCTCGACCGTCATGAAGTTCTGGGCACGCTGCCATTCCCAGCGGCGAGTCTTTTCTTCATAATACCGGCCGTGGCTCTGCCACAGGGCGATATGCCGGCCGGAAAGGCCTCTCGTGAAGTTCTGTCCGCCTTCTTCACGCACCAGGACGGATCCCTTGCGGTCCATCACCCGGAACGTGTCGTCGTGCGGACGGCCGTCGGAATGGACTTCGGGCATGGCGATCTCCTCGATCCGGAGGTTCTTGGCATAGAGGTCGCCCACGGTGCAGTCCTTGTAGTTGTCCGGCAGGAATTCCTTGATCTGCCGGCGGAGCCATGCGATGTCGTTCTTGCGCCAGGGAATGTCGCTCAGGGTTTCCGTGAAACGGAAGGTCAGCTTGTCGCCGGACTGGCTGACGGAGCGGAGCCGCAGTTTGGAAGCGACGGTCGTCCGTTCCTGGATGCGGACGTCGACCGAGTCCAGGGTGCGGCGGAATTCCCGCACCGGCCGGGACTGGGCGGAAGCGGCCAGGCAGAGGAGAAGGGCGGGCAGGAGGGCGATGAGGCGGCGCATGGGGGTTATCTTTTCTTACATTGTTTGGCCAGGTCGATGACGAGGACGATCAGACAGCTGATTCCGAGGGCGAGTCCGTCGGCCTTGAAGTCCTTCAGGTCTCCGCTCCGGTATTTCGTGTAGGTCTGTCCGATTTCGGTGGCGCCGGCCAGCATGCAGCCAAGGGCGAACAGGACGGCCACGAACAGGAAGGAATGCCAGGGCTTGGTGGTATATTTGTCAAACGCACCGAAAGCCAGCAGCGGGAAGGGGAAGAACATCAGGAAATGGACGATCTTGTCGGTCGGGATGCCCCAGTAAGACATCTTGACATGGGGTATGCTGCTGAAGTGGCCGAAGCACAGCCAGGCCACGGCGATCAGGTACAGCACGAGCAGAATCTTGAAAACCAGTCTCCTTTTCATGGCAGAAGAATCAGTTCGCCGAAGCAGTCCGGACGGTGGAAATCGGGTTTCGGGCTGACGACGGGGCTCCAGCTGACGAAATGCGGATGAGCGGTCTTGTCGCCGCATTTATAGAAGTTGGCGCGCAGGCTGATGACGTGCGGGGCTGCGCCGAACAGGTCGAAGGGAATCAGGACGGCGACGTCCCAGGTACAGATCTCTCCGCTGCGCTCGACGCCGGTGACCGGCAGGGAAGTGATGCGGCGGATCCGGTTCAGGTTCTCCTGTGTCTGCCTGGTCCGGTCTTCCCGGGCGGGCCCCATGGCGGCGAGGATCTTGCCGATGCAGTTGATCTCGAAATTGTAGTATCCTTCCGGCCCTTCCACGAAAAACTCACAGCAGCTGTCTTCCCACTGGCGGCCGTTGTCCTCGAGGTTGCAGGCTCGGAGGTCGAGGCCCCGGACGTGGAAGTGGATGGCGATCCCGTCCTTGCACCAGGCGATGGTCCCGCTGGTCGCAGGGCAGTAGGGATACGTGTCCGGCCAGCCGGCCTGGTCGATGTAGAACCGGGATCCGTTCTCTTCCATCGCCAGGGTGAAGGAGGCGTCGTCCTTCTCTGCGAGGCCTTTGATATAAGGGACTTGCAGGGTTCTCATAGGCTTTGCATGTCGTTGAGGCGTTTGTAATAGCCGCCGAGCGCGATCAGGTCGTCGTGCCTGCCGCGTTCGACGATGCGGCCTTCGTGCATGACCAGGATCTCGTCGGAGTTCTTGATGGTGGACAGGCGGTGGGCGATGGCGATGGTGGTGCGGGTGGCCATCAGGCGGTCCAGGGCTTCCTGGACCAGGCGCTCGGATTCGGTGTCGAGCGAGGCGGTGGCCTCGTCGAGGATCAGGATCGGCGGGTTCTTGAGGATGGCGCGGGCGATGGAGATGCGCTGGCGCTGGCCGCCGGAGAGTTTCATGCCGCGGTCGCCGATGTTGGTCTGGAATCCGTCTTCCTTCTCCAGGATGAATTCGTAGGCGTTGGCGATCTTGGCGGCTTCGACGACCTGTTCCATGGTGGCGTTCTCCACGCCGAAGGCGATGTTGTTGAAAATGGTGTCGTTGAACAGGATCGGCTCCTGGTTGACATAGCCCATCAGGCCGCGCAGGTCCGCCATCCGCAGGTCGCGGACATCCTTGCCGTCGATCCGGATGGCGCCGCCCGTGACATCGTAGAAGCGGGGGATGAGGTCCACGAGGGTGGATTTGCCGGCCCCGGATTCTCCGACGATGGCGATGGTCTGGCCTTTTCCGACGGTCAGGTCGATGTCCTGCAGGACCGGCTTGCCGTCTTCATAGCCGAAATAGACGTGCTCGAAGGCGATGTCTTTCTGGAAATCCTTGCATTCCTGCGGCTCTTTCGTCTCTTCGATGGGGTTGGGCGCGTTGAGGATGCGGTCGATGCGTTCCATGGAGGCCATGCCCTTCGGGATGCTGTAACTGGCTTTGGAGAAGTCTTTCAGCGGGTTGATGATGCTGTAGAGGATCACCATGTAGAAGATGAAGGTCGGGGCGTCGATCGGGGCGTTTTCCCCGAGGATCAGGCTGCCGCCGAAACAAAGGACGATGGCGATCAGGATGGTGCCGAGAAATTCGCTGACCGGATGGGCGAGTGCCTGCCGGGTCGATACGCGGGCGGTCTTGCTGCGGAGGGAGTCGGTGATGCCGGAGAAGCGGGCGGACATTTTCCTCTCGGCGACGAAGGCCTTGATGACCCGCAGGCCGCCGAGGGTCTCCTCGACCTGGCTCATCGTGTCGCTCCAGAGTTCCTGGGCGGCGAGGGACTTCTTCTTGAGCTGCCGGCCGATGGCGCCCATGACCCAGCCCAGGATCGGGACGACGAGGATGGTGAAGAGGGTGAGCTGCCAGCTGATGACCAGCAGGACGGCGAAGTAGATGATGATCAGGATCGGGTTCTTGATCAGCATGTCCAGGACGCTCATGATGGAATTCTCCACCTCGTTCACGTCACCGCTCATGCGGGCGATGATATCACCCTTGCGCTCCTGGGAAAAGAAGCCGAGGTGAAGGCCCAGCAGCTTGTTGTACAGCTGCATGCGGATGTCGCGGACGACACCGGTGCGGATCGGGATCATGACGGCGGACGAGCCGAAGTAGCAGGCGGTCTTGAGCAGGGTCATGACGCCGAGGAAGGCGCAGAGGATGATCAGGGTCTTTTCCGGCCCGATGGTCTCCATCCAGTGCTGGATCTGCCAGTAGGCGTTGTTCGTATAGGCCTCCCCGACCTGCTTGAAGGACATGGCATGCCAGTCGACGGGGATGTACTGGTACACCTGGTCGTTCATGCGGAAGAGGATGCGGAGCATCGGGACGATCACCGCGAAGGAGAAGACGTTGAAGACCGCGGAGAGGATGTTCAGCACCACGGAGCCGCCGAGGTAGCCCTTGTACGGGGTGACGTATCGTTTGATTACTTTCCAGAATTCTTTCATATTCAGGTTATATGATCCTTTCCATCCAGTGGAAGATCAGCCAGACGCGCCGCTTGAGGACGCTCAGGTCGAGGGTCTGGAGGGTATCGTGGACCTTGTTGTTGTTCAGGGTGATGCCGGAGGTGAACATGACCGACGGAATGCCGGCTTCGACGAAGGGACGCTGGTCGGAGACGCGGCTGAAGAAGAGGCGCGTGAAGTCCCGGCTGCCGTAGTAGTCGTAGCAGAGGTCGAGCCCGGTGCCGTAGCGGGCGTTGCAGGCGTCGAGGGTCGCATTGCGGGTGCCGGCGGATCCGGTCAGCATCAGCAGGTAGTCCGGCCGTCCGGAATGGACAGGGCTGAGGGTGCTGCCGAGCTGGTCGAGGTTGACGAACATGGCGATGCGGTCCCGGGTGATGGTGCGGCCGGTTTCCGGATCGGTCAGGGAACCGTCGGAAAGGGTTTCGAAGAGGGCCTGGGAACCGCTGAGGTTGAGGTTCTTGCCGTCGATCGCGACGAGCAGGACATTGCGGCCGTAGGATTTTCCGAGGCGCTGCATGGCACGGACCATGCGGGCGACGCTGATCAGGGCGGCGACGCCGGAGGCGTTGCTGTCGGCGCCGGGGTACATGTTCCCTTCGAGGATGCCGAGTCCGTCATAACTGGCGGCGAGGATGACATAGCCGGCATCGGGATGCTTCTGGGATCCGCGCAGGATGCCGATGACGTTCCGTCCGGTTTTCCCGCCGGAACGGAAATGGTGGATGAAGGAAGCGCCGGCGGGCTGGAGATCGAGACTGCGGAACTGGGAGGCGAGCCAGAAAGTGGCGACGTTGGCGCCGGCGGAGCCGGTGCCGCGGCCAGCGCACAGCGAATCGGTCAGGAATTCCAACTGGGAACGGAGGGAGGCCTCGGAGACGGCCTCATGGGCGATGTCTGCTTCCGAAAGGTGGATGACCCTTCCCTGGCCGCACAGGCGGGGGGAAGAGACCGCGCCAAGCGCGATGACCAGGAGCGTTATGATTATTTTTGCGGTTTTCAACCTTTCGGGCACGATAAATGTTTATATTTGCATGATCCTTGGAGGACTGCATGCTATTAACCTCCAAATTTAGTGATAATCGGCGGAATTTTGAAAAAAATACGGAAATACCTGCTCGTTGCCGCGATGCTTTTGCTCGGGGTCACGGCTGCGTATGCCCAGTATGACAAGGATGTCTTCTATTTCCGCGGCAGGCAGGCCCTTTCCGAAGGGAAATATGCCCAGTCGATCGAGCAGTTCAACATCCTCGCCCGCCTGGATACGACCGATTACTGGACGTTCTTCTTCCGGGGCATCGCCAAGTACAACCTGGGAGACCTGCGCGGCGCGCACGGAGATTTCGACACCTCCGTCCGGCTGAATCCCGTCTTCACCAACGGCTACCATTACCGGGGCATCACCCAGGCCCGCTTCGGCAACTACGACCTGGCCCTGGAGGACCTGCAGCATGCCATGGACCTGCGTCCGGGCTATACCGGCCTGTATTTCAGCCGGGGGGTGACCTATCTGCTGGCGCAGCAGTTCGACAATGCCGTGGAGGATTTCGACTGGTACATCCGCCGGGAGCCCAAGGATCCGTCCGCCTATCTGAACCGGGGCGCCGCCCGGCTGTACCTCGCCGACACCACCCGGGCGTTCGACGATTACAACAAGGCGATCTCGCTGGACCGCTTCGATCCGGAGGGCTATATCCGCCGCGGCCGGCTCTATGCCGAACAGGAGAAGTTCGAAGATGCCCTCGCCGACATGAACCGGGCCATCGAACTGGACAGCACGAGCACCCTGGCGTATTTCAACCGGGCGCTGATGGAATATGAGCTGAAGGACTACAATGCGGCGATGCAGGACCTGAACCGGGTGCTCCGGGACGAGCCGGGCAACGCCCTGACCTTGTACAACCGCAGTCTCATCCATGCCCAGGTCGGGAATTTCGAGCAGGCGCTGGACGACATGGACCGGGTCATCAACATCAACCCGCGCAACGTCCTTGCCTACTACAACCGGGCATCGTATTTCATCCAGATGAACCGCTGGCTGGATGCGCTGGAAGACTATGACAGGGCCATCGAACTCTATCCGGACTTCGCCAAGGCCTACATGAACCGCTCCTATGTCGAGACGCGGCTCGGCCGCACCCGCGCGGCCCGTCAGGATTACGAGACGGCGAACGAGAAGGTCCGGAATTACCGCAACCAGAACCGGGATGCCGAAGGGTCCTTTGCCGATACCACGCGTAAATACAGTTCCCTGATCGCCTTGGATGCGGATTTCGCCAAGCAGGATTTCGACGACGAACTGCTGCAGCACCGCGACATCGACATCCGGCTGCGGCCGCTTTACCAGTTCGTGCTGACGGCCGAGCGGAACGACGTGGCGTATGCCTTGCAGAACCGTTTCGAGAATGCGCTGATGGACAAGTTCCTGCGTGAGACGGATGTGCCGGTGCAGATCACCAATAGCGACACCTTGCGGACAGGGCAGAACGTCGCGGCCGCCTCGCGCATCTACGGCGTGACGTCGCCTTCGGCGCAGAATTCCTTCCTGCGGGCGCTCTATGAAATGTCCGGCCGGCAGTACAATTCCGCCTTGAACCATTACGGGGACGCCATCGGGAAGGCCGATGACGAGGGCGTCTATGAACAGGCGTACAAGGCGTTCTACCTGATGAACCGGGGCGTGCTGCGGGCGGAGATGATCGATTTCATCTCCTCGATCGAGAACAATGTGGCGACGCTGACCTTGGACGACCAGGGAACGACGCGCGCCCGTGTCCGGGACCGCGTGGACCGGACCTATGATTATTCCGAAGCCGTGGAGGACCTGGAAGCCGCCGCGGCCGTGCTGGGGGACAATCCGTATATCCAGTTCGACCTGGGCAACCTGTATTGCCTCTCTTCCCAGCTGGTCGAGGCGATCGGGAGTTACACCAAGGCCTTGGAACTCTACCCGGCGATGGGGGATGCCTACTTCAACCGGGGCCTCGTGCAGATTTACCTGAAAGACAAGGAAAAGGGTTGCATCGACCTGTCCCGTGCCGGAGAACTCGGCGTACGGGATGCCTACAGCGTCATTTCCAAGTATTGCGAAGAAGAAAATGAGTAGCATCCGGTTCATGAGTCTGTCGAGCGGAAGCTGCGGGAACTGCTACTGGTTCGGCAGCGAGAACGGAGGCCTGCTCATCGATGCCGGTATCAGTCTCCGTCGCCTGAAACAGGGATTGCAGGCGGCCGGACTGGGCTTGGATTCGTTCTCTGCGCTGCTCGTGACACATGATCACCTGGACCATATCCGGGACCTGGGATCATATTGCAAGAAACTCTGCAGGCCGGTCTATGCCACGCCGACGCTGCATGCCGCGCTCGCGCATCATACCTTTGCGACGCCGTACATCTCCGGCTGCCGTCGGGATCTGGTGGAAGGGGAGTGGAACGAGATCGGCCCCTTCCGGGTGCGTTCGTTCACGGTGCCGCACGATGCGACCCAGACCAGCGGTTTCGCCATCCTACACGACGGGTATAAATTCGTGATAATGACCGATATCGGACGGATGACGGACGAGGCGGTCTCGTTGGCGAGGCAGGCGGATACGGTGGTGGTCGAGTCGAATTATGACATGGACATGCTGATGGGCGGCCCCTATACGCATGAACTCAAGATGCGGATCTGCCGGGGGAACGGCCATCTGAGCAACGACGAGTGCGCGGATGCGATCCGCCGGTTCTGGCATCCGGGGCTGAAGCACTTGTTCCTCTGCCACCTGAGCGAGAACAACAACACGCATGACCTGGCGTATGCCTGTTCGAAAAAAGCGCTGGACGATCTCGGGGTTTCCCCCGGGACCGTCCATCTGGTAGCGCTTCCGCGGCAGTATCCTTCGCCGCTGTTTACTTTACGGTCAGAATGACCGGTTCCTTTGTATCGCGGCTGTTCGGACCGATCATGATTTCATACTCTCCTGGCTCGCAGACATACTGCAATTCGTGGTCATAGTATTTGAGGTCTTCGGCGGTCAGTTCGAACGAGACGGTCTTGCTTTCTCCCGCCTTCAACTCAATTTTCTGGAAACCACGCAGTTCCTTGACCGGTCGGGTCGAGGTGCTGTAAACATCGTGGATGTAGAGCTGGACGGTTTCCTTGCCGTCCCGGCTGCCGGTGTTGGTGACGGTAACGGATGCGGTCACCTTGCCGTCCTGTGACATCTCAGCGGCGCTCAGTTTGACGTCGGAATAGTCGAAGGTGGTGTAACTCAGACCATAGCCGAACGGGTAGAGCGGGCCGTTGATCACGTCCATGTAGCAACTGGTGAACTTGCGGTAGGGAGCGTAGTCCGGGTGCGGCCGGCCGGTGTTCTTGTGATTGTAGTAGAGCGGCAACTGGCCCACGCTGACCGGGAAGGTGGTGGTGAGTTTGCCGGAAGGATTGGCGTCTCCGAAGAGGACGTCGGCGATGGCGTGGCCGGCCTCAGAGCCTTCGGACCAGGTGCAGAGGATGGCGTCCATGTTGGCGTTTTCCCAGTTCAGGGTCAGCGGGCGTCCGGTTGTCAGCACGAGCACGATCGGTTTCCCGGTGGCTTTCAGGGCCTTGAGCAGTTCGACCTGGGCGTCGGGGATGCTGATGTCGGAGCGGGAGGCGCCTTCTCCGTTCATGTTGTCGGTCTCGCCGACGCAGGCGACGACGACATCGGCCTGGCGGGCCTTGGCGACGGCCTCAG
>JBGUXJ010000202.1:0-4566 GCA_045222055.1 Candidatus Cryptobacteroides sp. | reverse complement strand
AAGTCGAAGGCCGGGATAGCCTGTCCGCCGTGCATCTCATTCTGGACGGTTTCCATGGAAATGCACGCCAGGACGCTGGCGGTCTCGATGCGCTTGGCGGGACGGGACTCGCCGTGGCCGGCCTTCAGGCCGTGCTCGAGGATCTTGTCCAGCGGATGCTGGATGCAGGTCAGGGATTTCGTCGGATAGTAGTCCTTGTCGTGGATGTGGATATAGTTGCCGGCGACGGCTTCGCGGACATCGTTGGACAGGAGGCATTCGTCCACGTAGCTCTTGGTGGCTTCGGAGGCGAATTTCATCATCATGCCCGCCGGGGTGTCGGCGTTCATGTTGGCGTTCTCACGGGTGATGTCGTTGGCCTGGGCGTCGATGATGGTCTGGAAGATCTCGTTGGTCTTGGCCTTGCGGGCGAGGTTGCGCTGGTTGCGGTAAGCGATGTATTTCTTGGCAACTTCCTTGCGCGGGCTCTTCATGAGCTCGAATTCGACGCAGTCCTGGATATCTTCGACGCTCATGTCGTCGCGGTCCATCCGGGAGATGGTATCGGCAATCTTGGCGGCCAGGACAATGTCCTCTCCATTATCGGTAACGTTCATCGCCTTGAGAATGGCGGCAACGATTTTCTGGTTGTTGAAGTCGACGACGCGGCCGTCGCGCTTGATGACGTGCTTGACCATGGGTCAGGTGGTATTAGGTTTTTTATTGGTTCAGTGGTGGACGTGAGCCTCTCCGGAGGCTGGGGAACAAAGTTAGAACAAAAGGTCAGGAAAGCGAAAGAATTTGCAAAGAAAAGTTATCAACAGGGCACAAAAAAACTGTTAAGTTGTTGCTTAACAGTTTCTTGCAAAGATTTATAATTTAGAATTGCTATAAATTGCCTAACAATTCTGTTTCTTCTCCGGGCGGTGGTGTTGATCAGCCGACGACCCAGACGAGGACATGCCTGTCAAAGGTCATGTATTCCAGTTCGAAATCCTCTTCGTAGCCGTCCTTGTGGATGAAAGTCGCTTCGAGTTCGCCTTCGCCGCGGGGACGGAAGCGCTCGACTTCGATCTGCTCGGCGAAGTCTACCTTGTAAGCGGACACGCGCTTGAAGATGGCTTCCTTGGCGCACCAGTAGATGGCGAGCTGTTCGTTGCGGCGCTCGTCGTCGAGGTCGTCGATCTCGTCCTCGGAGAGGGCGCGTTTCTCGACGGCGGAGAAGTCGCGGTCGAGGGATTCGAGGTCGATGCCGAGGTCTTCTTCGTCGTGGAGGATGATGGCCACGTATTTTTCGGTGTGCGTGATGCTGATGTTGGTCACCATGTTCTCGAGGTAAGGCTTGCCGTTGTCATGGTGGCTGAGATAGACCTTCTCCTCGAAGACCTCGTTCAGGAGGGCACGGACGGCGAGGCGCTGCTTGCGCTGGGATTCGCTCCGGATATAGGAGATCTCCTCCATCTCATCCGAGGGGGTGGAACTCAGTTCGATCAGCTCCTGCTCCGTCTCCGTAATCTGCCAGACGGCGATGGTGGCTTCGTTTTCAAGTTTCTTTTTGAGATATAGTCCCATATATAGGTTGGTTATGAACCTGTCGTCCCGGTTGTTCCCAGATAGGCCAGCCCCGAGCGCGCGGAAGCGACGCAAACGACATACCCGCCCTCCGGAGTTTCATCGTCGGAGGAGCGTGTCAGGATCAGATATGCGTCAGGGGAAAAGCTGCGCGATAACGGGTCGTCCGAATGCGGACCCGCCATGGTTTCTCGGTTATTGCCTATGGGACTGGGAGGTTCCATCAATACTGTTTGAAGTTTGCAACTGCAAATATAGCGATTTTTTGAATATCAAGAAAATTAGTTCTTTTCCTCCCATTAAATTCTTATATTTGCATCGCTTTGTTGGAAAGCATCGTAACAACTACAAAACACAATATCACATGGGATTTTTGACTAATGAGAAACTGCTCATCGTCGGCGCCGCCGGCATGATCGGTTCGAACATGGCCCAGTCCGCCATGATGCTGAAACTGACTCCGAATATCTGCCTGTACGACATTTACGAACCCGGCCTGCGGGGTGTCGTCGCCGAGATGGACCATTGCGCCTTCCCGGACGCCAACATCACCTGGACGACCGACCCTGCCGTCGCTTTCAAGGACGCCAAGTTCATCATCTCTTCCGGCGGTGCGCCGCGCAAGGAAGGAATGACCCGCGAGGACCTGCTGAAGGGCAACTGCCAGATCGCCGCCGAATTCGGTGACAACATCCGCAAGTACTGCCCGGACGTCAAGCATGTCGTCGTCATCTTCAACCCGGCCGATGTCACTGCGCTGACCGCCCTGATCCACGCCGGCCTGAAGCCCGACCAGCTCACCTCCCTCGCAGCGCTTGACAGCACCCGTCTGCAGGAGGCGCTCGCCTGCGAATTCGGCGTGCAGCAGTGCAAGGTCACCGGCGCCCACACGTACGGTGGTCACGGTGAGGCCATGGCAGTCTTCGCCTCCCAGGTCAAGATCGACGGCAAGCCCCTCGCCGAGTGCGGCCTTTCCGCCGAGAAGTTCGCCGAGATCAAGCACAACACCATCCAGGGTGGCTCCAACATCATCAAGCTCCGTGGCCGCAGCTCCTTCCAGAGCCCTGCCTACCAGGCCGTCAAGATGATCGAGGCCGCGATGGGCGGTGAGAAGTTCTGCTGGCCGGCCGGCACCTATGTCTGCAACGCCAGGTACCAGAACGTCATGATGGCCATGCCGACCGTCATCGACGCGACCGGATGCCACTTCACGGAGCCCGTCGGCACCGCTGAGGAAATGGCGGCCCTTGACGCTTCCTACGAGCACCTCTGCAAGATGCGCGACGAGATCATCTCGCTGGGCATCGTCCCGCCCGTGTCCGAGTGGAAGACCTGCAACCCGAACCTGTAGGATCCGGGAATCCAGAATGGTACGGATGGCTCTTTTTCAGGGCCATCCGTTTTTTTTATACGATTGTGACAAGAATAGAGACTGTCTGCAGGTTCCCGTGACGCTTTTATTCCGTATTTTTGTAAAAACAGCCATGATATGAAAAAGATAGCGTTGATTATTGCCTTGACTTTGACAGCCGGTGCGGTCCTTTGCGCCGCACAGCCCTCTCAGCCGATGATCAAGGCGGCCACCCCGGATTGCTGGGAGCATCCGACCGGCCGGTATGCCGTCGCCGTGGACGATGCCACGTTCTTCGACCACACCCTGTTCTATCCGGCCGACCTGTCCCGTTTCCCCAGGAAGGACAAGCTTCCTGTCCTGGTCATGACCGGTCCCGGACGCGACAAGACCAGTTCCGCTTTCCGGCCGTTCTTCACGGAAGTCGCTTCATACGGCTATCTTTTCATCGTTACCGGTCCCTTGACGGAAGAGACCGTCAATACGGGGATCCTGCCCAAAGCCGACAAGCAGGACATGCTGGACGCCATCGACTGGGCCTTCCGGGAGAATGAACGCGAGGGCAGTATCTTCTACGGCAAGATCGACACGGAACATGTCTGTGTCATGGGACAGTCCGCGGGAGGAGTCCAGGCCCTGGATATCATGACGGATCCCCGCATCAAGCTGCTGACGCTTTTCAACAGCGGATTGTTCGCCCGTCGCGCCGGCGTGGTCAGCATGGGCGACATCATGGCTCTGCCGAAAGACGAGGCTTTCGCGAAACTCCATGTGCCGATCGCCTATTTCGTCGGAGGTACGGACATGGCCCGCCCGAATGCGACGGATGACTTCCGTTACATCCTGGACGTTCCGGTGGTCCTGGCTGTCCGGGAAATCGAGGGAGATGCGCATGCCGGCACCTTCCGCGAAAAAAACGGCGGCGCCTTTGCCAAGGCCTGCATCCTATGGCTGGATTGGAACCTGAAAGGCAGCAAGAAAGCAGCCAAAGCATTCTCCGGCAAAAAGAACCTGTTTGACAGGGACCCCTTATGGGTCGAATACCAGCACCGGAATATCTGACCGTTCCGATGCACGAAACGGCCGGTCCGGCTCAGAACAGCTGGATGCAGACGGGTGCGCCGAGCTTGATGCGCTTTCCGGTGTCGGAGAGCAGGCCGGTCCCGGCGTCGATGGAGTAGATTTCAATGGCATTGGAATCCCGGCAGGCGCACAGCAGGTATTTCCCGTTCGGGGTGACGGCGAAATTGCGCGGATGCGTGCCGGTCTTCTGGTAGCCGATGCGCTTGACGCGGCCGTTCTGCTGATTGACGCTGAATATGGAGATTCCGTCCTTCTTGAGGCGGTGGCTGGTATAGAGGAAGCGGCCGTCCGGGCTGAAATGGATGTCGGCGCTGCCCTTTCCGCCGCCGGAGTAGGCCTTCAGCGAATGGATGGGACTGAGTTTCCCGTCTTCATAGCGGAAGACGTTGAGCTGGTCGCCCAGTTCGCTCAGCAGGTAGGCGAAGCGGCCGTCCGGACTGAACGTCGTGTGCCGGGGACCGGTGAGGTTGATGCCCCTGAATTTCCATGCCAGCTCGTCTTCTCCCAGCGGATGGTTGCCGCCGGTCCGTTCGAAACGGTAGACGGCGTCGGATCCCAAATCATTGACAAATACGTATTTG
>JBGUXJ010000201.1:0-11924 GCA_045222055.1 Candidatus Cryptobacteroides sp. | reverse complement strand
TCCGGTTCCTGGATGGACCAGGAAGGTACCATCATCGGTTCTGAATTCAAGCGTTTCTCCGTACGCGCCAACCTTGACGCCTACCTGAAGGACTGGTGGAAGATCGGTCTGAGCGCCACCTATTCCTCCACGGACGAGAACATGAAACTCGCCGACTCCGACGAAGGTATCATCGGTTACTCCCTGACCTCCCTGCCGAGCGCTCCGATCTATGACCAGGACGGCAATTACTACAATATCCAGCTGGACAATTATTCCATCGTCAACCCGGTGGCCATGGCCATGCTTGAGAAGATCATGCTCGACCGCCAGAAACTGCAGGGCAACATCTTCTCCGACATCACCTTCCTCAAGGACTTCGTCTGGCATGCCGAACTCGGTTACGACATCAGCTATTCCCAGGCCGAAACCTTCAACCCGACCGTGAACCTCGGTTCCTACCAGCGTTCCGCCAACGAGATCCGTTACCAGAAGAACAACTCCCTGTTCTGGCAGCTGAAGAACTATGTGACCTGGAACAAGACCCTGGGCAAGCACAGCATGACCGCCATGGTCGGCCAGGAGGCCTGGGAGAGCAAGTATGACTACATGTCGACCTACAACACCGCCCTCCCGTCCAACGACGTCGAGAACCCGTACCTCGGTACCGGCACTCCGACCATCGGCTACGGCTTCGGCAGCAGCGCGATGGCTTCGTTCTTCACCCGTGAGACCTACAATTTCGACAACCGTTACATCGGTACCTATACCTTCCGTTACGACGGTTCCTCCAACTTCGGCCCGAACAAGCGGTGGGCTCCGTTCCACTCCTTCGCACTGGCCTGGCGTTTCACCAATGAACCGTTCTTCCCGGAGGCCGCCAAGACTGTCTTTACCGACGGTAAACTCCGTATCGGCTGGGGCCAGACCGGCAACTCTTCGATCGGCGGTTACAAGTGGGGTGCTTCCATGACTAAGGTCGCTACCGGCCTGGGCACGGGCTACCGCCAGTCCAACATCCCGAACCTGGACATCCAGTGGGAGAAACAGCAGCAGCTCAACGTCGGTCTCGACCTGACCCTCTGGCAGGGCCGCGTCAACTTCACCGGCGAATGGTATGACAAGCGTTCCAACGACATGCTCATGCCGCTGCAGATGCCGACCTACATGGGTACGTCCGGCAACGGTTCCTCCGCCCTCGCCGCCCCGTTCGGCAACTACGGCAAGATCCAGAACACCGGTTGGGAGTTCACCCTCGGCGTGCATCCGGTCATGACCAAGAACTTCGAATGGAGCTCCGAGGCCCAGATCTCCATCAACCGCAACAAGCTGGTCGCCCTGTCCGGCACCGCTTCCGCCGCCATCATCGGCTACGGTCAGTGGAATGACATCGTTTCTTCCTCGAACATCGGCGATCCGCTCTTCAGCTTCTACGGTTATGTCACCGACGGCCTGATCGAGACTTACGAAGACCTCGTGAACGCCCCGAAGACCACCAACTACCCGGCCGACGGCGTCTCCTTCAGCCAGTACAGCACCCCGTGGATCGGCGACATCCGGTTCAAGGATCTCAACGGTGACGGCTACATCACCGAGTCCGACCGTACCAACATCGGCTCCCCGATGCCGAAATTCACCTTCGGCTGGACCAATACCTTCCGGTACAAGAACTGGGACCTGAGCATCTTCATCAACGGTTCCTACGGCAATAAGGTCCTCAACTACCTGAACATGCGTACCGGAAACATGAAGTCCGCATGGTCCAACCAGCCGTCTTCCGTGCTGGATCGTACGAAACTCGAGCCGATCGACCCGCAGGCCACCTACGATGGTACCGGCAATGTCTGGAACTGGTATGAGGATGTCCACAACGTCCGCATCGCCAATCCGGGTGCCAAGCTCCCGCGTGCGACCACTGGCGACCCGAATGAGAACAGCCGCCTGAGCGACCGTTACATTGAGGACGGCTCCTATGTCCGCCTGAAGAACATCACCCTCGGCTACACCTTCCCGAAGGCGTGGCTGAAGAAGGTCAAGATCGACAACATGCGCGCCCAGATCAACATCCAGAACCTTTACACCCTGACCAAGTACACCGGCTATGACCCGGAAATCGGTGCCAGCACCGCCTCGGTCAACGTCATGGGTCTGGACAACGGCCGTTATCCTTCTCCGACCGTCTATTCCTTCGGTCTGAATCTCACTTTCTAAAGCATGGAGGATAAGCATATGAAAATGAATATCTTCAAATATACCGCCCTGGCCGTTGTCATCGCTTTCGGCACCGTTTCCTGCGACAAGTTCCTGGACCGTCCTGCCGAGGATACCTATAACGAATCCAATTTCTACCAGGATGCCACCCAGTGCATCCAGGGCGTGAACTATCTTTACAATTCCCCGTGGTATGACTTCATCCGCGGTTTCTACCGTGTCGGCGAGTGCTTCTCCGGCAACTATTACATGGGTTCCAGCCCGTATCAACAGTTCACGGTGAACGGCTCCGACAAGGAACTGCGCGACATGTCCAGTTCCCTGTGGGCTGTCAACTCTCACTCGACCGTCGTTTACAACCGTATCAAGAAGTCGAACATTGACGAGGCTACCAAGAACATGTGCATGGGCGAGGCCCTGACCTGGAAGGCGTTCGCGTATTTCTTCCTGGTCCGCTCTTTCGGCGAAGTTCCGATTATCCACGACATCTCCGCATCTATCGCTGCCGGTGACTACAACACGGTTTACAAGGCACCGAAGGAGGACGTTTACAATTATATCGTCATGCTTCTCGACGAAGCGATGCGGCTCCTTCCGAAGAAGGTTGCCAACAAGGACGGCCGCATCGATTACTACAGCGCCGAGGCCCTGCTGGCCAAGGTCTATCTGCAGAAGGCCGGTGTCACCGGTACCCTCAACCAGGCCGACCTGGACAAGGCAGCTTCCTATGCAAAGGATGTTATCGAAAACTCCGGACGCGAACTGATGGAGAACTACAGCGATATCTTCCGCATGCAGAACAACAAGAACATCGAGGCCCTGATTTCCTGGCATTGGGACGCTTCCGCGCAGCCTTGGACCGCGCAGAACTCCTTCCAGAGCGACCTGGCCAATAGCGGTTTCGACGAGTTCGGCGATTGCTGGGGTGACTGGAACGGCCCTTCCATCGCGCTGCAGGACGCTTTCGGCGTCAGCGCAATCATGGATCCGGCCCAGCGTAGCGACGTGGATACCCGCCGCAAGGCAACCATGATGCTCCCGGGCGATACGTATGATTATTTCTGGACCACCTGGGGCGGTTTCGACTACCTGCGTTTCTTCTATGACAAAGAGTACGGCCCGAGCGGTGCCAGCAATGCCTCCAACGGCTCCCTGAACTCACCGACCGGCGCCGGCTGCGTCAAGTTCCTTTATGGTGACGGTACGGACCACATGGCGGCCCTCGGCGTCTCCGCCAGCCGCATGGCTTACGGACTGTCCACCCATATCCTCCGTCTGGCCGATATCTATCTGGTCTATTGCGAAGCCAAGTTGAAGGGCCCCGGTTCCTCCACGAGCGACCCGCTTGCCGTCCAGTGCTACAACGACATCCGCAACCGCGCCATCCCCGGTGCCAGCAGCGAAGTCTCTTCCATCACCTTCGACCAGGTATGGAAAGAGCGTAACCTGGAACTCGCCCTCGAAGGTGACCGCTGGTATGACTACGTCCGTGTAGGCTACTACAATCCGGACTATGCCGTGGCCGACATCCAGGCCCAGCGCCGCAACAACTTCAAGGGTTCGTACAATGATGTGGCCAAAGCCTACTATGAGACGGGCGTCTGGAACGCCTCCTCCATCTCCTATGACGAAGATCAGTTCCCGGTTCCGACCAAGGCTGCTATCCTTGCCAAGATCGAGGCGCTGCCGTTCCCGTCCGAGGACGTGGTGTACAACCCGAACCTCGAGCAGCCGGCCCAGCCGTTTGACCTGTCTACCATTACCTTCTAAACCGATGACGATTATGAAAAAGAATATAGCAAAGATCGCCTTCTGGATGTCTGCATTCTTCTGCCTTGCGTTAGGTCTTACCGCCTGCAAGGATGAACCGGACCGTTTCGAAATGACGGACGGTCTGCCGACCATCCACTATGTCCGTCCCATCGACGTGACCGTGAAGGATTCCCTGCTGACCAGCGCCTACATGGGCAACGGCATCTGCATCGTCGGCGAGAATCTCCGCAGCGTTTACCGGCTGGTTTTCAATGACCGGGAAGCCGTGCTGAACAACAGCTACATCACCGACAACACCCTGCTGGTCGACGTTCCGAACTCCATCCCCGAAGAGGTCTCCAACAAGATCTATTTCTACAACAAGAAAGGGGACGTGGTGGATTACGATTTCAGCGTGCTCGTCCCTGGCCCGGTCATCAACTCCATGTCCAACGAGTATGCGGCTCCCGGTTCCGTGGCCGTCCTGTACGGTGACTACTTCATCGATGATCCGAATGTCCCGCTGAGCATCAGCTTCGGCGACGTTCCTGTCACCGACATCAAGGACATCGCCAAGGGTGCCGTCCGTTTCGTCGTTCCTGAGAATGCCGACGAAAGCGAGATTACCGTGACGACCATCTACGGCGAAGCCAAGTCTGCCTTCCATTACCGTGACTCCCGCGGCATCCTCTTCAACTTCGACAGCGATCCGCATCCGACCAACCATGGCTGGCACGGACAGGTCATCGAGACCGACGACACGGCCCTGGACGGCAACTTCCTGCGACTCGGCGGCGTGGATGTCACGATGACCGAGGACGGTGCCTGGGATGACGGTCACTTCTCCTTCGAGTACTGGCCGGGCGACAGCTGGGGTGATCTTGAAGATTATGCTACCGGTAAGAGACTGACAGATTTCGTCGACTTCTCCGACTGGGAGAACATGGCACTCAAGTTCGAACTCTATGTCCCGAAGGCCAACCCCTGGAGCGCTGGTTCCATGCAACTCATCGTGGGCGGCGTTGACAAGATCACCGGTGCCGCATCCGGCATCCCGGATGTCGACGGCACTATCGTTGCCGGTGCGAACAACACCTTCTTCAACGGCAAGGACCTGCCGCGCGGACTCTATACGCCTTGGGCGGCCACCGGTTCCTTCGATACCGGCGATGAGTGGATCACGGTCACCGTTCCGTATTCCAACTTCATCTATGGATCCGACGGTACTCCGGCCACGGGCTCTCTCTCCGCTTCCGACTTCACCTCGCTGACCATCTTCGTATGGAGCGGCGGTCTCACGGGTACGGAATGCCATCCGGTCATCAAGATCGACAACATCCGGGCTGTCCCGGTCAAATAATTGATGAAGACCATGAAAAAGATAATCAAATTCTCCGCAATCTTTGCATCCTGCCTGCTGTTGATCGGACTGGCCTCCTGCTCCCGTAAGGAGTTGGATACCGACCAGTTCTCCAGCAAGGAAGTGACGCTGAATGCCTATGGTCCGCTGCCGGTCGCACGTGGCGGTGTCCTCCGCTTCATCGGTTCCAACCTGGACCAGGTGACGGCGGTCAACATCCCGGGTGTCGGCGCCCTGACCAACATCACGGTCGTCAAGTCCGGCGTGCCGAGCGAGATCACCGTGACCCTTCCGAAGGACGGCCCGGAACCGGGTGTCGTCTCGATTACGACCAAGGGTGGCAAGACCATCGAGGCCGTGACGCAGATTTCCTATACCGAACCGATCGCCATCGAGTCCGTTACCCCGGCTACCGTGTATCCGGGCGACGAACTGACGATTACCGGTGACTATCTCAACCTCATGCACGAGGTCATCTTCGAGAAGAAGATCTTCGTGTCCGAGGAAGATTTTGTCAGCCACGACCGCTACAAGATCGTGGTCAAGGTCCCGGCCGAGGCCCAGACCGGTCCCGTCGGTGTCGGTGACGTTGACGAAGCCAATCTCCCCGAGGGTTCCAAGGTGATTGCCAACCAGATCTTCTTCGAAGAAGAGACCGTGGTCGGCACTGCCGAGGGCAAGCTCGTCAAGTCGACCCTCAAGGCCGGTGAGACCGTGACCGTCAAGGGCTCTCACCTTGACCTGGTCACCGCCGTCTTCGTCGGCGATGTCCGCGTCGAAGACTTCAAGGCCACGGCTTCCGAACTGACCTTCACCCTTCCGGCCGAAGCCCCTGACGGCGACGTCGTCATGGCCATGGCCTCCATGGTGGAAGTCTCCGCCGGTGCGATTGAGACGGTCAAGCCGTCCGAGCTGAAGGCCGCCCCCGCCCCGGTCAAGGCCGGTCAGACCCTCACCATCACGGGTAAGGACATCGACCTCGTCACCGGTGTCGAACTGCCGAATGCCGGCTATGTCGAGTTCCAGAACGGCGATGCCATCACCTTCGAGATGCCGGCTGCCGCCCAGGAAGGCGACGCCACCCTGCACATGGCAAACGGCATGTCCGTAACCGTCGCTTACACCCTGGTCAAACCGGAAGTGACCGGTTACAGTCCCAACCCGGCTTCCGCCGGTTCCGACGTTACCCTCAACGGTAAGGACCTGGATCTGGTGACCGCCGTCATCTTCGGTGGTGACATCACGGTCGAAGTCTCCGATCCGGCCGCCGACGCCATCACGGTCGCCGTCCCGACGGCTGCCGAGAGCGGTGCCCTCCGCCTGGCCCTGGCCAACGGTACCGAAGTCGAAGCGCCTGAACTGACCATCGACAAACCGGCCGGCGCCTACATCGCCAACATGCCGGCTGACCTGTACAGCCCGGGTGACATGTTCATCATCGACATCGAGAATGCCGATCACCTGACGGGCATTCAGTTCGACGGCGAGGATGCAACCTACATCCTGAACGGATCGACCCTGTATGTCCAGATTCCTGCCTCTGCTTCGGCCAACACCACCATCACCCTCGTTTCCGACAACGGCAGCGTGACCTATCCCATGAACATCGATCCGGGTGACTTCATCGTTACTCCTATCTGGACGGGATCCTTCACCTGTGAAAATTGGAACGGTCACCAGGATCTTGCCTGGGGCGGCTATGACTGGAGTACGGTCAAGCCTGGCACGCTGCTCCGCTTCGAGCTCGAGCCTACTGTGCCCGCGGGCAACTGGTGGTGCATCAGCCTGCGTCATGGCGACGCATGGGGCGCCCTCGCCGGCGTTCCCGGCCAGTACGACAGCCCGGAAAGCCCGCTGGATATCGAACTGACTACGGAAATCCTGAGTGACCTGATCGCCAATGGTGGTCTTGTCGTTACGGGTACCGGCTTCATCATGAAGCAGATTTCCCTGGTCGAAGACCTTCGCTACGGTACGAACATCTGGACGGGTAACTTCGCCTGCGACAGCTGGAACGGCAACCAGGATCTTGCCTGGGGTGGATTCGACTGGTCGACGGCTTCCATCGGACAGACGCTATTCTTCCACATGACCCCGACCGTCGCCGATGGTGAGTGGTGGTGCATCAGCCTGCGCCACGGCGACGCATGGGGCGCCCTTGCCGGCGTTCCCGGCCAGTATGACATGCCGGAATCCCCGATGGGTGTCAAGCTTACCCAGGAAATCCTTGATGACCTGAAAGCCAACGGCGGTCTTGTCATCACGGGTACCGGATATATCCTGACCAAGGTTTCCTTGAAGTAATTCATTATTCCGGAGGGGGCTGACCCTCCCTCCGGGATCCATTTTCCTGACTAGGAAACGCTTACTCTCTTATCTCCTGGTCATGGCGTCCGCAGCGGTCCTCTGGTCCTGCGGTGGCAATGCCGACCCCGATCCCGACCCCACGCCGGCGGCGCCGAAGACCGTAACCCTCTCCTCTTCCTCGGCCGACGTGGCCCAGGCGGGTGAGGAAATCACGCTGGATATCACGGCGCCTGCCCGTCCGGTGATTTCCGGCGCCCCGGACTGGATCTCCGTCCGCGATGGCATCTACAACAGCCAGACGTACGTGATGACAGGCGTCAAGTTGACGGTCGCGGCCAACACCACGTATGAAACGCGAACGGCCACGCTGACGGTCAAGGCCGGAACGGCCTCCGCAACCTTCCAGGTCTCCCAAGCGGGGCGTACCAAGCCCGCCGATCCGGACAACAAGAACTTGTCAAAGACTCTGGTGACCGCCAATCCTACAGCCAATGCGAAGGCGCTGTATGAGTGGATGCTGGGTATCTATTGCAAGCAGACCCTGTCCTGTGCGATGGCGGATGTGGCATGGAACCAGGCCGAGGCGGACTGGGTCCAGAAATGGACCGGCAAGTACACGGCTGTCAATACCTACGACTATATCCATCTGGCTTCCTCTCCGGCCAACTGGATCGATTACGGCGACATGTCCGTTCCGGATAAGTGGTATAACGGCGGCGGCATCATCTCGGCTTGCTGGCACTGGAATGTGGAGAAGAGCGAAGGTGCCGGCGACTGGACCTGCACACCCAGCGAAACGATTTTCCTCCCGTCCAATGTCATGAAAGAGGGTACCTGGGAGAACCGCCAGGCCAAAGCGGACCTGCAGAAGATCGCCGGATACCTGAAACAGTTGCAGGACCGGGGAATCGCAGTCATCTGGCGGCCGATGCATGAGGCGGCAGGCAACACCTATACGCAGTGGCACTCCGGGGCCTGGTTCTGGTGGGGCCGTGACGGAGGGGATACCTACCGGGAACTTTGGAGATTCGTCTTCAAGTTTTTCAAGGAGCAAGGGTTGAACAACCTGATCTGGGTCTGGACCTGCCAGGCGACCGGGGCGGATGACGATGATTCTGCCTTCTATCCGGGGGATGACTACGTGGATCTGGTGGCGGCTGACATCTATAATGAGGCAAATGCCGAAGCGATGGCTAATCGGTTCCGTTTCCTGGCCGGGAAGTATCCCAAAAAGATGATCACCTTGGGTGAATGCGGCAATGTCCCAGACATGGGCGCTCAGTGGGAAGCCGGTGCCAAGTGGCTGTATTTCATGCCTTGGTACGACTTTAACCATGACCAGTCCGAGAACTATGCCCATACCCATGCGAACATCGCATGGTGGAAAAAGACCTTTGCCTGCGAGGCTGTCCTGACCCGGGACGAACTGCCTTCCGACCTGTTTACAAAGTAAAAACGTGTTCAAGATATGAAACTGTTTTGGAAATATCTCTTTTTGGCTACTGTGCTGGCTGGCCTGGCTTCCTGCGGTGGCAATGCCGATCCGGATCCTACACCGACGCCTGCCGCTCCGACGTCTGTGACATTGTCCTCCTCGTCTGCCAATGTGCCGCAGCCCGGCGGGGAAATCTCTCTGGACATTACGGCGCCTTCCCGCCCGGAGTTCTCCGATGCTCCGGACTGGGTAACCGTGAAAACCGGCATCTACGATTCGCAGACCTTCAAGATGACCGGTGCCAAGATCACCGTGGCGGCCAACCCGACGTATGAGACCCGGACCGCGACGCTGACGGTCAAGGCCGGCAGCGTCTCCGCGACCTTCGCCATCACCCAGGCAGGACGTGAAGAGGTCAAGGATCCTGACCTGCCGGACAATGATGCGGTGCGGATGGCCCGGAAACTCGGCCTCGGCTGGAACATGGGCAACCAGTTCGATGGCTTCTACAATGGCACCTGGGCCGGCGACGATTTCCTCTATCCCAGCGAGATATGCTGGCAACATGGCGGAGATGCGGCTTATCTGGCGACACAAGCTACGTTCGACGGCGTTAAGAAGGCTGGTTTCACCAGCGTGCGCATCCCGATCACGTGGCTCAACATGATCGGCGACGCTCCGGACTACACAATTGACGAGACGTGGCTGAACCGGATTTATGAAGTCGTGGGCTTTGCGCATAATGCCGGACTCTATGTCATCATCAATACGCACCATGACGAGAACCACCACAGCATTATCGAAAACGGCGTGGACATCGATACCCGCTGGCTGGACATCAAGAATGCGGCCGTCAACGCGACGGTGAACGCCGAGATCAAGGCGAAAATCAAGGGTTTCTGGACCAATGTCGCGAACAAGTTCAAAGATTGTGGAGACTGGTTGATCTTCGAGTCCTTCAATGAAATCAATGACGGCGGTTGGGGCTGGAGCGAGGCGTTTCGTGCCGATCCGACCAAGCAGTGCAACATCCTGAACGAGTGGAACCAGGTATTCGTGGATGCGGTCCGTGCTACCGGCGGGAACAATGAGACCCGCTGGCTGGGCGTGCCGACCTATGCGGCCAATCCTTCCTTCGAGCAATATGCCAAGCTCCCGACCGACAGTGCGAATAAGATCATGCTGGCCGTCCATTTCTATGATCCTTCGGACTATACCATCGGAGACGCACAGTATTCCGACTGGGGCCACACGGGAGCGGCCGGAAAGAAAGCCAGCGGCTCAGACGAGGACCATGTGAAAGAAGTCTTCAACAACCTGTTCAAGAAATACGTCGAGAAGAATGTGCCGGTCTACCTGGGCGAATTCGGCTGTTCCATGCGCTCTAAGAGTGACACCCGGGCCTGGAAATTCTACTGCTACTACATGGAATATGTAGCCAAAGCGGCTCGAGCTTTCGGCATGCCTGCCTTCCTGTGGGACAACGGCACTGATGGTGTCGGACAGGAACAGCATGGCTACATCCACCATGGAAACGGAAACTACATCGGCAATTCCAAGGAAATTATCGACCTGCTGGTCAAGGGTATGACTTCGACGGAGAAAACCTATACGCTGCAGAGCGTCTACGATTCGGCGCCTGTTTTCTAATAAACTAAATATGAAACATATAGCTTTATTTTTTATGCTGGGAGCAATTGCCCTGGCCGCCCCGGGCTGCGGCCGGCGGGCTGAAAGTCCCGCTGCGACTCCGAAGGACCAGGTGATCGCGCAACTGCAGGAAGCCGTGAACGGCGGCAAGATCCTCTATGCCCACCAGGACGACCTGGTATATGGCCACACCTGGAAAGTGGAAGACGTGGCGGGCGATCCGCTGGAGCGTTCCGACGTCAAGGCCGTTACAGGATTCTATCCGGCCATGGTCGGCTTCGACCTGGGCGGCATCGAGATGGGCTGGGAGGCCAATCTGGACGGCGTCCCGTTCGACCTGATGCGCCGGGCGGCCGTTACCCACGCCTCCCGCGGCGGTATCGTGACCTTCTCCTGGCATCCGCGCAATCCGCTGACCGGCGGAGATGCCTGGGACGTCTCTTCCGACCAGGTCGTCGCTTCCATCCTCGCAGGAGGGGAGAAGCATGACCTGTTCATGGAATGGCTCAAACGTGCGGGCGATTTCCTCGCGTCGCTCAAGGATGCGGACGGGCAGCCGGTCTCCTTCATCCTCCGTCCCTGGCACGAGCACATCGGCAGCTGGTTCTGGTGGGGCGGCCGTCTCTGCTCCGAACAGCAGTACAAGGACCTGTTCCGCCTGACCCATGACTACCTGACCGGCACCCGCGGCCTGACGGACATCGTCTGGTGCTATTCCCCGAACTCCGGCATTACGCCGCAGCAGTACATGAGCCGGTATCCGGGCGACGAATGCGTCGATATCCTCGGGATGGACGCTTATCAGTATGTGGGCGATCAGCCGCTGGAGGATGCGGAGGCCGCTTTCGTCGCACAGGTCCGGGACCACCTGACCTTCATGAAGGATCTGGCACAGGAGCACGGGAAACTGATGTGCCTGTCCGAGACCGGATTCGAAGGCATCCCCGATCCCGCCTGGTGGACCGGCACCCTGCTCCCGGCCATCCAGGATTTTCCGATTGCGTATGTCCTGACCTGGCGCAATGCCCACGACAAGCCGGAACATTTCTATGCCGCGTGGCCCGGATCGGGTGACGCGCCCGGTTTCAAGGCCTTTGCCGAAAAGGATAACATCCTGTTCCTGAATGAGTAACAACTAAAAATTCCGACATATGACTTTTGAAGAGAGACTGGCCTGGCTGGAACAGGCCCATGCGGCTCTTTTGGTAAAAAAGAACGAACCGGTCTATG
>JBGUXJ010000200.1:0-4803 GCA_045222055.1 Candidatus Cryptobacteroides sp. | reverse complement strand
GCTGATGTAATCGTCGGCGTTCAGGTGGAAGGAATCACGATAGCTGATCGGAGTATACTTCTTGCCATTGACTTCGAATTCTTCCGGATAGGCGCCGAAATAGGCGTCCATGATGCCCTGGAAACCTTTCTTCCATGCAGTGCTGAGGGTGCCGTTGGGATTCTTGACGATGGCGTCGACGTATGCCTTGGCTACGGCGTCCACTTCCGCGTGGACCGGCAGTTCGGTGCCGTAGTTGGTGCCCGGCATCGCGCTCTGCGGGACGAGACCGTAATCCTTCATGACATGGTTGATGGCGTCTTCGCTCCAGGAACCGGCGCTGAAGCCCATGCGGCCGTCAACGCGGATATACTTGTCGGCGCGTTCGACATAGGAGTGGCTGACGACGAACATCTCGGAAAAATCCGGATAGTCGGCTTCCTTGAGATTGTTGATGCGGATGGCTTCGGACTCAAGGAAAGAAAGCGCGGAGAAGCACCAGCAGGTGCCGGAGCGGTTCTGGTTCTTGATCGAGGTGATCGGGTTTTCCTTTACGACCGTGAAGACCAGGTCGTCCGCTTTTTGGGCGTAGGCAGCGAGCGAAAGGGAAAGCACGGACGCTGCGAGGATGGCTTTGGTAAAACGCATATAAATATGAATTTATGTATATTCTCGTATGGACAAATATAAATAATATTCCTAAATTCGCCAACACAAACGGATAAAAGATGGTCGTTCTGTATATTCATGGTATGGGCGGCGGGGGAGACAGCCGGATCCCCTCCATCCTTCGGTCGGTGATCCCCGCACGGAGCGGCGTGGAAGTCGTCGTCCGGACCTATGATTTCGATCCTGAAACCGGTGCGGAGCAGATTGCCGGCTGGGTCCGGGAACTTCGGCCCATCCTGGTCGTCGGAGAATCGCTCGGCGCCTTGCAGGCGATCCGGATCAAGGGTGTCCCGCATCTGTTCGTTTCGCCTTCCCTGAATGCCCCGTTGTATCTGGGATACCTCTCCTTCCTGGCACGCATCCCGGGAATGACCCTGCTGCTGGACAGGATCTACCGCCCGAAAGAAGGGGACCGGCAACGGCTTCACTTCTGTCATGAGACGTTGCGGAAATACCGCCGTCATCGGAAACTTGCCCTCGCAAACAGTCCGCGGCTGGGAGGGACGGACTATTTCTTTGCTTTTTTCGGATACCATGACCATTACCGGAGAAGCGGCGTGGTGAGCGTGCGGACCTGGAGGAAATACTTCGGCGATACGTACCGGATGTATGACGGAACGCATTTCATGGAGGAGGAATTTGTCATCGGAATGCTCGTTCCTAAGATTTTCGATGTATTGAAAATAAAACTTTAACGTTTTAGTATTCGGAATTGTCTTTCGGATACGCTAATTTTGCTCTCCGAACTGACAAATATTCCTTATGACAACATTCCGTCAGATGGCCCTGCGCGAGGCCGTCACCCACAAACCCATCCGTTTCTGCAAGGAGAACCGTCCGGTGTCCGAGTATTTCGGACAGAATGTCTTCGACCTGGACAAGATGCAGCGCTATCTTTCCCGTGCGGCCTATGAGGCGGTCGTGGCTGCGATGAACTCCCGCAAGAAAATTGACAGAAGCGTCGCCAACGAGATCGCGACGGCGATGAAAACCTGGGCCCTGGAAAACGGAGCCACGCATTATACCCATCTGTTCCAGCCCCTTACCGGTGCGACCGCAGAAAAGCACGAGGCCTTCGTCACGGTCAAGGAAGGGCGTGCCTTCGAGCGATTCAGCGGCGATGCCCTGGTACAGCAGGAACCGGATGCCTCCAGTTTCCCCAACGGAGGGCTCCGGAACACCTTTGAGGCACGCGGCTATTCGGCCTGGGATCCTACATCTCCGGTTTTCATCCTGGACGAGACCCTGTGTATCCCATCCGTATTCGTTTCCTATACGGGGGAGGCCCTGGACATGAAGGTTCCGCTGCTCCGTTCGCTGCAGGTGCTGGACGAAGCGGCCACGGACGTGGCCAAATTGTTTGACGGGCATGTCCGGAACGTCTCGGCCAACATCGGCCTGGAACAGGAATATTTCCTGACCGATGCTTCGCTCTTCAACGCCCGGATCGACCTCAAGCTTTGCGACCGGACGGTCATCGGGCACAATTCCGCCAAGGACCAGCAGTTGTCCGACCATTATTTCGGTGCGATCCCTTCGCGCGTGGCTTCGTTCATGAAAGACTTTGAAACGGAGGCCTACAAGTTGGGGATCCAGTTGGCGACGCGTCACAACGAGGTGGCTCCCAATCAGTTCGAGTGTGCGCCTGTCTTCTGCGAGGCTACGCGCGCCATCGACCAGAACATGCTGCTGATGATCATCATGAACAAGGTTGCGGAAAAACACCGGCTGAAGGTGATCTTCCATGAGAAACCTTTTGACGGGATCAACGGCAGCGGCAAGCACTGCAACTGGTCCCTCCAGACCGACACCGGAGTCAACCTGCTGTCTCCCGGCAAGACCCCGACCAAGAACCTGCAGTTCCTGGCCTTCTATGCGGCGGTCGCCAAGGCGGTCTACGATCACAACTACCTGCTGATGAGTTCGGTCTGTTCACTGAGCAATTCCTGGCGCCTGGGCGGAAACGAGGCACCTCCCGCCGTCATGTCCATTTTCTCCGGATCGACGTTGTCGAAGGTCTTCGAGAGTATCCTGCATCCGGAATCGGCGAAGGAAGAGGGGACCGCCATCGATCCGATCGCCATGGTCAGCGCCATCCCGGAGATCATGCCGGACAACACCGACCGGAACCGTACTTCTCCGTTCGCCTTTACCGGCAACCGCTTCGAGTTCCGGGCCCTGGGGGCCTCGATGAACGCCGCAGCCTCGGTCTTTGTCCTGAACTCCATCGTGGCAGAGAGTCTCCGGACCTTCCGGGCGGAAGTCCATAAGCGGGAGTCCTCCGGTGAGGAGCGGCGTTCGGCCATCATGGCCGTCATCCGGTCTTTCCTCTCCGATGCCAGGCCGGTCATGTTCGAGGGCAACGGATACAGCAAGGAATGGGCGGAAGAATCCGCCCGTCGCGGACTTCGCAGCGTTACGAATGTGACGGAGGCGTTCAAGGCCTGCCTGGAACCTTCGTCCGTCGCGATGTTCGAGTCGACACATGTGCTGTCCAAGAGCGAGATCGAGGCCCGATACGAGGTCTCCAACGAGTTGTTCGTCAAGAAACTGCAGATCGAGGCCCGGGTCATCGGCGATATCTGCCTCAACCATGTCATCCCCGCCGCCGTCGGTTACCAGAACATCCTGGTCAAGAGCATCCAGGGGACCCGTGAGACGTTCGGCGAGGAATATCGCGAACTCTGCAAGGCGGACATGGATACGTTCCGGAAGATTTCCGGCTTCGTCAACGCGCTTTCCCGTGACGTCGAGGCCTTGGTCGAGGCCCGGAAAAAGGCCAACCGCGTGGCCGACATGGCGGAACGCGCCCGCATGTATGGCTCGGAGGTACGCCAGTGCATGGTCAAGGTCCGGGACAGTGCCGACCATCTGGAAATGCTTGTCGATGACGAACTCTGGCCGCTTCCCAAGTACCGCGAGCTACTCTTCTTCTAGGAATTGGTGCAATTCGTTGCAAAAGTATTATCTTTGCACATTGCACGTTTGATCATGAAGAAGTTTACTATAATCGCGACAGCCGTCCTCTCCCTTCTTGCCGTTTCCTGCCGGGAACGCGTTGCGGGCAGCCGTCCGGTCATTCCGTATGTCGCGCAGATCCTTGCGGATACGACTTCCTATGACTATGGGATCCTGTCCATGTTCAATTCCGGGAACAAGGCGGGGACGATCGCTGTGATCGGGGAGCCGGAAGACGCCCTTTTCCTGACGGAGCAGCTGCTGACTTCCGACCGGTATGACAACATCGACGGGTCTCACCGTCCGGACGGGCTGCCGGATTTTTCCGGCGAAGTGTTCGCTCCCGTCCTGGATGTCGCCAATTCCCCGTACGTGGGATATTTCACCCATGACAACGAGGATTACCTGTCCGAGATCACGGCCCGGAATTTCCTCGCGGTCCTGGACACCGCCTGCTTCCTGAGTTCCTATGACACCGACCGCCTGGTGCACAAAGTCCCGGCGAAGATGGTCGTCCTCGCATCTTCCTATTCTTCCGCTTACGGCTACTTCAACATCGATACGCTCTGCCGTGTCGCCGGAAAGGATGTGCCCGTGATTCCCCTGACGAAGGCCATGCTTGACGTGGCCTGGGATCGTCATGGGAACGGGCTCAACGTGGGAATCTGGACGACACGTGACGTCCTGGGCGCGGGAGTATGGTCCGCCGTCTTTCCTTTCGCTGCCCGCCGTCACGGCGATGCGAAGGCGACGTACAGTGTTTTCTGCCCTGATTCATCCGCGACCGTCATGGACCGCTTCATGACCTACATGCAGATGTATGCTTCCGCCGGCAACACGGCCAAGCTGTCCACCATCGTGCTGGACGATCCCGACGTGCCGCTGGATTCCCTGCGCGAGGCGGTGTCTTCCGTCATGAAAGTGGACAGGGACAGTTACATTACCTGGCGGAACCTGCTTGCCGATGATTTCGAGGTCATCGACGCCGGAAGCGCCGTCGCGGCGACCTGCTATTCCTATCTGCGGAAATACAACCGGTTTACGCATAAGGTCGCCTATCCGGACGTGAAAGTCTATGCGACGGCTCCGGTCAACGGACTGCCCGAAACGGCATACGGTCCGGACGGCTGGCTGACGGAGGAATTCCGCTATGGCCGGGCGTCCAACGTCGCGGATCCCACGTATTCGCTCGTCGAA
>JBGUXJ010000199.1:0-2717 GCA_045222055.1 Candidatus Cryptobacteroides sp. | reverse complement strand
TTCAGCTTCCGCGCCAGCATCTCGTAGTCGGCGTCGCCGGTTATCATGACTACGAAGTCGAAATCACGGTACATGGCCAGTTCGAGCGTTTCCAGGGCGAACCAGACGTCGATACCCTTCTCATGCGGCGTCCCGTCCGGCAGGTCATACACGTGCTTGTAATGAAGCACCACATCGTTCTCTATCAGGCGGTCCTCAAACTTCCTGTCCTCAAGCAGCAGATTGAGTTTCTTGGCATCGTATGCCTTGTAGCGGCCCCGGAAGAAATGCGATTCCGTAACGATGCAGGAACCGGGATCCAGTTCATATTTCTCCGCTATGCTTTGCTGAATAAAGGCAATGAGGTTTTTCACATTGACCCTGCGGGCCTCGGCTTTGAGGCCATTGTCAATCAGCTTGAAATAATTGCCATCGATGAACAGGCCGATGGACTTGATATCTGCACTTGCCATAGTATAAGTTAACTTATAACGGTTATCGTATCTTTGTCTATATCTTTGGGGACATCGCCAGGGTGGAATCCGGCACCCGTCGATTCGCAGTACACGCCCTTTCCGGGAGCATATTCCTTGTAGTCCGGCGGGAGTTGGACATTGGCCCCAGGCGTGCTGTGGAGCACGACGGCCACATGGTTGCGATGGTCGGTCTCACCGGAAGCGACTTCGACCAAATCCACATCCACGCCCAGCTTCTTGAAGAGCCGGTATGCAAGGACGGACTTGCAATCGCAGTCACCCTCCTTGTCGTACAGCGTCTCACAGGCATAGCGGAAATACTCCAGCACATTGCCGATGGACTCCGATTTGTCATCCGTCTCATAATGCACGTTAGCCTGGACGAAGCCCAGCAGAAGGTCGTACATTTCAAAGTCGGCCAGACCGTACTGCAAAGTAAGCTGGTAGGCGCTGTTGAGAATCGTCGCAAGGGCGGTCTCTTCGCAGCCGTCTGATGTCTTGGCTCCGGCAAGCACCTCCTTGGCACGTTTCACCAGGTCCTCGTCCGAGGTGATGGGGCCAGTACGGAAGGGATTGGCCTGACGCACCGGAGAATTGACTCCGTTGAAATCGGATTCCGTAAAGCTGAGCTGGAGGGTATCGTCCGCGGTGATGCCCTTAAAACTAAGCGTTTTCTTCCAGGAATAGTCACGCGTGACAAGCTTTGTCCCGGCAGGAACAGGCTTGGGTGCAGGAACTGCCGGAATCCTTCCGGACCAGCCCGATGACGGTTCTTCGATGTGCCAGAGCCCTTTGAAGCACGTCATATTGCAAAGGAACGCAATCAGCGTTACGGCAAACAGCGGGTAAATCGTGGCATCCGCGACACGGAAGGCAATAAAGGCGGCGATAATGATGCATATATTCCAGCCCTTCACGCCTACGTTGCGGTCAATGAGGCCGATGAGGTAGTCAATGGAGTCGTTCTTCATCGTCTTCTCATATTTGACTACGTACATCACGATGATGATGAGGGCGTACCACAGGAGCATCACAAGCATATACAGGTTCGGGACATTCTCCGTAATGGCCTTCGTGAGAAGCATCAACGGATAGAACAGGATCATGTAAATCACAGCCGACGGCAGCATCAAATCCATGAAACCGACACGGACATCGAAAACGGAAGAGTCCTGTTGTTCTTTTTCCCGCAGCGCGGCGAATCCGGCGGCGCGGACAATCAGGTCCTGCCCTGAACGGAGGGAACCTCTCACATATCCGACGAGTTCACCGCTATTGTCTGTGACTTTTGTAGATTTCTCACCCGGGGTTTCACATGACGCGACCTCCCGACCGGTCAAATCCATGACTTTGCCGTCATCCGAGAACGTGCCCAGCGTCTTTTGAACTTTGTTCTGCTGGATGTTGGTCACAAGCGGACGGACTTCATATCCACGAATAAAACCGATTCTCGACGAAGAGAAAATGGGAAGAATGGAATCGTAAAGGATGCATTCACCTTTGATCTTCCAAAGGTAACCGACTTTACGCTTCCTTCCGGAAGGCTCTACCCGCCAGACAATGGCGAACGGGCAGATCAGGAACAACAGGCCCAGAAGCAACAGGCCGACGCCGAGAATCTCACCCAGCGCTTTCAACAATAAAAGGATGGACTGAATCATGGCGCTTATCGGATAGGTCTGTCAAACAAATTGCATATCATGGTCCCTTCGGGAAGGAGAGCCTTGAGAGCGGCACGGTCGTTCAGATCCGCGCAGGTCTCATCCAGGCCGGCCCAGGCGAAATCGTTCAGGTTCAAAGCCCTGAGATACAACAGCGTCGCCAGGATGAACGGATCCTCCAGGGCGACCTGCTCCGGGGCGGATACCATCCGGTCAAGCACTTTCCGGAAGTCTTCATCGGTGGACGCGCATTCGTTCGTCACCAGGAAATACTGCTCCTCCTGAACATTGGCCGTGTGGGAAAGCGCAGCGCATTTCTTCGTGATGAAAGACCATTCTTCCAGTCCCTGCCCGGGATAATCGGCTATGAGGGAATTCAGCGTAACGGCCTCCTGGCGCATTCTGGAGTGCACAAAAGCACGGAGCGCCTTGGCGCAGCCCGGGATATGGCACTTGGCCAGAAGCTGGCCGAAGGAAAACTCTCCAACCTCGCCCAGTTGGACGATGGCCTGCATCTTGCCCTCCCAACGGATGATTTCCTTCACTTCGTCAACGACAATCTGGATGCCAGCAGTCCTTTCGGACAGTTCTTTCATGACAT
>JBGUXJ010000198.1:0-19877 GCA_045222055.1 Candidatus Cryptobacteroides sp. | reverse complement strand
GTAGACAGAAAAAAGAGAGAGACCGGCCCGGTCTCTGTCTTTATTTCATGCATTGGTCTCTATTTCTGTCTCATGAAGACTTGGACGGGACATCCGTGCAGGTCGAAGTGCTCGCGGAGGCGGTTCTCCAGGTAACGTTTGTACGGGTCCTTGACGTACTGCGGGAGGTTGCAGAAGAACGCGAAGGACGGACAGGCGGTCGGGAGCTGGGTGATGAACTTGATCTTCACGTACTTGCCCTTCCATGCCGGCGGAGGATAGTTCTCGATTTCCGGGAGCATGGTCTCGTTGAGGACGGACGTGGGGATCTTCCGGCTGTAGTTGCCGTAGACATGGGCGACTTCGTTGAGGACGTCCATGATGCGCTGCTTCTTCAGGACGGAGGTGAAGATGATCGGCACGTCGGTGAAGGGGGCGATGCGAGCCTTGAGCCCTTCGGTGTACTCCTTCATCGTATGGGTATCCTTCTCGATGGCGTCCCACTTGTTGACGACCAGCACGCAGGCCTTCTTGTTCTTCTGGATCAGGTTGAAGATGGCCATGTCCTGGGCCTCCATGCCGTTCTGGGCATTGATCATCAGGATGCACACGTCGCTGTGCTCGATGGCGCGGATGGCGCGCATGACGGAGTAGAACTCAAGGTCTTCGCTGACGCGGCTCTTGCGCCGCATGCCGGCGGTGTCGACCAGCATGAACTCGTGTCCGAACTTGTTGTAGTGGGTTGCGATCGAGTCGCGGGTGGTGCCGGCGACGGGGGTCACGATGTTCCGCTCCTCGCCGAGCAGGGCATTGGTGAGGGAGGACTTGCCGACGTTCGGCTTGCCCACGATGGCGATGTGCGGCAGGTCTGCATACGGGTCTTCGACCGCTTCCTCCTTCGGCAGGAGCTTGACGATCTCGTCGAGCAGGTCGCCCGTTCCGCTGCCGTTGGCCGCGGAGATGCTCCAGACCTCGCCGAGGCCCAGGCTGTAGAACTGGTAGGCATCGTACATCTTTTCGCCGGAGTCGACCTTGTTGACGCACAGCACGACCGGCTTCTTGCTGCGGCGCAGCAGGTCGGCGATCTCGGCGTCGTAATCCGTGACGCCGGTGGCGGCTTCGACCATGAAGAGGACCACGTCGGCCTCGTCGATGGCGATGACCACCTGCTTGCGGATCTCCTCCTCGAAGGCGTCGTCCGAGCCGGTGGACCAGCCGCCGGTGTCGACGACCGAGAACTCGGTGCCGCACCATTCGCATTTGCCGTAATGGCGGTCGCGGGTGACGCCCGCGGTCTCATCGACTATGGCCTGGCGCATGCCGACCAGCCGGTTGAAGAGGGTGGACTTGCCCACGTTCGGGCGTCCTACGATGGCTACTAGACTCATTTTTCTTTCTTTTCGAACGGATACAGCCCGCATCCGGCACAGGCATCGCTGTAGGTGCCGGAACAGGTGGCGTCCTTGGGTTTGCGGCCGGGGCTGAACAGGTCGGCGTCGACGTCCTTCATGCAACGGATGCCCATGCGGCGCATGTTCTCGTTCGAACCGACGTCGCTGTTGGGAAACTCCTTCTTCCGGAAGATGACGTTGAAGCTCATCGCAAAAACGCCGGCTCCGATGAGGATAAGGGCTGCCAGGAAGGCTTTCAGCATAGGCCTAATGGATAAACTCGGAACTGATCTCCTCGTAGTTGTAGACCCGGTTGATGATGCGGGCGAAGGTGCTCGCGAGCGAGACGACCTTGATCTTGCTCTTGTCCTTGGCCGGGTCGGAGGAGAGGGGAATGGAGTCGGTGACGATGACTTCCTTGATGGCGGAGCCGGCGATGTTTTCGTAGGCCTTGCCGGAAAGGACGGCGTGGGTCGCGCAGGCGCGGACGCTGGCGGCGCCTTTCTCCATCAGGACGTCTGCGGCCTTGGTCAGGGTGCCGGCGGTGTCGATCATGTCGTCGACGATGATGATGTTCTTGCCCTCTACGTCGCCGATGGCGGTGATGTTGGCCACGACGTTGGCCCGTTCACGGGACTTGTGGCAGATGATGACCGGGCAGGCGAGTTCCTTGGCATAGGCGTTGGCGCGCTTGGCACCGCCCATGTCCGGGGCCGCGATGGCCAGGTTGTCGAGGTGCAGGGACTTGATATAGGGAAGGAAGACCTTGCTGGCGTAGATATGGTCGACCGGGAAGTCGAAGAATCCCTGGATCTGGTCGGCGTGCAGGTCGCAGGTCATGACGCGGTCCGCACCGGCGGCGCGGAGAAGGTTGGCGACGAGCTTGGCGCCGATCGAGACGCGGGGTTTGTCCTTGCGGTCCTGGCGGGCCCAGCCGAAATACGGCATGACGGCGACGACCTTGTCGGCGGATGCACGTTTGGCGGCATCGATGGACAGCAGCAACTCCATGAGGTTCTCGGTGGGCGGGAAGGTGGACTGGAGGATGAACACGGTGGCTCCACGGACGGTCTCGGTATAGGCCGGCTGGAATTCGCCGTCACTGAACTGGGTGACTTCCAATGCGCCCAGGTGCATCCGTTCCTCTTCCGAACCGCGGATGTTGTTGAGTTCTTCTACAACCTTGGCTGCAAAGTCTCTGGAGGCCCTGCATGCAAACAATTCCATTTTGTGATCGTTGCGCATATCGATGTGTATGGGTTATTTGGGTTCTTCCTCGAGGATGTGTTCAATAAAGTTGAGGATTTCGTCCTTGCCGAGTCCGTTCTCGGCGCTGCTGACCAGGCATTCGGGCAGTCCGGCCCAGTCCTGGAGGAGACGGTTCTTGTAGGCGTCGGTCTGCTTCTGGCGGGCCACCGGGCCGAGCTTGTCTCCCTTGGTGAAGATGATGGCAAAGGGAATCTGGTTGTCGACCAGTTCATTCATGAAGTCGAGGTCGACTTTCTGGACGTCGTGCCGGATGTCGACCAGCACGAAAAGCAGACGGAGTTCTTCGGAGAAATTGAGGTAGTTGCGGATGACTTCCTGCAGTTCCTGGCGCTCCTTCATCGGCATCTTGGCGTAGCCATAGCCGGGGAGGTCGACCAGGTACCACTGCCCGTTGATGCGGAAATGGTTGACGAGTTTGGTCTTGCCGGGGGTGGCGGAGGTCTTGGCGAGCTTGCGGTTGCCCGTCAGCATGTTGATCAGCGAGGATTTGCCGACATTGGAACGCCCGATAAAGGCGAATTCCGGCAGACGCTCGGCCGGTTTCTGGTGGACCCGGGTGCTGCTTCCCGCAAACTTTGCTTCGGAAATCTTCATACAGTCAGTCGTTGCTTCCCTGAGCGGAATCCCGCTCATCTGATTGCAGCGCAAAGATAGCAATTTTATTTCAGTTTTCCCGTCTGTGGGAAGATACAAAGATGAATATTAATTGCTATCTTCGCAGTGTATGAAAGATAATGGTGAGCCGATCGATCTGCTGACCCTGCAGAAGGGGTTGGGAAGGGCCGTTGAGAGTGCCTTTCCGGAGCGTGTCTGGGTCCGGGCGGAGATCGCCGGCCTGAAGGTCAATGCGGCCGGCCACTGTTACCTGGAACTGTCCCAGAGCGAGGACGGGCGGATCGTCGCCCAGGTCCGGGCCGTCATCTGGCGCTCCCGTTATCCCGTTGTCAGTCAGTATTTTTCCGCTGCCGCCGGGGCTCCGCTTTCCGCGGGCCTTCAGATTCTGGCGCGGGTGCAGGTCTCCTACCATGAGGTTTATGGCATCTCCCTGGTCATCGACGAGATCGATCCCTCCTTTACGCTGGGAGAGGCGGAACGGCGTCGCAAGGAGACGCTGGATCGTCTGGAAAAGGAGAACCTGCTGGACCGGCAGAAAGGTCTGCATCTTCCGGACCTCCCGCAGCGTCTGGCAGTGATTTCCGCCGAAGGCGCGGCAGGGTACGGGGATTTCCGGCGTCATCTGCTTGAGAATCCCTACGGATACGCTTATGTTGTTGACTTGGTTCCTGCGACGATGCAGGGCTCGTCCGCTCCTGCTTCCATCCTGAATGCACTGGAGCGAGCCGGCAGCGGCTATGATGCCGTGCTGATCCTGCGCGGCGGCGGATCCGAGCTGGACCTGGCCTGTTTCGACGATTATGACCTGGCGGCCGGCATCGCACGGTGTCCGGTCCCGGTGCTGACGGCCATCGGCCATGACCGGGACAGCCATGTCGCCGACCGGGTGGCCCATACGGCCGTCAAGACCCCGACAGCCCTGGCGGACCTTTTCCTGGACTGCACGACGGCGGAGGACCAGCGGATCACGGCGTGGGAGTCCCGCCTGATGACGGCTTTCCGAGGCCGTTTCGCCCAGCTGGACCTCAAGCTCCAGGCCCTGAAGCATCTGGTGCATACCGTGGCGGCCGGCCGCCTGCAGGCCGCCGGCTCGAAGGTCGACCTGCTGGAGGCCAAGATCGCCGCGACCGATCCGCGCTGCGTCCTGCAGCGAGGCTTCTCGCTGGTGCTGGACGACAAGGGTGTCCGCCTGCGCGAGGTGCGGGGGCGGAAACGGGGAGACCGGATCCGGGTGCTGCTGCCCGACGGGCGGCTGGACTGCCTGGTGGAGGGCGTGACCGGCGTGCCGGATAATGACAAGACATTGAAAGCCTGAGATATGGAAGAAAAATTTGATTATACGGCCGCCATGGCCGAACTGGAGGAGATCGCCCGCAAGGTAGAGGATCCGGGTACCAGTCTGGATGACATCGGTGCCTTGGTGAACCGATCGAAGCAGCTGGTGGCCGGGTGCCGCACGTACCTGCGTACCGTCCAGGAATCCATTGAAAACGAGGAGGAGCAAGCATGAAAAAGAAAGTGAAGATGATCTACGACACGGATCCGTACCTGCAGCCTTACAAGGAGGCCATCGACGCCCGCCATGCACGGATCCAGGCCGCCCATGACCGGATTGCGGGGAAGGGACGGCTGACCGATGCGCTGAACAACCATCTCTACTACGGACTGCACCACGAAGGACGCGAGTGGGTCCTGCGCGAGTGGGCTCCGAACGCCAACCGCATCTACCTGATCGGCGAATTCAACAACTGGAAACGCATCGGGACGTATGAGATGAAGCCGGTCGGCGGCGGCTCCTGGGAACTCCGGCTGCCGGAGATGTTCCTGCGCCACGGGGAGCTGTACAAACTCTTCATCGAATGGCCGGGCGGCGGCGGAGAGCGGCTGCCCGCGTACTGCACCCGGGCCGTCCAGGATCCGGACACGAAAGTGTTCTGTGCCCAGGTCTGGGACCCGGCGCCGTACCAATGGAAGAACGGCCGGCCGAAGGCGGTGGGGCATCCGCTGATCTACGAGTGCCACATCGGCATGAGTTCCGAGGAGGAGAAGGTCTCGACCTTCACCGAGTTCAAGGACAATGTCCTGCCGCACATCGCGGAACTGGGCTACGACACGATCCAGATCATGGCCCTGCAGGAGCATCCCTACTATGGTTCCTTCGGCTACCAGGTGTCGAATTTCTATGCCCTGAGTTCCCGGTTCGGGACGCCGGAGGAGTTCAAGGCCCTGGTCGACGCGGCCCACGGGATGGGCATTGCGGTGGTCATGGACATCGTCCACAGCCACAGCGTCAGCAACGAGGCGGAAGGCCTGAGCATGTTCGACGGCCGTGAAGATATCTATTTCTACAAGGGTCCGCAGGGACACCATCCCGCCTGGGATTCGCGCTGCTTCGACTACGGAAAGGACGAAACGCGGTATTTCCTGCTGAGCAACTGCAAGTTCTGGATGGAGGAATACCACCTGGACGGCTTCCGTTTCGACGGCGTGACCAGCATGCTGTACTGGGACCACGGCCTGGGCAAGGACTTCGTGGGCTATGACAATTACTTCAACGGCGGCGTCGACGAGTCGGCCGTGGAGTACCTGGCGCTGGCCTGCATGTTGACCCGCGAACTCTTCCCCGGGGCGATCCTGATCGCGGAGGATGTCAGCGGCATGGCGGGCCTGGCAGCCCCTTTCGAGGCCGGCGGCGTGGGCTTCGGCTTCCGGATGGCCATGGGCATCGCGGACCATTGGATCAAGTGGATCAAGGAACGCTCCGACGAGCAGTGGAGCCCGGGCGAGATCTGGTACGAACTGACCAACAAGCGCGCCGACGAGAAGACCATCAGTTACGCGGAATGCCATGACCAGGCGCTGGTCGGCGACAAGACGCTGATTTTCCGGCTGATGGACAAGGAGATGTATTTCTCCATGAACACGGCTTCCCAGAATCCGGTCGTGGACCGCGGCATCGCTCTGCACAAGATGATCCGCCTGGTGACCCTGGCGACGGCGGGGGACGGCTACCTGACTTTCATGGGCAATGAGTTCGGCCATCCCGAGTGGATCGATTTCCCACGGGAGGGGAACGGCTGGTCGTTCAAGCACGCCCGCCGGCAGTGGTCTTTGTGCAAGCCGGACTACCTTCGTTACAGTTATCTGATGCGCTTCGACCAGGAAATGGTTTCGTTGGTCAGGAAGGGGAACGTTTTAGATGAACGTCCGACCCTTCTTGTGGCCGATGAAGAGAAGAAAATATTGATATTCATGCGCAAAAGTTATATCTTTGCATTCAATTTCAATCCGTCCGGTTCTTTCGCCGATTACGGCGTGTCGGCACCGGCGGGTGAATATGAGATGGTTCTGGATTCCGACGAGCAGAGATTCAATGGTTTCTCCCGCGTAAAGTCGGACGAGCGCCATCTCACGGTGCATGTAAAATCGCCGAACGGCAACCAGGACTATGAAGATACTTTATACCTCTATCTCCCGAGCCGTTCTGCGTTGGTGATGAAGAAGATAAATTAAGCAGATATGGCATTTCTCAAGTTTAACAAGCAAGAACTCGTGAACCTGTCCTATTCGCTCAGGCGGGAGATCATCCTGGCGAACAAGACGGGTGCGTGCTGCAACACGTCGATCGTGACGTGCAACACGCGGCGCTATCACGGGCTGCTTTCCGTTCCGGTGGATGCCTTCGGCGGGAACAAGTACGTGTTGCTGTCCTCGCTGGATGAAAGTCTGGTCATCGGCGGGAAACAGTTCAATCTCGGGATCCATTGCTATGGCGACATCTATGAGCCGAGGGGACACAAGTACATCGTGGATTTCGGTGCCGACCCGGTTCCGGAGATCGTCTACAAGGTCGGCGAGGTCATTTTCGCCAAGTCTCTCTACCTGGCTCCCGACAAGGACCAGGTCCTGATCCGTTACGAGCTCCGTCAGGCACCCGGCAAGGTCCGGGTACTGCTCAAGCCTTTCCTGGGCTTCCGTGATCTCCATTCCCTTACCCATCAGAATCCGCAGGCCAACACCGGCTACCGCGAGATCCGTCAGGGCGTCGCCTTCAACATGTACCCCGGTTTCCCGGACCTGAACCTGCAGCTCAGCACGGCGAAGGCGGAATTCAAGTACATTCCCAACTGGTACAACGGCATCACGTATTCCGACGAGATGCGCCGTGGTTTCGACTGCCGCGAAGACCTGTTCGTTCCCGGCCAGTTCCAGTTCGAACTTGCCCCGGGCGAGAGCGTGGTGTTCTCCGCCTGCGTCGAGGAGATCGCTCCGCGCGGCCTGAAAGCCCGCTTCGAGAAGATCGTCTCCGAGCGTCCGGAGGTCAAGAATTTCCATGACCAGCTGCTGCTCCGCGCCGACGTGCTCAAGCGCGACCGCAACGGTCACAAGCAGATCACGGCCGGATTCTCCTGGCTGTACACCGGCCTCCTTCGCGAGACCCTGCTTGCGCTTCCGGGCCTTACCCTGTATGCCAACGGCGACGCCAAGGAGTTCGAGGAGATCCTCGACAACCTGATCGCCGACGAACAGGAGCGCCTGTTCCGCCGGACCACCCAGGTGGAGTCCCCGCTTATGCTGGCCTCCGTCCTGCAGGAGTACATCGCCTTCGGCGCCGACCCCCGCAAGGTCTGGAAGAAATACGGCGAGACCGTCCGTGGCATCATCGAAAGCTACGGCCCCGGACGCCGCCACGAAGTCTCCCTGCAGCCGAACGGCCTGCTCTGGGCCCAGATGGACCGCACGGCCCTGTCCTGGATGAACGCCTACATCAACGGCTATCCCGTGACCGAGCGTGCCGGCTACCAGGTCGAGACCAACGCTTTTTGGTACAACATGCTCTGCTTCGCCATCGAAATGGAGCGCAAGTATACCTCCCCGCGCAGCGCGTTCATCGCGCAGTGGGCGCCTGTCCGCGACGCCGCGGGTGAGAATTTCCAGCCGATGTTCTGGTATGAGCGCGGCGGCTACCTGGCCGACTATGTGGACAACTGGGGCCAGAACCTGGACGTCCGTCCCAACCAGCTGATGGCGGTCAGCCTGCCGTACAGCCCGGTTGACGACGAGGTGGCCAGCAGCGTCATGGCCGTGATCGGCAGGGAACTGGTGACCCGCCGCGGCATCCGCACCCTCAGCCCGCGTGACATCAAGTACCGCGGTGTCTATGAGGGCTCCCAGACGGACCGCGACCTGGCCTACCACCAGGGCAGCACCCGTACGTTCCTGCTGAAACCGTATATCGAGACGATGTTCAAGATGTCCGGTGCGGCATTCATGGGCAAGGCCCAGTGGCTCTGCGAGGGCTTCTACGAAGACCTGGGCGACCATGGCGTGGGCGCCTTCTCCGAACTGTACGACGGCGATCCGCCGCACCAGCCGCACGGAGCGATCTCCTATGCGCCTTCGACGGCGGCCCTGCTCGCGATCGACTATATCATGGACCAATACAAGGAGGATAAATGATGAGAGTTCTGATGTTCGGATGGGAGTTTCCTCCCCACATCGCCGGCGGCCTGGGTACCGCCTGCGAGGGTATCGTCCGGGGTCTGGCCTACAACGGCGTGAAGACCCTGTTCGTCATGCCGTCCGCTTCCGGTGACGAAGACCAGAGCGCGACGACGATTATCAATGCGAGCGACGTTCCGGTGACCTTCACCGAGAATCTGGACGTGGCCGATTTCCTGGACAAGGTCCAGTTCGTGCACATCGGCACCAACATGGTCCCGTACTGCGATCCGGAGGAGTTCCACAACCTTGTCGAGGAAGACCGCCGGCGCCAGGAACAGGACTTCCGCGTCCATGTCGGCGAGAAATACAAGTTCTCCGGCAAATACGGATCCAACCTGATGGAAGAGGTCGCCCGCTATGCGATGGTGGGCGGTACGATCGCTATGCAGCGCAAGGACGAATTCGATGTCATCCACGCCCATGACTGGCTGACCTATTATGCCGGCATCGCGGCCAAGCGGCTGACCGGCAAACCGTTGGTGATCCATGTCCATGCGACCTCCTTCGACCGTGGCAGCGTCGACAACATCGACACCCGTGTCTACGCGATCGAGCGCCGGGGCATGGAGGCCGCCGACAAGGTCATCACCGTGAGCGACCTGACCCGCAACATTGTCATCAGCAAGTACGGCATCGATCCGGCCAAGGTGGTGACGGTGCACAATGCTGTGGATTTCAGCGGACGTGACGACATGCACGTGGAGCGCGGCGTGACCGACAAGGTCGTGACCTTCCTCGGCCGCATCACCTTCCAGAAAGGCCCCGAGTATTTCATCGAAGCCGCCGCGAAGGTCCTCAAGCGGACCGAGCACGTGCGCTTCGTGATGGCCGGCAGCGGTGACATGATGAACCGCTCCATCCGCCACGTCGCCCGCCTGGGCATTTCCGACCGTTTCCATTTCACCGGTTTCCTTCGCGGAGCCGACGTGCAGAAGATGTTCGCCCTGTCTGACGTCTATGTCATGCCGTCCGTCTCCGAGCCGTTCGGCATCTCCCCGCTGGAGGCGATGCGGACCGGCGTGCCGTCCGTGATCTCCAAGCAGAGCGGTGCGGCCGAGGTGCTCAAATACGCCTTCAAGGTGGATTTCTGGGATGTGGATGCCATGGCCGACCAGATCTACGGCCTGATCCAATATCCCGCCCTGGCGTCCTTCGCCGCCCGGGCCGGCTACGACGAGGTCAACACGCTCAAGTGGAACAACGCCGCCGCCAAAATGAAGAAAGTTTACGAATCAGTTGTAAAATAAGGTATTATGGCCAAAAAAGATATTTGCCTGTATTTCCAGGTCCACCAGCCTACCCGCCTCCGTCTGTACCGTTTCTTCGATATCGGCAAGGACTCCCATTATTACGATGATTTTGCCAACCGGACGATCCTCCGCCGGGTGGCCCAGAAGTGCTACCTCCCGATGAACGAGCTCCTGCTCGACCTGATCGGCCGCTACAACGGTGCCTTCAAGGTGGCTTTCTCCATCTCCGGCTCCGCGATCGAGCAGTTCGACCGTTATGCTCCGGAGGTTCTCGACAGTTTCCGCAAGCTGGCTGACACCGGCTGCGTGGAATTCCTGGCCGAGACCTATTACCATTCCCTGGCTTCCCTGGCCCAGCCGGGCGAGTTCCGCCTGCAGGTCGAGAAGCACAAGGCGCTGATCGAGCAGTACTTCGGCGTGACGCCCGTGAGTTTCCGCAACACCGAGCTGATCTATTCCAACGGCATCGGCGAGATGGTCTATGACATGGGCTTCAAGACCATGCTGACCGAAGGCGCCCGCCACATCATGGGCTGGCAGAGCCCGAACTATGTCTATGCCGGCGAGACCCAGCCGAAGCTCAAGCTCCTGCTCCGCAACTACAACCTCAGCGACGACATCGCCTTCCGTTTCTCCGACAAGAGTTGGGAAGACTGGCCGCTGACCGCCGAAAAGTACCTGGGCTGGCTGAAGGCCGGTGTCAAGGATGGCGGCAACGTTATCAACCTCTTCATGGACTACGAGACCTTCGGCGAGCACCAGAGCGCCCAGAGCGGCATCTTCGATTTCATGCGCGCGCTTCCGGAGGCCGTGATCGCTGACGGCACCTTCCAGTTCGACACGCCTGCCGCCATCGCCAAGCGCCACAAGGCCGTCGGCAGCATCGACGTTCCGGAGCCCATCTCCTGGGCGGACGAGGAGCGCGACGTGACCGCCTGGCTCGGAAACGAACTGCAGCAGGATGCGTTCAACAAGATCTATGGCCTGTACGAGAAACTGGCCATCGTGAACGCCCCGAACCTGTGGAACGACTTCGGTCACCTGCAGGAGAGCGACCACTTCTACTATATGTGCACGAAGTTCTTCTCCGACGGTGAGGTCCACAAGTACTTCAACCCGTATGACACTCCGTATGAGGCATTCATCAATTACATGAATGCGCTGAGCGATTTCAGCATCCGTGTGGACCATGACTTCGCCCTGACGGAAAACAAAGAGGCGGCTCCGGTTCCCGTGTATGCCAAGCCCGCCCGCAAAAAGACAGTTAAGAAGAAATAATGGCTAAGAAAACATTGGTCCCGGACTACCTGTTCGAGGTCAGCTGGGAGGTCTGCAACAAAGTCGGCGGCATCTACACCGTCATCGCGACCAAGTCCCTGCACCTTAAGACTGAACTCGGACAGCACCATATCCTGATCGGTCCGGACGTATGGATGAACACCGACGACAACCCCGATTTCTCGGAGGACATCCATCTTTTCAAGGCTTGGAAGGCTCGCGCCGCCCAGGACGGAATCCAGGTCCGCATCGGACGCTGGAACGTTCCCGGACGGCCGATTGCCATCCTGGTCGACTATAAACAGTTCCTGACAGATACCGACCGGATCCTCGGAGAGTTCTGGAAGCAGTACGGGGTGGATTCCATCACCGGCAACTGGGATTACAAGGAAAACGCCCTGTTCGGCTACGTGGCCGGCCGGGTCATCGAGAGTTTCTACAAGGAGAACCTGGGACCTTCCTACAAGACGGTCGCCCAGTTCCATGAGTGGCAGACCGCTTCCGGCCTGCTCTATCTCAAGTCCTGCAAGATCCCTGTCGCGACGGTGTTCACGACCCATGCGACCATGATGGGCCGCTGTATCGCCGGCAACAACCTCCCGCTTTACGATAAGCTGGAGACGTACAATGCCGACGAGATGGCCGCACGTTTCGGCGTGACGGCCCGGCATTCCATGGAGGCGGCCGGTGCGAAGAACGCCGACGCTTTCACGACGGTCAGCGAAATCACGGCCCGCGAGTGCGCCCAGTTCCTCCACCGGGAGGTCGATGTGGTGACCCCGAACGGCTTCGAGAACAGTTTCACGCCCGAGACGGACGAACTGTATATGGAGAAACGTACGGCCGCGCGCGCCCGCCTGAACGAGGTGGCGGCTGCGATGTCCGGAGAGAACGTCGCGTCCGACTCCATCTTCATCGCCATCGGCGGCCGGTATGAGTACCGGAACAAGGGTATCGACGTGTTCATCGACGCCCTGGGCCAGATGCAGGACTGGAAGGGTCGCGAGATCCATGCCTTCATCATGATTCCCGCGGCGCACAACGGCGCCGACAAGGCCCTGCAGGCCAAACTGACCGACGGCGGAGACGAACGGTACTCCACCCAGGTCTCCCACAACCTTGCCTACCCGGAATACGACCAGATTACCCATCGCTTCCGCGAACTGGGCCTGATCAACGCCGTCGGCTGCCGGGTCAAGGTCTATTTCGTGCCTTCCTACCTCAATGGCAACGACGGTATCTTCAACATGAAGTACTACGACCTGCTGGTCGGCATGGACCTGGCCTTGTTCCCGTCCTATTATGAGCCGTGGGGCTATACACCGCTCGAGGCGCTGGCCTTCCGGGTGCCTACCCTGACCACGAGCCTGGCCGGATTCGGCCTCTGGGTCCGTGGACACTACAAGAAGAAAGAACATCCCGGCATCACCGTCGTGGAACGCACCGATGCCAACTATGATGAGGTCGTCGAGGCCGTGAAGGCCCGGATCCGCGAGATCGCCGACATCGATCTCCCGACGCGGCGCGCATATATGGAGAATGCCCGTGACGTGGCCTCCATCGCCCTCTGGGAGAACCAGATCGCATATTACAAGAAGGCTTATTCCGTGGCCCTCGGCAAAGTGGCCGACGCCGCAGGCAGCCTTCCTGAAACACAACATAAACCCATGAAATACGAAAAAATCGAAGTCAATGCTCCCTCCTGGACGAGTGTCATGGTGACACGCCACCTTCCTGCGGAGCTCTCCGGTCTTGAGACCCTTGCCAAGAACCTCTGGTGGTGCTGGAACGACAGCGCCAAGGCCCTGTTCAAGGCCGTCGATCCCGAGGTCTGGCACAAGTCCGGACACAACCCGAAGGTCATTCTGGACACCATCAGTCTGACCCGCTTCAACGAACTTGCAAAGAACGAGGCCTTCCTGGCCCAGCTGAACGGCGTCATGGACGAGTTCAACACCTACATGGCCGCCAAGGCGGAACGTACCGACCCTTCCATCGCTTATTTCTGCATGGAATACGGTCTGGACACTTCCCTGAAGATATATTCCGGCGGTCTGGGTATCCTCGCCGGAGACTACCTCAAGGAAACCTCCGACATGAATGTCAACCTGGTGGCCGTCGGCCTGCTGTACCGCTACGGTTATTTCACCCAGATGCTGACCGCCCAGGGTTACCAGGAGGCCCGTTACGAGGCCCAGAACTTCCTGAACATCCCGGCCGAGCCGGTGCTGGACGCCGAAGGCAAGTGGATGACGACCCAGGTCGCCCTTCCGGGCCGCAACCTGAGCGCCCGTATCTGGAAGGTCGAGGTCGGCCGCACCGACCTGTACCTGCTGGACACCGACTACGAGGCCAACCGTCCGGAAGACCGTGAGGTGACCCACCAGCTGTACGGCGGATCCTGGGAAAACCGGCTCAAGCAGGAACTCCTGCTCGGTTTCGGCGGTATCCGCACCCTGCGCGCCCTCGGGCTCAATCCGCAGGTCTATCACTGCAATGAAGGCCATGCCGCTTTCATCGGCCTGGAGCGCCTGCGCGAGTATATCGAGAACGATGACCTGAGCTTCCCCGAGGCCATGGAGGTCGTCCGCGCTTCTTCGCTGTTCACGACCCATACTCCGGTTCCGGCCGGTCACGACGCGTTCGACGAGGGCATGCTCCGCATGTACCTGGGTTATTTCCCGGCTCGCCTGCGGGTGGACTGGGAGACGATGATGGCCCTCGGCAAGCACAATGCCTCCGATCCGAACGAGAAGTTCTCCATGAGCATCCTGGCTGCCAATATCAGCCAGAATATCAACGGCGTGTCCATGCTTCACGGCAAGGTCAGCCAGGGTATTTTCGCCAACATGTATCCGGGTTATCTCCCGGAAGAACTGCATGTCAGCTACGTGACCAACGGCGTCCATTATCCGACCTGGTGCGCCAAGGAATGGAAGCTCGCGGACAAGGGTGTCTTCGGTGAGGAATTCCAGACCCACCATTATGACCTGAAGTGCTTCGAAGGGATCTACCGGCTTTCCGACGAAGTGGTGTGGAACATCCGCAAGCACCTGAAGAAGAATCTGATCAACTTCATCAAGGAACGCCTCTCCGACCCGTCGATGAGCAGCCATTATTCTCCGCGCGAGATCATGACCATCAAGGAGACGCTGCGCGACAATATCCTGACCATCGGTTTCGCCCGCCGGTTCGCGACCTACAAGCGCGCGACCCTGCTCTTCAGCGACCTCGACCGTCTCGACGAGATCGTCAACAATCCGAAGATGCCGGTCCAGTTCTTCTTCGCCGGAAAGGCCCACCCGGCCGACAAGGCGGGCCAGGACCTGATCAAGCGCATCGTGGACATTTCCAAGGATCCGCGCTTCATCGGCAAGGTTGTCTTCATCCCCGGTTACGACATCACCCTCGCCAAGCGTATGGTCCAGGGCGTGGATGTCTGGATGAACAACCCGACCCGTCCGCAGGAGGCCTCCGGTACTTCCGGAGAGAAGGCCGCGATGAATGGTGTCATGCATTTCTCCGTCCTCGACGGATGGTGGGTGGAAGGTTACAAGCCGGGTGCCGGCTGGGCCCTCCAGCAGGAGCGTACCTACGATGACCAGCACTACCAGAACGAACTCGATTCCGCGACGATCTATACGATTATCGAGAACGAGATCGCCCCGATCTACTACGACAAGGACTATGTCACCGACCGCAGCACCCGCTGGATCGAGTACATCAAGAACTGCATCGCCCAGGTGGCCTGCAACTTCACGACCAACCGGATGCTGACCGACTACTGCAACCAGTACTATCTCCCGCAGGCCGAGCGCGCCGGCAGACTGATCGCCGACGACTACAAGGCCGCGCGTGAGATCGCTGCCTGGAAGAAGCATGTCGAGCGCCAGTGGGGCAACATCGACGTCGTTTCCTACAAGACACCGGATGCCTCCTACAACCTGGCTCCGGGTGCCCACATGGAGAGCGAGGTCGTGCTCAACATCGGTGACCTGACCCCGGATGACATCGGCGTGGAGATGCTCTTCTGCACCACCGACCGCAAGGGCCGCCTGCACATCCAGGACAAGACCGAATTCGAGGTCGCCGAGTTCGTGGACAGCGTGGCCAAGTACCGGACGTCCATCCTTCCGGAGCGGACGGGCATGTACCAGGTCGCTACCCGTATCTACGCGAAGAACCCGCAGCTCCCGCACCGGCAGGACTTCGGACTCGTCAGATGGTTGTAGCAACCGGATTTTTCGACGGTGTCCATCTCGGGCACCGTCTTGTCTTGGGACAGCTTGTGACCGCCGCCCGGGAGAGGGGAACCTCTTCGACGGTGGTCACTTTCTGGCCCCATCCCCGTACCGTGCTCCAGGACGGTGCGCGGGACCTGCGTCTGCTGACGACCCTGGAGGAGAAGAAAGCCCTGCTGAAAGGGCTGGGAGTAGACCGGGTGGAGGTCGTTCCGTTCACGCGGGCGTTCAGCCGGATGAGCACGGAAGAATATCTCCGGGATTTTGTCATGGGCACGCTGGGCGCAAAGACGCTGCTGCTGGGCTATGACAACCGGATCGGCCACGACGGCGGGTCTCCGGACCAGATCCAGGCCGTCGCCGAAGGCCTCGGGATGGAAGTGATCCGTACTGACCGGCTCGACCTGCCGGGCGAGATGACCGTCTCCTCCACCAAGATCCGCCATGCCCTCGAAGCCGGGGACGTGGCACTGGCCTCCCGGATGCTCGGTTACCGCTACAGCCTGCTGGGCGTGGTGGTGGCCGGAAACCACTTGGGAAGGAAGATCGGCTTCCCGACCGCCAACATGCAACTCTATGAGCCGCTGAAACTGATTCCCGGCAACGGCGTCTACCATGTCGAGGTCGAGACGCTGGGAGAACGGCATTACGGGATGTGCAACATCGGGGTCCGGCCGACGGTCGGGCAAGGCAATGCCAAGTCGGTGGAGGTGAATATCTTCGACTTCGACCAGGACATCTACGGCCTGGATATCCGGATTACGTTCCTGGAGAAGATCCGGGACGAACGCCGGTTTGACTCGCTCGAGGCCCTTGCCGCCCAGCTGGCCCGGGACCGCGACCGCTGCCTGCGGGCGAATGAATAAATATTTTTTGGCGGATAATCCGAAAATAATGATTATCTTTGCCCTGTATCCAAGGGTTCTGTCGTGGGACGGAACTCCTTTTTAATTATGTTTGACAAAACCACATAGCTTTATGGCAGATATCCATTACATGACCCAGGAGGGTCTTGATAAGCTGAAGAAAGACCTGGCCGATGCACTGGCCCAGCGCCCGGTCATCTCTGCCGCCATCGCAGAAGCCCGCGAGAAAGGTGACCTCAGCGAAAATGCCGAATATGACGCCGCCCGGGAGGCCCAGGCCCTCCTCGAACTGAAGATCGCCAACCTCAAGAACATGGTGGCGAACGCGAAGGTCATCGACGAATCCCAGGTCAATACCGATACGGTCCAGATGCTGACCCATGTCAAGTTCCAGAACGTGGCCAACAAGATGACCATGGAATATACCATTGTCGGCGAGACCGAAGCCGACTTCGCCCACGGCAAACTGGCTGCCACGACCCCGATCGCCAAGGCCCTTCTCGGCCATAAGGTCGGCGAGATCGTCGAGGCGCAGGTCCCGCAGGGTATCATCAAGTTCAAGATCCTCGACATTTCCCTGTAACCATGGCTACGATTTTCTCCCGCATCGCTGCCGGCGAGATCCCTTCCTGGAAGGTCGCCGAGAACGAGGACTACTATGCTTTCCTCGATATCAGTCCGCTGGCCAAGGGCCATACGCTGGTGATTCCCAAGCATGTGGAGGATGACTATATCTTCCATCTGGATGAACGGACGTATGCCGGCCTGTGGGCCTTCGCCCGGAAAGTCGCCGTCGCCCTGAAGGCCGCCGTGCCTTGCAAGCGGATCGGCGTCGCCGTCCTGGGCATGGAAGTCCCGCACACGCACATCCACCTGGTTCCGCTCCAGACCGAGGGGGACCTGGATTTCCGGAAGCCGCACCTCCGTCTCGAGGCGGAAGAAATGAAAGCCATCGCCGATTCAATCCTCGCCGAATATGAGAAACTGTAGTTTGTTCGCCGCGGCTGCCCTGGCCGCCGTCCTGTTGTCTTCCTGCGCCGGCAAGACCGGCATCGACGGCGTCGTGACCGATGCGCCGGATTCCGAGGTGATCGTCTCCCTGCTGGATGTCAACCGCTATCAGGTGCTGGATACCGTGAAGACGGATGCCAACGGGCATTATTACTACAAACTGGACCTGAAGGAAGGCCAGCCGGAATTCATCTACCTGTTCCATGGTGACCGCCGGATTGCGTCGCTGCTTCTCCAGAAGGGTGACAAGGTCAAGGTTACCTCCGATACGCTGGGCAATTATTCCGTCGTCGGTTCCGTGGAATGCGATCGTCTGGCAGAGGTGGAGCGTAGCCAGGCCGAGTTCGGCAACAAGTTCGCGGCCACCCAGGCCCGTCTTGCCGACATGGACCTTTCCTCTCCGGAGGCGGCCGTCGTCCGCGCCGACCTCTCCCGCCAGTATGTCGCCTATTACCGCGACCGGCTCAAATATATCCTGGAGAATTCCAAGTCTCTGACTGTCATCCCGGTACTCTATGAGTCCGTCGGCGGGACCCTCCCTGTCTTCGGCCAGGCGACCGACGCCATCCATTTCCGCAACATCAGCGACAGCCTGAAGACCGTCTATCCGGAGTCCCGTTATGTCAAGGCGCTCGAGCAGGAAGCGGCCCGCCGTTCCGCCTATCTGGAGATGGACACCCGTCTCAAGACGGCCGGTGAAGCCAGTTACATCGACATCGTCATGCCGGACGTCAACGGCCGGCAGGTGAAACTCAGCGAGACGGAAGGGAAGGTCGTGATGGTCTATTTCTGGGCTTCCGGGAATGCCGAGCAGAAGATGTTCAACCTCGATGTCATGAAGCCGGTCTATGCCGACTACAAGGACAAGGGCTTCGAGATCTATGCCGTCTCCCTGGATACCGACAAGACCCAGTGGGCGACGACCGTCCGCAACCAGAACCTGGAATGGGTCAATGTCTGCGACGGTCGCGGAACGGCTTCTCCGGTCGTTGCGACGTACAATGTCCAGACCATCCCGTCCCTGTTCTTCATCGTCGACGGCGAACTGGTCTCCAGCACCGGCGTCCGCAACGAGGCGACGCTGCGCTCCTTCCTGTCGGCGCGGCTGAAATAATAGACTGAAATCTTCGGAAAAATGAAAAACGGCTCCCTAAAAGAGCCGTTTTTTGCTTACCGTAGCAACGAAGTCCTTGAGATAGAAGGGCTCGAAATAGGCCACGTCCTCGAAGCGTTTCTCCTCCCAGGCCTGCAGGACCGGATGCAGCATCGAAGCGGCTTCCGGCCGGCATCCGATGAAACGGGCGTTCGGATGGGCGAGGACTTCCCGGCATTTTTCCGCACCGTCGCCGATGAACAGGACGGGGCCTCCGGCCAGCAGGGCGTCGTAGGCCCCGGCTTCGATGACCTTGGGCTCGACGGGCGTCCGGCGCTCTCCTTCCGGGGAGAAGACGGCCGTATAGACTTCCATCCTGCGGGCGTCGATCATCGGGACGACGGCCGTGCAGCCTTCCGGGAGGAGGCCCTTGTCCCGGGCCTGCCAGACCAGGGTGTCGAGGGAGCCGACGCCAATCAACGGCAGGCCGGCGCCGAAGCAGAGACCCTTGGCCGTGCTGACACCGACGCGCAGGCCGGTGAAGGACCCCGGGCCCATGCTGACCCCGACGGCGCTGCAGTCCGCGGCTTTCAGTCCGCGCTCGTCCAGCATCTCCTTGACGAAGGGTGCGGTGAAGGCGGAATGTTCCCGTTCGCAGGAGCGGGTGGCGGTGATGCGGCCGTCTTCCACCAGGGCGGTGGAGCACAGGGAGGTCGAAGTATCGATCAGGATGAATCTTTCCATGGTTATTTTACGAGCAGTTCTTTGAAGAACGGGAACACGGCATAGGCGATGTCCTTGATGGGGCCGTACAGGACGCTGCCGTCAAGGACTTCCGGCTTGACCAGCTGCAACTTGTCGTTGACGGTGCTGAACAGGATGATCAGCAGGCCGACGACCAGCCCTGCCTTGAGCAGGGAGAAGACCATGCCGAAAAGCTTGTCGACCCAGCCGAGCAGGACGAATTTCAGGACGGCCTTGAGTCCTTTCCCGACCAGGTAGAGGCCGGCGGCGACGGCCAGCATGATCACGGCGAATGCGATGATCTGCACGACCGCAGGGGAGACCTCGCCCAGATAGGGGAGGATCCATGCGCTGACGAGATCCGAGCACCGGAAGGAAAGCCAGACGCCGAGGATGACCGACAGCAGACTGACCAGTTGGTCGATCAGTCCTTTCCTGAAACCCTGGAAAACGGCGGGTACCAGGCAGACCAGCAGGATGATGTCAAGTACGTTCATGCTCCTTTGAAATATTCAGATGAAATGTGTATCTTTGTGGGTTAAAAAATGGCGGCAGCCAAAGGCTGGCTGCGACTGCAAAGATACACAAAAAGTAAGAATATATGTTTAAGGAGTATAAAGGATTGGATCTGGTGG
>JBGUXJ010000197.1:0-7895 GCA_045222055.1 Candidatus Cryptobacteroides sp. | reverse complement strand
ATGATAAAGAAAGCGTTCATAATATGTTCTTAATTTTTATACTTCTTGTTCCAGTTTTTCAATAAGGGTTGCAAAGTAAGCACTTTTTTCCGGGAATTTCAAGAGAAGTTTCGAATAAATGCGTTTTGCCTCCACATTCCGGCCCTGATCTGCAAAAATTTGCGCCAGTGTCTCGGTGCAGAAGAAGTCATCCACATCGACCGTTTTCTCCAGGTCGGACGTATCTTTCGTACCCCGTGCGACGAACCGGGAGAAGACGTTGTCCTCGCTCCGGCGCACCTTGTCGTACTGGGCCTGGGAGAAATAATCGCCGCCAACCACGCGGACGCTCCGCTCGGGCTGCTCGGCCTCCGTTTCCTCCGATATATACGCGCGCAGGAGTTTTTCGAGGTCCTTGTCCGCATAATCCGCCCGCTCCACCGGGACGGCGATGTCGCGGATGATCCGGCGGCTGCCCAGATACAGCGCCGCGTCGGCATACTGCGCGGGATCCCAGGCATCTCCGCCCATGCGGGCCATCCGGATGCACAGTTCGCGGCGGGCGGCCCCGTACCACGGGTACAGGTTGACCACGCCGGCCAGTTCGTCGAGTGTCAGGGTCTTGAGGTTGATGCAGTCGGTCCGTTCCATATCATTACCAGTTGGCTACCGTGGCGTTCAGGATGTCCTCGCAGAGTTTCTCCACGATCTCCTCGCAGAGAGCGCCTTCCACCGCATCGAGGGAATTGGCGGAATCATAGTCGGCATACGCCGAGAAGGATTTCTCGAAGTCGTCCTCGGGGTATTTCCGGTTCATGAAATTTATCTTGACGCTGACGGTCAGGCGGTTCTGGGCGGCGACTTCCTGCGCGGTCACGGCCTGGGCACGGACGTCATAGCCCGTAATCTCCCCGGAGATCTCCATGTCTCCGTCCCGTTCCACCTGGGTCAGGCGGGTCATCTTGCGGAATTTTTCCTGCAGCGCCTCGGTCATGTCATTGGAAAGGGACGGGTTGACCCGCAGGGCCTTATACTCGAAATAGTTGATCGTCACGGTCTTGACGTCGGGCTGGATGGACGTTCCGCTGAAGGAATAGATCCCACAGGCGGCGACACCCAGCAAGACGGCCAGCACGGTGACAGGGAGGAATTTTCTCAGGTTCATGGCTGTTTGGTTCGGGAACTACGGAACTCGGCCGGAAGTTTCCGGTACAGGGTCCGCTCGGAAATGCCCAACTCCTCGGCCGCTTTCTTGCGGTTGCCGTGGTGTTTCTCGAGGGCCTTGCGGATCAGGTCCTCGCTGGCGTCATGGATCGAGAAGGAAGGTTCCTTCCCGTCGGAGTAGTCGACGATATGGCCCGGCTGTTCCTCCGGCTCTTCCTCGGAATCCGGAGTCCGGGGAACGAAATCCTCCTGGACATCAACATCTTCCGGCAGTTCCGGATGGTGGACAGGCGAGGCCTGGCGGCCTTCTACGAGGGAACGCAGCCGCGCCACCTCCGCATTGAGCAGGGCGAGGGCGCGGAAGATTTCCTGCCGGTCCTCCTCGCGCATGGTTCCGCTCTGCCCGACATGCACCGGGAGCATGCTGTCGTCTTCCTTGGTGATGTATTTCGCCAGGGTGGCGGCATCGATCTCGATGCGGTCGGAATCCGGGCGCAGGTCCACGGTCTCGAAGACCGAGACACGGTTGGCGATGCTCTGGAGCTGGCGGATGTTGCCCGGCCAGCGGTAGGAAGTCAGGAACTCCACCGCATCGCGGGTCAGGTTGACCTTGCGGCGGGAATATTTCTCGGAGAAGTCGGACGTGAACTTGCGGAACAGCAGGTGGATGTCCTCCTTGCGGTCCCGCAGCGGGGGCATGGCGATCTGCACGGCGCTGAGCCGGTAGTACAGGTCCTGGCGGAACTTGCCCTGGGCCACGGCGTTCAGCAGGTCCACGTTGGTCGCGGCGATGACCCGGACATTGGTCTTGCCGACTTTCGAGGCACCCACGCGGATGTACTCGCCGGACTGGAGGACACGCAGCAGCTTGGCCTGGGTCGGAAGGGGCAGTTCGCCGATCTCGTCCAGGAAAAGGGTGCCGCCGTCGGCCTCCTCGAAATAACCCTTGCGGGCCTCGATCGCGCCGGTGAAAGAGCCCTTCTCATGTCCGAAAAGTTCCGAATCGACGGTTCCGGACGGGATGGCGGCACAGTTGACCGCCAGGTATTTCCCTGTCTTGCGGAGACTGTGCTGATGGATGATCCGCGGAATCACATCCTTGCCAGTACCGCTCTCGCCCGTGACCATGACCGTCAGGTCCGTCGGTGCGACGGCGACGGCCATCTCCAGCGCCCGGTTGAGTCCCGGGTCGTTTCCGATGATGTCGAACTTGTTTTTCAGTCGTTGTAATTCCTGCATGTCCATAGTCTCGCAAAGTTACGAAAACGAATCAAAAATATGACGCCCCGGTAGAAAAATCTGCATTTATTCCTATATTTGCAAATATGCCCGTCTGTACGGGCTGGGATGAATAACCATTATTTTATTATTTATATGAAGAAAGGTATGAAACTGCTGGCAGCCGTGCTCATGGGCATCAGTGCTGTCGCCTGCTCCTCTTACGAGAAAATGGTCAAGATGGCCGAGAATGTCAAGGTTACCTGCGACCCTGAGGTCCTCGAGGTGATCGCCGACAACATCGACGCCGACCTGACCGTCACCTATCCTGCCGACTACTTCCACCCGAAGGCCATCCTCGAGGTTACCCCCGTGCTGGTCTATGAAGGCGGCGAAGCGGCCATGGAACCGTTCATCTACCAGGGCGAGAAAGTCAAGGACAACTACAAGGTTGTTTCCTCCGCCGGCCAGACCGTCCGTGAACGCATTCATTTCGACTATGTCGAAGGCATGGAGAAGGCCGTCCTCGAACTGAGGGCCATCGCCCGCTACAAGACAAAGTTCGCCCAGCTCCCGACCCGCAAGGTCGCCGACGGCTGCAACACCACCTACAAGATGGTCGACGCCTCGGGTTATCTCCCCTACAAGACCGACAACTACCAGGAAGTCATCAAGCAGACCGCTGAAGGTCAGATCAAATACGCCGTCAATTCCGCCGATGTCAATAACAAGGAGCTCAAGAGCCAGTCCATCAAGGACTTCCAGGCCGCTCTCGATGAGATCAAGGACAACGAGCGCAAGACCCTGACCGGCACCGAGGTCGTCGCCTACGCTTCTCCGGAAGGTGGCAAGGACCTCAACGCCAAGCTCTCCGACAAGCGCTCCAAGAGCGGTGAGAAGGCTTTCGGCGAGGTCACCAAGGGCAAGGAAGTCGGCGAGACCGACGTCCGCAGCATCGGCCAGGACTGGGAAGGTTTCCAGGATCTCGTGGCCAAGAGCGACATCGAAGATAAGGACCTGATCCTCCGCGTCCTGTCCATGTACAGCGACCCGGCCGTCCGCGAAAGCGAGATCAAGAACATGTCCGAGGTCTACACCTCCCTCAAGAGCACCGTTCTCCCGGAACTCCGCCGCGCCCGCTTCATCGCCAACGTCGAATACCAGAACTACACCAGCGAAGAACTCCTCAAGCTCGTCGATGACAACATCGACGTCCTCGACGAAGAAGCCCTCCTGCGTGCCGCTTCCCTCGTGAAGGACAACAACAAGAAGGCCGACCTCTACCAGAAGGCCATCGACAAGTTCGACAGCGACCGCGCCCGCTTCAACAAGGGTGTCGCCCTGCTGCGTGCCGGCAAGGTCTCCGCTGCGGAGAGTGCTTTCAACAAGGTCGAGGCCAAGGACGGCGAACTCGAGAACGCCCTCGGCGTGGTCGCCCTGCAGAAGGGTGACTACCAGGAGGCCGCCCGCCACTTCGCCAAGGCCGGCACCAAGGAAGCCAAGTGGAACATGGGTGTGTTCGACATCCTCGCCGGCAACTATGACAAGGCCTGCCAGGAACTCGCCGACACCGAGGGCTGCTGCTTCAACCGCTCCCTCGCCTACATCCTCGCCGACCGCCTGAGCGACGCACAGAAGAGCTTCATGTGCGACGACCCGCGCGTGGCTTACCTCAAGGCCATCGTCGCCGCCCGCAGGGGTGACGCCAACGGTGTCGAAGAGAACCTCAAGCGCGCCCGCATGAGCATCGCCCTTGGCGAACGTGCCGAAAAGGACATCGAATTCGCCCAGTTCCGGTAAACGAACCCCGCGAATTACTCCTCGGAGATTAATTTCCTGCAACAGGAGATTCCTCAACTCCTCCCGTTATAGGAGATCCCTCAACTCCTCCCGGATCATCGGGAGGAGTTTTTTTGTTTCCGCTTCCATATTTCTTTAAGAGATTTCCCCTGGGGCACATAACCAAGTTTTATTTGGGTTAAATCGCCGGAACAGAACCCCGGATGATTTTAAACTTCCGGGATTCTGCGTTTCATGTAGCGTACGTGATTCTTCCGGGAAGCAAGAAGACCAGCCGTTTCCGGTCTTCCACTTAGGCTTATTCTCTTCCGGAATATTCTTTTCAATTAATTCTTCAACAATCTGCCCGCCCCCCCCCGAATACGGGTGGAGCGGAAATATTTGACATTCAGAGAATTGCTGATTTTTGAAGAAGGAAATCCTTCTTCAAAAAACACGATATCGTTGATACTCAGCCAGATGCGCACCACCCGTTTTTATCGGGACGGCTCCAGCATGTGCAGGAAGCGGCGGATCTGATAGGGACTGGCGTCGCTCCCTCGCATGAGGTCCAGAATCAAATCAGGGGAAGGGGCACGCAGGAATTCTTTCTCGACAAGATTGAGTCCTTGCTGGCGAACAATCCGGCACATCTGTCGGTATGGGATATCGCTCGGCGGTTCCCATGCCTCCGTGAAACCGTATTCTGAACCGGTATTGGAATCGAATGCCAGGAGCATTTTCTCGTAGGAACCGTAAAAGGAAACGGAAGTCTCGTAATCAATGAATTGATACATCAGGATAATGGCGTCGATAAGTTGCTGCGTTTCCTTCGGGGAAAGACCGGAAAACAATCGGAACAATAAAGCGTGGTCCAGATACTCGCTCCTGAGATATTCGCTTTCGATGATTTTCAGGGCATTCCGCAAACGGGTGGAAGCGGTTTTCTTGACGAGAGGACTGGAGAAAGGATAAGGGGAACCGATGTAGGCCACGAAATTCCACCGGTCTTCCCAGCAATGTCTGAAAAGACGTTTTTCTGTAGAATTATTCGCCAGATAAGCCAAATTCGTCCGAATCTCCTTCTCTGTTCTTTTCACGGCAAAACCGGCTGAATGGGAGAATAAGCATCCACGCCTGCCGCTGGCTTGGTTGAAGGCACGGGCATAATACCATCCTAACCGGTATTCATACTCCCGGACAATTTCAGGAGAAGAAGCCCTGCCTAACTGGTGCGTGTGGGTGAACATATAAGCCGCCGAGATCACCTGAACTCCATACTTTCGCGACAAGATAGAGGAAAGCGAGTAATAAACGAGTCGGTCGATGACACAATAGAAGATGACCTGTCCGGCCATACCACGGTGATACATATGATAATAATCAATCATGACATTACTTTATATAGAGAAACCGGAACACTAGAATGATTCTTCTGACAGGTTATCCTATAGAGAAGACTGCAATATAAGATTGAAGTCTGTTGCTTGGCAAATCGGCAAGCAAAGAATCAAGTATTTGTGGTAAAAAGACTCTATGTAAATGGCGAAAGAAGAGTAAACGCATCAGAAATCTCAATATAAATCAAGTCCTCGATTCTTGTTTTGACAAAATAAACGAGCCTGGGGCGGAATCCAGGGGCAAACTTTGGAAAACACAAAGTATCTTATATAATACATAATTGGTCAAAAATCCCTATCTTTGCACCGACGAAAGAGCCGGATCATCCTGAAAACAGCACCGCCGAAAGACTTAATTCAGTTAATAACGGTCCGACGAAGTATCAAGATCCTCCCGAAAACGGGACGGAGAAAGAACGGAGAACTCCAATAAACTGCACGGAGAAAGATCGGAGAACTTTCGAAAACGGCACGGAGAAAGATCGGGGAGATTTCAATAACGGCCTGTCAGAAAGTAGTTTTCAGCGAAAAAGCCGCACCTCGGAATAAAAAAATGTATCTTTTATGATACGTTTTTGAAATTTCTTTCTATCTTTGCGGCTAGATGAAAACTTTAATGACCATACTAACCGGGTCGTTCCTATTGCTAGCCACTGCTTCAGGCCTGCGGGCACAGGACTTCCAGAACGACACCCTGTCGCTGAGAATATATTTCCAGCGAAACAATTCCGAAATTGACAGAGCCTTCCGGGACAATGCCGCCCAGATGGAGGATTTCCAGTCCTCCGTCCGGACGTTGCTGAACGACCCCATGGCTTCTGTCCAGCATGTTTCCCTACGTACTTCCGCTTCGCCGGAAGGTAACACGGCGGCTAACCAGCGACTCTCCGAAGCCCGGGCGACCGCCCTCGAGCGCTTCCTGGTCGATGAAATCGGCATCGACCGCAGCAGGCTTGACATCGATGCCATCGGTGAAGACTGGGAAGGACTCGCAGCCATCGTGCGCACGATCGACGCCCCATGGCGGGACCGCGCGCTGGCCATCATCGAGAAGACGCCGGTCTGGATCAGGACTGACGGACGCGTCACCGACGGAAGGAAAAACCAGTTGAAAACCCTTGAAGGAGGTGAGGTCTGGAAGTACCTGGACGAAAACATCTTCCCCGACCTGCGGACCGCCGGCGGCGCCGTGTCGCTGGTCATCCGCCGCCCCGTCCGGGAGATCGTCCACCAGACGGATACCCTCTATGTCACAAAGACAGAGCGGGATACGGTCTTCCTGGCCGGCCAACCGTCGGAACTGTCCGACGAAGAACTCCATGACATGCTCCGCCAGCGCCGGGACTATGACATTTCCGGCAAGAAATTCCTGCTCGCCCTGCGGACCAACGTCCTCGCCATCCCCTTTACCAACGTCGGCGTGGAGGTTCCCATCGGCGAGAACTGGTCGGTCGGAGCGGACTGGTATTCTCCCTGGATCTGGCGCGAGAAACACAGCAAGGACATTGACATGAACGGCTGGTGCTTCGAGTTCCAGGCGGCGGACATCGAAGCCCGCTACTGGTTCCACAACAGCCGAAAGAAGCCGCAGGCCCGCCTGCTGGGCCACTCCATCGGCGCTTATGCCGCCGTCGGCCACTATGATTTCGAGCAAGACTGGTCCGGCCATCAGGGAGAGTTCTGGAATGCCGGCGTAGATTACCTCTATGCCACACCGATCTTCCGTGGCCGCATGCACCTGGAGTTCGAACTGAGAGTGGGGTACATCTATTCTGATGCCCAGCCGTATGACTGCTTCGTCGCCGGCGAAAAATGTTACCGTCGCAAAGGCGTCACGAAAACCGTCCGCTGGTTCGGACCGACCCGCGCCCAGGTCTCCCTCGTTCTCCCCATCTATGTCAACAACAAAAAAGGAGGCAAATAATGAAGAATCATACCTGTTTTACTGAGAGTATGCGAAGAATCTTCCTCCTCTTGACCCTCTTGTGTCTCTTCCCGGCGACAGGATGCAAGCGCATTCCGCTGTACGACCCGCTTTCCGACGTCTATCTTAAACTTAACCTCAAACTCAACACCGATGTCAAACTCAACGACGACATCGACCTGGAAGGAGACGCCGCCCTTCGCGAAAAGGTCTACGGCAAGATGCCGGAGCAAGTCCGCGCCTGCTTCTACGATACGCAGACCCACGCTCTGATGGCCGAGGAATTCCTCCCGCCGACCGGCGGATTCATCAACGTTCCGGCAGGCACTTACGACATTATCGTCTACAGTCTCGGCACCGAAGCCACCCGGGTCGAAGGTACGGCCTCCCGCGCAGGCGCCAATGCATTCACCAGCCAGTTGGGTATTACG
>JBGUXJ010000196.1:0-5943 GCA_045222055.1 Candidatus Cryptobacteroides sp. | reverse complement strand
CGTCGACCTCGACCACCTCTCCCTGCGCCAGCACAAGGAACGCTATGACATGGACGCCGCCGCCCGCGCAAAACTCGCCCTGACCTCCCTCGGAAAGATGGACCTTCCCATCGAGGTTAAGGCCGGTGTTTCCTTCCCGGAAGAAGGATTCTCCGCCGTTTCCGTCCGCGACCTCTGGCTGAAAGCCGCCGCCCTCGAACTGACCGGGGAAGGCGACGTCCGCCTCCGCCCCGACAGCACCTATATCCGCGCGGAAGCCCTCATCGACGACTGCAAGGTCTCCGACGTGACCGCCTTCCTGGGCACCTCCCTCCTGCCCGATCTCAAAAAACTCAAGACCGACGCAAAGATTTCGCTGACAGCCCTCTGCGACGGCTGGTACATCCCCGCCGACAAGACCCTGCCCGAACTCGTCGCCGAAATATCCGTTCCCAAGTCCTCCCTCGCCTGGACCGGTTTCGACTACAGCGGCCGCCTCGCCGCCGAGGTCAATGCCGAAACCGACCGCTACGGCAAACTCAGCGTGACCCTCGACGGGATCGACCTGGACATGGCCGGCGTCAACCTGACCGGTTCCGGCTTCAGCGAGGACGTCCTCTGCGACGATCCCCTCTTCGGCATCGACCTCGAAGCCAACGCCGACCTGAATGTCATCAACGAATTCCTGCCGGAAGGCATGACGGCCAGCGGCGCGGTGAACGCCGCCGTTTCCGGCATGGTCTTCCTCTCCGACCTGGACCTGTACAACTTCTCCCGCGCAGACCTGGACGGTCACATCACCAGCCCCGGCATCCAGTTCCATGACCAGCCGGACTCCCTGTCCGTCTTCCTGGACCAGACCGACATCCATCTGACCAAGAGCAAGAGCGATGACATGGCCCTCGGCGCCGACATCCTCGGCGTCCGCGGCCGCATCGACAGTTTGTATGCCCAGTACGGCAAGACCACCTTCATTCGCGGCACGGACGTAGGCCTGACCGCCCAGAATTCCGCCAGTATCGTCAGCGAGGAATTCGGGAAGGAAGTCCATCCGATTGTCGGCACCCTGACAGGACAGAGCATCGCCATGACGGGAGCGGACTCCCTTTTCGTCGCCGTCAAGAACACACGCAACTCCTTCAAATACAGCAACAAGGCTGTAACTTCCGGCACCGTCCCGGTGGTGGTTGTCAGCAGCCGGAACGACGAGATCCAGTTCCGTCAGGGCGTCAACCGTATCGGCATCCATGACGCCTCGCTCTCGGCGACGGCTGTCAAACGCGAGCCGCGCCAACGACCGGAACGGCACCTCGATTCGCTGGGACTCCGCTCCCGCCTCCAGCGGGATGAGTTCCACAGCCGCGACCTCAACTTCCGACTGGACGAATCCATGGCGCAATATGTCCGCGACTGGGATGCCAGCGGCAGCCTCGCCCTCGGCGACGGCCTGCTGATCACCCCGTATTTCCCGCTCCGCAACGGATTCTCCGACGTCAAGGGCAGTTTCACCCTGGACCAGGTCAAACTTGACAACATGACCCTCACCTCCGGCCAGTCCGACGTCAGCGCGAAGGGAAACGTCTCCGGACTGCGGCGCGCCTTCCTTGCCGACGGTACCGTACGCCTGGAGTTGGAAGTCGCCTCCGACCTGATCCATGCCAACGAACTCCTGGCCGCGTATGACGCCGGGAACAAATTCCATCCGGAGGACAAGGCCATCGCCCTCGACGAACAGATTTCCGACGCGGAATACCTCTCCCGTGTCGCCGTCGATACCCTCGCGGACGCCACCCTGGACGGATCCCTGATCGTCCTTCCCGCGAACCTGGACGCCGACGTGCACCTGCTGGGCAACCGGATCATCTACTCCGACCTGGACATCGACTGGTTCGCCGCCGACGTCCTGATGAAGGAGCGCACCCTCCAGATCACCAACACCGTCGCCACCTCCAACATGGGCGACATCTATTTCGAAGGCTTCTATTCCACCCGCAAGAAAGAAGACCTGACCGTCGGCTTCGACCTCAACCTGGTCGACATCACGGCGGAGAAAGTCATCACCCTCTTCCCGGTCGTCGACAGCCTCGTGCCGCTGCTGAAGACCTTCAAGGGCATGCTGGACTGCGAGATGGCCGCGACCAGCAAGCTGGACACCACGATGAACCTCATCCCGTCCAGCATCAGCGGCGTCATGAAAATCAAAGGTTCCAACCTTTCCATCGAAGAGAACGACGCCATCAAGAAGATTGCCAAGATCCTGATGTTCAAGGACCGCAAGATCAGCCGCATCGACGACATGTCCGTCGAAGGGCTCATCGCGGACAACACCCTCGAGGTCTTCCCGTTCATCCTGGGCGTCGACCGCTACCTGCTCGCCATGAGCGGCATCCAGCGGTTCGACCAGACCTTCAACTACCATGTTTCAGTCCTCCGGTCGCCGCTGCCTTTCCGCTTCGGCGTCAACCTGTGGGGCAACTTCGACAACTGGAAATACCGCATCGGCCGCGCCAAATACAAGAATACCAATGTCCCGGTCTATACGGCCCGGATCGACACCCTGCAGGTGAACCTGGTCAATTCCATCCACGACATCTTCTCCAAGGGCGTCGAACTCGCCGTCCGCCAGAACGAAGCCTCCGGCACGGCCCTGACCCGCGATTCCCTCGGTGACGAACTCACGCCGCTCGACTCCCTCTCCGCCTCAGAACAGGCCATGCTGGACTCCCTCCAATATGATTATGACCATCCGGAAACGGCTCTCGAGCAGGAAGCCTCCGCCCTGCGGGATGCCGCCCTGTCAGCACCAAAGGCAGAAAAGATCACCCTGATCCAACGCATCCGCGCCTTCTTCTGCCGCCGTTACCGGGAGGCCCTCTACCAGCGCCGGGAAGACATCCGGACAGATGAAGAACAATAAGATCATGAACAGTTCCGAATACATCGAAGTCGCCATCCATATCGAGCCCTTCTCTGAAGAAGCGGCCGAAATCGTCGAAGCCGAACTCTGCGACCTCCCCTATGACTCCTTCGTCATCGAGGAAGACGTCCTGAAGGCCTACATCCCGAAGGACGCCTATGACGCCCGCGCCCTGAAGGTCATCCTGTCGGGCGTTCCGTACCGCACCACTTTCACCGCCACCCTGGTCCCCTTCCAGAACTGGAACCGCCAGTGGGAAAACGAGTTCGAGCCCATCATCGTGGGCAAAGACGTGACCGTCAAGGCCTGGCACCACACCCAGGAAGACCTGGTTCTGGCGTATGCCGCCATGGGGAAACCCCTGGGCAAGACCCGCTTCACGATCAAGATCGATCCGCAGATGGCGTTCGGCACCGGCCACCACCAGACAACCTACATGATGATGGAGACCATGATGGAGATCGAGGACCGGATCCGGGGCCATGTCGTGATGGACATGGGCTGCGGGACCGGCGTACTGGGCATCCTGGCGGCCAAATTGCATGCCGCCCACGTCTATGGCATCGACATTGACGCGGTCGCGGCGCAGTCGGCTTTCGACAATGCCCACGGGAACCGGGTTTCCCGGCATTTCGAGACCTACTACGGGGACGCTTCCCTGCTTCAGATGGGCAAGTACGACGTCCTGCTCGCCAACATCCACAAGAACATCATCATCATGGACCTGCGCACCTACGCCCGGTCCCTTCGTCCCGGCGGGACCCTGCTCTGCAGCGGTTTCTACGCCGAAGACATCCCCGCCATCCGGCAGGAAGCACAGGCGAACGGCCTCCGCTATGTGTCGGAGCGCCTGCGGGACAACTGGGCTTGTGTCCGGTTTGAAAAAAACTGATCGGAAAGACTACCCCCTCCGCAGACGGCCCGCGACGATGTCGAGCATCCGGGCGGCCTGCTCCTGGTCTTCGGAGAGAAGGTCATAGATCCCGTCTTCAGAGAGAACGCCACGCTTGAGGTCGGCCGGCAACTTGCCGGCCGCATCGTCGTCGAAATCTTCGATCCACTCTTCGCTTCCCAGGTATTCACCCAGGCTGCGGAGCGCCGTCTGTGCGGCCTCATACTGGTCCAGGGCCTCTCCAAGCCCCCTGACTGCGGCGGTGGCCTGATCCATCAGGGCCTCCATCACCTGTATCCGTTCAATCTGTTCCATATCGCTTTAAAAGAATAATCATTTATAAATCCAAGGTTATTTCGCCAGGAATTCCGAAGGGGTTAGACCCGTCACTTTCTTGAAAATCCGGTTGAAGTGATGCACGTATTCAAAACCGAGCAGATGGGACGTCTCACTGATATTGTGCCCCTGCATAAGAAGGCTTTTCCCTTTTTCCACCACGAAGGAATGGATATAGCCGATGGCGGTGCCGCCTGCAGCCTTATGGATCATGTCGCCCAGATAGCGCGGAGAATAAGCCAGTTCCGACGCGCAGTATCGGACGGAGGGGGCACCCCGGCTCATCTGCTTGCCTTCTGCATAGTAATCGACGAGCAGTTGGTGGAAGCGCTTGAGTATGTCGGATGAATCCTTGTCTCCGAAAGCTGACTGTCTCAGATAAATCCGGTTGCAATACTCCAGGATAACATGAAGATATCCCTGCAGCACACCCCGCAGGGCAGGGCCGTCCTCGCCGTCCCGCAGTTCAGCACGCATCTGGCTGATCAGCATCGACATCCGTCCCCATTCAGCAGGGCTCATCTCCAGCGAATTGCTGTAAAAGTACGAGAAGAAACGATAAGTTTCCATTGTACGCTCCCAGACGCTGCCCCGAATCAGTTCCGGAGACCAAAGAAGCACCCATCCCTTCCGGGAGATCAACTCCCCGTCGTCTTCCACTCCTCCGATCTGCCCGGGAGCCACCGCAATGATGGAAGGACCGTGGGTCTCATAGGTTTTCATTCCATAGGTAATACCCTTGACAAACTCATCCTGGATGAACAGTCCATATACGCCGTATCGGTTCAGACTCCTGCGGAAAGGTCCCAGTTCTTCGTACCGAAGGATGCAAATGAGCGGATGAAGCGCCGGAGCGTTGACATAAGCCGCATAGTCGTTCGGATTGGTTATACGTAATACCTTTTTCATGCGTATAAGTCTCTGGCAGTTGGACAAATATAATGATTATCTGCGAAATTGGTTAACAATGGGCAAAAAAGTGTTATGCCAAATCCGACGACGTTCCATATTTTTGTAAAAATATAAAACTATGAAGATCGACCAGCCTATCAGCCGCAGAAATGCCCTCAAAGTTTTGGGCCTGGGCATGCTTGCCACTTGTGTCCCGACCCTGCCGGCCTGCGGCAACGCCCAGAAAGAAAAGAAGATCAAGCGTCTGATCTTCTACTTCTCTGCAACCGGAAACAGCCTCTATGTTTCGCGCCAGCTTGCCGGAGAAAAAGGTACCTTGTTGAGCATATCACAGGAAATCCACAATGACAATCCCGTTTATGAAGCGGAAGAAATCGGCTTCGTCTGTCCGGTCTACTGCTTCATCCCGCCGGCAATCGTCCAGGATTTCATCGCCCGTTCCACCTTCAAGGCCGATTATTTCTTCACCATCGGCACTTTCGGCGCCCATAGCACGATCTTCCCGGAGTTCGTGGACAATTTTGCCAAGGAACATGGCATACAGATGAATTACATTTCCTGCATCCAGATGGTCGATACGTACCTGCCGTATTTTGATGCGGATAAGGAAAAGGCGGACCCGAAGAACCAGCTGATTCCCGAGAAAATCGCAGCCGTCCTCGCCGCCATTGACAAGCGCGAGAATTATATCCTTCCGGTCACCGAGATGGACAGGATGATCTGCGAGGGGTATTACCGTTCCTCCGGGCGTGACCGTAAGCGGCCTACGGTCACCCGTTCCGAAAAAATCGTTTTCTCCACAGACGCCTGCGTCGGATGCGGCGTCTGCACTTCTGTATGCCCGCACGGTTCCTGGAAGGTAGTCGACGGCCATTCCGTCGCCGAAGGGGAGTGCGAAAACTGCCTC
>JBGUXJ010000195.1:0-3059 GCA_045222055.1 Candidatus Cryptobacteroides sp. | reverse complement strand
ACTCAAGACCATAATACATCAGGTCTTCTGCCCGTACGCCGTCTGAAAGCAGACGGCGTACTTCGTCCGGGAGCCCGGCTTCCAGGCGCTCGTCCAGCCGGCGGTCGATACGGGCGACCCGGTCCTCGCGGGAAACCAGGGTTCCGATGTAATACACGTTCTTGGGAAAGAAACTGCTGCGGACCACCGGATGCTCCGCCTCATACAGGGCCACTTCCAGCGCGCGGATGGTCCGGCGACGGGATTCCAGCGTGGCCGGGTCGGTCTCCGGCTTCAGGGCCAGCAGGCGGGCACGCAGGTCCGCCGTGTTTTCCAGTTCGAGCTCCTCGCGGAGTTCCATGTCCGGGGGGACTTGTGGGAGAGGATAGCCGCAGGTGGCGGCTTCGATGTACAGGCCGGAGCCCCCGCAGAGAATCGGGATGCCGCCACGTTTCCTGATATCCTGGTACGCCGCCTCGAAATCCTGCTGGAACTGGTAGATGTCGTACCGGGTCCCCGGTTCGGCAATGTCGATCAGGTGGTACGGAATCTCCTGGTATTCATCCAGATCCTTCCCGGTCCCGAGGTCCATGCCCCGGTACACCTGCCGGGAATCGCCGGACAGGATCTCCGCACCAGCGCTCTCAGCACCCGTTCCACCGCTCGCCTTGCCACGTGCCACCCGCCGCAGTTCGTTGAAAGCCCGCGCCAGCGCAACGGCATAGCGTGTCTTCCCGGAGGCGGTGGGACCCAGGACGCAAATCAGGTCTATGTCTCCGTTCTCATAGGCATCGAGGATGGCGGCCGGGTCGATGGATTCGGCTGCGGGGAGTTCCGCCATCGGCGGAACGCCGGGACGGTCCGGCAGCAACTGGGTGCGGTTCGGCATCGACGGGGCGCGGTTCTGGGCTTTCTCGGTCATGTGGCAAATGTAAGAATAATTCGTATATTTGCATCCCCTTTGAAGTGAAAGACCATGCCGAAAGCAAAGAGCAGAATCCAGATCAGCAACCGCCGGGCCTCGTTTGACTACGAGTTCCTGGAGACCTTTACGGCCGGGATCCAACTCGTCGGAACGGAGATCAAGTCCATCCGCGCCGGCAAGGCCTCCCTGGTCGATGCCTTCTGCTATTTCGACCAGCGCGGACAACTCTATGTCAAGGGCATGAACATCGCCCAGTACTTCTGGGGTTCCTGGGGCCAGCATGAACCTGTCCGAGACCGCAAACTCCTGCTGACCAAGCGTGAACTGCGCCACCTCCGCCAGGAAGTCAAACTCAAGGGCAACACCATCGTCGCCGTCCGCCTCTTCGTCGCGGACAACGGCTACGCCAAACTCGTCATCGCCCTCGCCAAGGGCAAGAAGGCGTACGACAAACGTCAGAGCATCAAGGAAAAAGACATCCGCCGCGAAATGGATCGCAGCGGATATTAGCATTCTCTCTATTATTTCTGCGTAATATAGACCCGGAAGATGCCATGGGGACCGTTCGCGGTAATGGTCGCCTTCCGCTTCTTTCCGGACTCGTTTTCAAAAACGCCGATAAATAATTCCTTCGTATACGGCGTATAAAAAACTCGAATCCAATCAAGTTCAGTAAACCACAGGCTATTGTTCGGGGTTGCGTAATCCTCCTTGAAGATGGCTGGTTTGGCGTATTCTTCTCCAGATCTCAAGGAAAGTGTAGCACCGTCGATATCCACATCATAGTATGTAAGATGACCTCCGCCTTCGCTGAAACCGTAACGGAACGCAAAGGAGTCGTCTTTTTTGCACGATGGTGCCAGCACCAGCACCATTAGCAGCAAAATAGACTTTAGGATTAGCAATGTTCGATTATTCATGGCAACAGGGGATTATATGCATGGATACAGAGTCCTTCCTATTTTATCTGTGTAATATACACCCGCACGATACCATCGGGACCGTTCGCGGTAATGGTCGCCTTCCGCTTCTTTCCAGATTTGTTTTCATTAACGCCGATAAATAATTCCTCCGTATACGGCGTATAGTGAACATAGATCCAATCAAGTTCTGTATACCATTGACTATTATTTGGAGTTGCGTAATCCTCGCTGAAGATGGCTGGTTTAGCGTATTCTTCTCCCGATCTCAAGGAAAGTGTAGCACCGTAAATATCAACATCATAGTATAAAAGTGGACCTCCGCCTTCGCTGAAACAGAAACGGTATGTATTTGGGCCGTCTTTTTTGCACGAGGGTGCCAGTACCAGTACCAACAGCAGTGTAATAATCTTTAAGACTAAAAATGTTCGATTATTCATGGCAACCGGGTATTACTCAAGGTTTCTTATCAGAACAAAATCTAGGACATCATGACTCTCCGCCAATAAACGGATCCGGGTTTCATCAATCTCTACATTTTCTATATCTCCTCTAAACAAATACAGATTACAGAAGGCTGCATCCGGGATATCCTCAAACATGGACTCTGACAGTTCCACACTTCCCGTATCCGGGACACACACGGTATGGTACACGTAGGAAGAGGTGTAATCTTCTCCAAAAACCATTGATCCATCCCATTTGACAAGAACGATGATACCGTTTTCGTTAGAAGGATCCGGATTCCACTTTACAACAAAATCCTTATAATAGCATAAAGGATAGCGATGCTCCTCCGAAACAATTGTAGGAAACTGGATTCGCACGATCTCCGGAGCATATAGTTCAATAATGTCACTCGCTTTTGTTGCTGGACCAAATCCTGAAAGGTCAAAAGAGACCGTTTCCCCAAACAGACCGACGACAGAGCCGTCGCCAGACTTGGTCCCGGGAGAAAACATATTCATTCCATTGATCCGGATGCTTTGGGCATAATCATCATTTACGGCCTTTGTCGCATTGTTTTCAGCCGGATCATAAAATGCCATCACCGTTTCTTCACCCAATGGATAATAGCGAGAAGATGAAATACCGATCGTCGCGTCCGGTTCACTGAAGAACTCCGCATATTTACCTACATCCCCTTGTGTCGACGACGCTTGGGTATCATGCATATAACTCTCTTCCGAAATGGTGATATCATTATCCAAAGCCATCGGCCTTTCAATCATTGA
>JBGUXJ010000194.1:0-7371 GCA_045222055.1 Candidatus Cryptobacteroides sp. | reverse complement strand
ACCCGGTCCGGGGTGTCAGGCGGAACAAGTGACTTTGCAACCCGGTTGCACGGCGGACATGGTACCTTTGTCTTCGGAAAAGAACAAGAACCATGTCACACGATCATCATCACGAGCATCACGAGCATCATGAGCATCATGAACACCATGAGCACCACGAGCACCACCACGAACATGAAGAAGGGAGCGTAAAGGAACGGATCGTCAAGATCGTCGCCGCATCCCTGCTGCTCGTCGCAGCCGTCATCATAGAAAAGAAAACGGACTGGCCCACCTGGCAGTACCTGCTGCTCTTCCTGGTCCCCTATCTCATCGTCGGCTGGGATACCTTGAAAGAAGCCGCCGAAGCCCTCGCGCACGGCGAGGCGCTGGACGAGAATTTCCTGATGAGCGTCGCCACCCTGGGCGCGCTCGCCATCGGATTCCTGCCCGGTGCGGAAACCCAGTTCCCGGAAGCCGTCTTCGTCATGCTGTTCTTCCAAGTCGGAGAACTGTTCGAAGGGATCGCGGAAGACCGGTCCCGCCGGTCGATCGCCCATCTGATGGACCTCCGCCCGGATGTCGCCCATGTCGAAAGAGATGGCAAACTCCTGGATGTCAACCCTGAAGAAGTTTCCGTCGGAGAGACGGTCCTGGTCCGGCCCGGAGAAATCGTCCCGATGGACGGAATCGTGGTCGAAGGCAAGTCTTCGCTGGACACCGTCGCCCTGACCGGAGAAAGCGTGCCGCGCAGCGTCACGGAAGACCAGGAAGTCCTGTCCGGCTGTGTCAACCTGTCCGGCGTACTGCGCGTCCGCACCCAGAAAGCAGCCGGCGCATCGACGGCGGCCCGCATCCTCGAACTGGTGGAACATGCAGCGGAAAACAAGTCCCACAGCGAGCATTTCATCACCCGCTTCGCCCGGATCTACACGCCGGTCGTGGTCGGGCTGGCCGTCCTGCTGGCCGTCGTTCCGTCACTCGTGACCGGACAGTGGGCCGTCTGGATCTACCGCGCCCTGATGTTCCTGGTCGTATCCTGCCCCTGCGCCCTGGTCATTTCCATCCCCCTCACCTTCTTCGGCGGCATCGGCGGGGCTTCCCGCAAGGGCATCCTGATCAAGGGATCCAACTACATGGACACCCTCTCCCGCATCCGGACCGTCGTGTTCGACAAGACCGGGACCCTGACGGAAGGCGTCTTCACGGTGACTGCCGTCCATCCGGAGGAACTGAATGAAAAGGAATTGCTGCACCTGGCCGCCCATGTCGAGCGCCATTCCACCCATCCGATCGCCGCCGCCCTGCTGGAAGCCTATCCCGACGAACAGGACGACTGCACCGTATCAAACATCCAGGAATATGCCGGAAAAGGCCTGACGGCCAATGTCAACGGCCGGACGGTCTCCGTCGGCAATGACAAACTGATGGTTGAAGTCGGCGCGGAGTGGCATCCCTGCACCCTCGCAGGCACGATTATCCATGTCGCCATCGACGGAGTCTATGCGGGCCACATCGTCATCTCCGACCGGATCAAGGAAGACGCAGCCCAGGCAGTCAGTGCCCTGCACGCAGCCGGAGTCGGCGACGTCCGGATGCTGACCGGAGACCGGGAAGAGATCGCCGCGTCGGTCGCTTCCGAACTGAAACTCGACGGCTGGCAGGCAGGACTGCTTCCGGACCAGAAAGTCCGTTGCGTGGAAGAACTGCTCGGAAACGGTCCCGTCGCCTTCGTCGGCGACGGCATCAACGACGCGCCTGTCCTCGCCCGTGCCGACGTGGGCATCGCCATGGGTGCCCTGGGATCCGACGCGGCCATCGAAGCGGCCGACGTGGTCCTGATGGACGACAAGCCCTCCAAGCTCGCAACTGCGATCCGCATCGCCGCAAGGACGCTCCGCATCGCCAGGCAGAATATCTGGCTGGCCATCGGAATCAAGGTGCTGGTTCTCCTGCTGGCCGCCGTCGGCCTGGCCACGCTGTGGATGGCTGTCTTCGCGGACGTCGGCGTCACCGTGCTGGCGGTCCTGAATGCCATGCGGGCCCTGCGGTAATACAACAATTTCGGCATTTTTTATTACGATTGTCGAAAACCGGAACAAATCGCAAACCGGTACTGGTTTTTCCAAATTTTTTTACTACTTTTAACCGATATTCATGCACACGCTGGGTATCGGTTATTTTTATTTTATCCACAGATTATACACAAAAAACACATAGCACATTATGGACAAACTCCAGCAGTTAACTGACAAACTCTATCAGGAAGGCCTTTCCAAGGGCCGTCAGGAGGGGGAAGCCCTCCTTGCGGAGGCGAAGAAACAGGCAACTGACATCGTGGAAGAAGCCAAGACGCAGGCAGAAGCGATCCTGGCCCAGGCCCGCAAGGATGCGGCCGATTACAAGACCAAGGTCGAGAGCGACCTGAAGATGGCCTCCGCCCAGGCACTCCAGGCGACGAAGAAGGACCTCGAGAACATGGTGGTCTCCAAAATCGCCGACACCCAGGTATCCAAGGCCCTTTCCGCCCCGGATTTCATCAAGGGCATCATCACCGAAGTCGCCAGGAAATTCAATGCCGAAGAGGCGGCCGACCTCGAACTGGTCCTTCCCGAAAGCCTGAAGAAAGAATTGGAGCCGTTCGTCAAGAATGAACTGGCCTCCTTGCTGAAGGGCGGCGTCGACGCCACCTTCTCCAAGAAAGTCTCCGGCGGATTCACCATCGGTCCCAAGGATGGCGGCTACTTCATCAGCCTGACCGACGACACATTCAAGAGCCTGGTCGGCGAATATCTCCGCCCGGTGACGAAGCAACTGCTGTTCGGCGAATAACCATGGACAATTACGAGTATATCATCTCTTCCCTCCCCGTCCTGGAACCGGATGTCAAACCGGGAGAACCTTCCCGCGACAACATCCTGGCTTTCATCCGGGAGCAGCTGTCCAGACGGGACAACGACGTGGTGGACCTGCTGCTCCGCGGCCATGACGAGACGCAGCTCGACGAAGCCTTCTACCGGGAAGCCCTGGCCCATCAGGACCGCTTCATCCGGGAGTACTTCCGCTTCGACCTGAATCTGCGCAACGCCAAGGTGCGCTTCCTCAACAAAGCGCTGGACCGCCCGGAGAACCAGGACATCTTCATGGAGCCGGAGGGTGTGTTCGAAGAGGCCCCGGGAGCACAGGCGGCCCTCGCGCTGACCGACATCCTCGCCCGCGAACGGGCGCTGGACGACCTGCGCTGGTCCAAGATCTCGGCCCTGAACCTCTTCGATTATTTCAACCTCGACACCATCCTGGGATTCATCGCCCGCTACCGGATCACCCGGCGCTGGGCCATCCTCGACGAACAGGCCGGCCGGGAACTTTTCCGGAAACTCGTAGAAGAAGTCCGCGGCACCTTCAAGGGCGTCGAATACAATGACAAATAACAAAACTGAGATATGGCAAAAACAACAGGTATCGTAACGGGCATCGTGTCCAACCTGGTCACCGTACAGGTCTCCGGTCCTGTCGCGGAGAATGAGCTCTGCTACATCACGCTCGGCGACACCCGCCTCATGGCGGAGGTGATCAAGGTCAATGGAAAGAATGCCCAGGTGCAGGTCTTCGAGAGCACCCGCGGCCTCAAGAACGGCGACACGGTCGAGTTCGAGGGCAAGATGCTCGAGATCACCCTCGGTCCGGGCCTTCTGTCCAGCGTTTATGACGGTCTGCAGAATGACCTGACCACCATGGAAGGGGTCTTCCTCAAACGAGGCGAATACACCGACCCCCTCAACCGTGAAAAACTTTGGGAGTTCACCCCGCTTGCAAAGCCGGGCGACAAGGTCGTCGCCGCCGACTGGCTGGGAGAGGTCAAGGAAGGCTGGCTGCCCCACAAGATCATGGTCCCGTTCTCCTTCAAGGGTGAATATACCGTCAAATCCGTCGTTTCCGCCGGAGAATACACGGTCGACCACGTCATCGCCGTCCTGACGGACGCTGACGGCGAGGAGGTTCCGGTCACCATGACCCAGAAATGGCCGGTCAAGGTCGCCATCAAGGCCTACCGCGAGAAACCGCGTCCGGAGAAGATCATGGAGACGGGCGTACGCGTCATCGACTCCTTCAACCCGATCGCGGAAGGGGGCACGGGCTTCATCCCGGGTCCTTTCGGCTGCGGCAAGACCGTTCTCCAGCACGCCATCGCCAAGCAGGGCGAGGCCGACATCATCGTCATGGCCGCCTGCGGCGAACGTGCCAACGAAGTCGTGGAGATCTTCACGGAATTCCCGGAACTCATCGACCCGCACACCGGCCGTCACCTGATGGAACGTACCACCATCATCTGCAACACGTCCAACATGCCGGTCGCCGCCCGTGAGGCATCCGTCTACACGGCCATGACCATCTGCGAATATTACCGTGCGATGGGTCTGCGCTGCCTGCTGCTCGCCGACTCGACCTCCCGCTGGGCCCAGGCCCTCCGCGAGATGTCCAACCGTATGGAAGAACTTCCGGGCGCCGATGCGTTCCCGGTGGACCTTTCCTCCATCATTTCCAACTTCTACGCCCGCGCGGGCATGGTCGTGCTCAACAACGGCGAGAAGGGTGCCGTCACCTTCATCGGGACGGTCTCCCCTGCCGGCGGTAACCTGAAGGAGCCGGTGACCGAATCCACCAAGAAGGCCGCCCGCTGCTTCTACGCCCTCGAGCAGAACCGCGCCGACCAGAAGCGCTACCCGGCCGTCAACCCGATCGACTCCTATTCCAAGTATCTGGAATACCCGGAGATCCAGGCCTACCTGGACGAAACCGTCGAGCCCGGCTGGGTCGCCAACATCAGCAAGGCCAAGAACATCGTCCGCCGCGGACGCGAAGCCGCCGACCAGATCAACATCCTCGGTGACGACGGCGTTCCGATGAGTTACCACGAGACCTTCTGGAAGTCCGAACTCATCGACTTCGTCTTCCTGCAGCAGGATGCTTTCGACCCGATCGACAGTCTCTGCCCGATCAGCCGCCAGAAATACATGCTCGACCTGGTGCTGGGCATCTGCGACCGGTCCTTCACCTTCGACGACTACGAGCAGTGCCGCGACTATTTCAAGAACATGATCAACCTGCTCCGGCAGATGAACTACTCCGAATTTGAAAGCGACGCGTTCGATTCCTATCATATTGAACTGAATAATCTCCTCGAAGAAAATGGCAAATAAAGCATACCAGAGAATCTACACCCAGCTGGAAGCCATCACCAAGGCCACGGTTTCCCTGAGGGCCAAGGGCGTATCCAACGACGAGCTCGCCATCGTCCACGGCCGCCTCGCGCAGGTCGTGCGTACCAAGGGTGACGTGATCACCCTGCAGGTTTTCTCCGGTACCGAGGGCATCCCGACCAATGCGGAAGTCACCTTCCTCGGCGCCCCGCCGACCCTGCATGTCAGCGACCAGCTTTCCGGTCGCTTCTTCGACGCTTACGGCAACCCGATCGACGGCGGTCCGCGTGTCGAAGGGGAAGAGCGCCAGATCGGCGGTCCGTCCGTCAATCCGTACAAGCGCCGCCAGCCGTCCCAGCTGATTCCGACCGGCATCGCCGGCATCGACCTGAACAACACCCTGGTCTCCGGCCAGAAGATCCCGTTCTTCGCCGATCCTGACCAGCCGTACAACCAGGTGATGGCCGACGTGGCCCTCCGCGCCGACGTCGACAAGATCATCCTCGGCGGCATGGGCCTTTCAAACGACGACTATCTTTTCTTCCGCCACAGCTTCGAGGCGGCGGGCGCGCTGGACAAGATCATTTCCTTCGTCAACACCACCGAGGAACCGCCGGTCGAGCGTCTGCTCATCCCGGACATGGCCCTGACCGCAGCCGAGTACTTTGCGGCGGACAAGAATGAGAAGGTCCTGGTGCTGCTGACCGACATGACCCTGTATGCCGACGCCCTGTCCATCGTTTCCAACCGTATGGACCAGATCCCGTCCAAGGACTCCATGCCGGGATCCCTGTACTCCGACCTCGCCAAGATCTACGAAAAGGCCGTGCAGCTCCCGTCGGGCGGTTCCATCACCATCATCGCGGTCACGACCCTGAACGACGGTGACATCACCCACGCCATTCCGGACAACACCGGATACATCACGGAAGGCCAGCTCTTCCTGCGTGCCGACAGCGACTCCGGCAAGGTCATCATCGACCCGTTCCGTTCCCTGTCCCGACTCAAGCAGCTCGTCCAGGGAAAGAAGACCCGCGAAGACCACAGCCAGGTCATGAACGCCGGCGTCCGTCTCTACGCGGATGCCCAGAACGCGAAGACGAAACTCGAAAACGGCTTCGACCTGTCCGACTATGACCACCGCTGCCTGGACTATGCGAAGGAATATGCCACCCGGCTCCTTTCCATCGACGTCAACATCCGCATCGACGAGATGCTGGATACCGCATGGGAACTCTTCGGTAAATACTTCTCCAAGGCAGAGACCGGCATCAAGCAGGCGCTCACCGATAAATACTGGAAAGCATAATGGCAATCAAGTTTCAGTATAACAAGACATCGCTGAACAACTTGGGCAAGCAGCTCAAGATGCGGCAGAATGCGCTCCCGACGCTCCAGAGCAAGGAGAGTGCGCTCCGTCTCGAGGTGCGCAAGGCCAAGGACCAATCCGAGAAGCTTGTTGCTGATCTTCAGGCCGCCTTGCAACGCTACGACTATCTGGCCGCCCTGTGGAACGAGTTCGATCCGGGCCTGATCGCCGTCACCGACGTGGACCTCGTCACCGTCAAGATCGCCGGCGTCAAGACCCCTGCCCTGCAGGACATCAAATATGAGATCCGCCCGTTCAACGCCTTCGTCAAGCCGGCATGGTTCGCCGACGGTGTCGGCATCCTCAAGGAGCTGACCCGTCTGGGCATCGAATCCGAAGTCTGTCTCGAAAAGAGCCGGATCCTCGAGTTCCAGCGGAAGAAAACCACCCAGAAGGTCAACCTCTACGAGAAGGTCCAGATCCCCGGTTACAAGGAAGCCATCCGCAAGATCAAACGATACATGGAAGACGAGGAGAATCTCTCCAAGGCGTCGTCCAAGATCGTAAAGGGCAGACATGCCGCTGAAGAAGAGGAGGAACAGCCATGATCGAGAAAATGACCCGCTACAACTTCATCCTCCTCGGAGGTGAAGAAGCCGCCTTCCTCGACCGGCTCGGGGAACTCGGCGTCGTCGATATCACCCGTTCCTTGAAACCGGTGGACGAGAAATCCTCCCAGCTCCTGCAGGAGGCGCAGACCGTCAGGGAAGCGGCCGCCTGGCTGGAAGGACAGGATTTTCCGCTGGTCAATACGCTTCCGGTCCGTGCGGAGGATCCCGCCGCCGAGGCGTTCTCCCTGAAGGAACGGCTCGCGGAAGTGAA
>JBGUXJ010000193.1:0-13825 GCA_045222055.1 Candidatus Cryptobacteroides sp. | reverse complement strand
ATGGATTCGCTGTTGAACGACCCGATTCCGACGCGCAGGGCGTCCGAGAGTTCCTTGTCGGTCTTGCCCACGCCGGCAAACACGATCTTTTCCGCCGGGAATCCATGCGCTACGGCGTACAGGACTTCATTGCCGCTGACGCAGTCGGCGCCAAGCCCTGCGGCTGCGATGTAGTCGACCAGCCGGGGTTCCGCATTGGCCTTGATGGAATAGTGGACCAGGACTCCGTACTCCGCGGAGAGGGCGGCCGCCGTGTCGATGGTGCGGCGGAACAGGTCCATGTCATAGTACCAGAACGGCGTCGGCACCGTTTTGAGGTCCCTGATGTTCTTGAGTTTAAGCATGGTTCTCAAACAGGTATTGGTGAATCTGCCTGACCGTGTCCCGGCAGATGGAGCGGTCTACGACGACGCTCAGGTTGATGAAGGTGGCACCCTGGGAGATCATGTGGATCCCATGGTCCCCGAGGGCCTTGGAGAGGGCGGCGAACAGACCGGATTCGGCGTGCAGGTTCTTGCCGATGACGGAAATCTGGGCCTTGTCGCGGTCGACGGTCACTTCGGCGAAGTCCGACAGCTCGCGGATCACGCCGGAGATGTCGGCACCGCCATCGACGGTCACGGAGATGGTCGCTTCCGAGGTGCTGATCATGTCCACCGCGACCTTATGGGCGCTGAAGACCCCGAATACCCGGGCCAGGAAGCCCGAGACGCCGAGCATCTTGGTGGAGAAAATATTGATGACCTGGATGTTCTCCTTGCTGGAGACCGACTTGATTCCATCCGGGATGCGCGCAGCCCCGAAGATTCCGGTCCCTTTCCTTTCAGGATGCGTGGAGTCGAGCACGTAGATCGGGATTCCCAGCCGTACGGCCGGCTCGATGGTCATCGGATGCAGGACCTTGGCACCGAAATGGGCCATTTCGGCGGCTTCCTCGAAGGCGATTTCCCGCATGGTTACCGGGTGCTCCACGACGCGTGGATCTGCGGTCATGACGCCGTCCACGTCGGTCCAGATCTGGACCTCTTCCGCGCCGACCGCCATGCCGAGCAGGGAAGCGGTATAGTCGGAGCCGCCACGCCCGAGGACGGTCGTGTCGCCCTTTGCGTCGGCGGAGACGAATCCCTGGGTGATGACGCATTCGACGTTGCGGAAGGCGTTGGCGATCTCGGCGGGAGCGGCTGCCTGGATGGCCGCCTTGTCGGGTTCGCCCTTCAGGTAATCGCTGTCAGTGACAATCAGTTTCCGGGCATCGACCAGGTTGGTCCGGATGCCGCGGGCGTTGAGGGTGTAGCAGATGATGGTCGAGGAGAGGAATTCGCCGCGCGAGATGATCCGGGCGCGGCTTTTCGGCGTCAGGTCGCCCACGATGCACACGGCATGGACGAAGGCCTCCAGTTCTTCGCACAGGACACCGACCTTGTTGTAGGCTTCGTCGAGGAATTCCGTGCCGGTCAGCAGTTCTTCCGCCAGGTCCAAATGCCGTTTCTTCAGGGTTGCGATGGCTTCCAGGGCCGCTTCCGTATGCCTGGCGGCCGCCTCGTCGCAGATTTTGTACAGCAGGTCCGTGACTTTGGAAAGGGCGGAGACGACGACGATCGGCTTGCGGTCAAGCCGGTCGCGTACGATGTCGATGACGCGGGAGATGGCGGTTCCGTCCTGAACGGAGGTGCCGCCGAATTTCATGATGATCATAATGTCAAGTTCGTTCGTCGGTAAAGATAGGGAAATAATTCCTATTTATTGAGTTCGGAGAGGATTTCCTCTTCGGTGATGAGATTGTAGTCGCCCAGGATGGAATTCTTGAGCATGGCGGCGGCGGTGCTGAAATCCAGGCAGCGCTGCGGCTGGCCGGGCCATTTCCCGGAGGCATGGATATAGGCGGCGACGAAGGCGTCGCCTACGCCGACCGAGTCGATGATGTCGTTGATATCGTAGATCCGGGTCTGGTAGATCGTGCCGTCCTGCCAGAGGAGGGCGGTCAGGGTATGGTGGCTGGTGCTGATCTGGTTACGCAGTCCGAGCATCATTTCCCGGCAATGGGGGAACTGGCGGTGCATCTCGTCGAAATAGCGGCGGTAGGCGTCCATGTCAAGCTGCGAGTCGGCCATCATGTGGTCCATCGGGACTTGCTTGAGGCCGGTGGCGACTTCCCATTCGTCCTGGTCCCCGAAGATGAAGTCACTGTATTGCATCAGGGCCGGGATGGTCTTACGGGGATCGGCGCCCTCGTAGCGCCACAGGTTGCGGCGGTAGTTGATGTCACAGGTGATGCGGAGCCCCATGTCACGGGCCGTCTGAACGGCCTCGAAGGTGGCGTCGGCGGCGGATTGGGAGACGGCGCAGGTGATGCTGGAGCAGTGGAAGACGCCGGCATCCTTGAAAATGTCGCGCCAGGGGAACATGCCGGGGGCGGTGAGGTAGAAGGAAGAGCCCTGCCGGTCATAGACGACGAGGGACTTGCGGATATCGGCCGCCCGTTCGAAATAGTAGGTGCCCATGCGGCCTTCTCCCAGCACGACGTTCGCTACGTCGATTCCATAGTAGCGGAGATTCTTCAGGCAGGCGCGTCCGATGTCGCTGTCCGGGAGCCGCGAGATGTAACCCACCGGATTCCCGAGGATGGCCAGCGATACGGCGACATTGGCCTCGGATCCGCCGAACTGGCCTTCCCATGCATTCCCCTGACTGAAGCGCAGGGCCCCGTTCTTGGACCAGCGCAGCAGGATTTCCCCGAAAGTGACAATTTTCTTCATGCCTTCCATATAGTCTCGTAAAGATAACAATTTTTATTAAATTTGCTGGAGAAAACGCTTTGATCATGATCCTCCTCCAAGCCTCTGCCCCCGCTGCCGGGAACGTCGCGGAAAAATTTACGGCCGATTCCCTTGCCAACAAAGGCGCCGAACTCATCCAAGTGCTGCAGACGACGCCTCCCAAGGAACTCCTGAGTGACTTGACGTCGTCCGCCATTCACTTCGGCCTCAAGGTCCTCGCCGCGCTGGCCATTTATTTCATCGGTGCCTGGCTGATCCGTAAGATCAAGACTATCGTCAACAAGGCGCTGACGAAAAAGGGTGCCGATGCCGCGCTGGTTTCCTTCATCCAGAGTCTCCTGACCGCTGCGCTCTGGGTCATCCTGATCATCTCGATGGTCGGGACGCTGGGCATCAACACGACCTCCCTGGCCGCGCTGCTGGCCGCCGGCGGCATGGCCATCGGCATGGCGCTCAGCGGTACGGTCCAGAATTTTGCGGGCGGGCTGATGCTGCTGGCATTCAAGCCGTTCAAGGCGGGGGACTACATCGAGGCCCAGGGGTATTTCGGCTGGGTGTTCGAGATCAATATCGTCAGCACCAAGATCGTGACGACCGACAACCGGGAGATCGTGATTCCCAACGGCAGCCTGTCCAACGGCAACATCGACAATTATTCGTCGCGGGATCCCCGACGGATCGACATGCGGGTGAACGTACGTTATGGCAGCACTGTCGAGGAGGTCCGTGCGGAACTCCTCCGGATCGCGTCGCTCAACGAAAACATCCTGGACAGGAACACGCCCGGGGCGTGGGATCCCTATGTCATCGTGAGCGGCCTGAACGACAGCAGTGTCGAGTTCAAGCTTCGCTGCTGGGCGACCGGCGCGGAGTTCATGGGCGTCATCTACTGGCTCAACGAGACGATCTACACGGAACTCCCCAAGCACGGAATCTATTTCCCGTTCCCGCAGATGGATGTCCATTTGAAAAACGACTGAAACGGCTGATGCAGATAAAAGGCCCGGGTCCTGCCGAGAGGATCCGGGCCTTCATGAAAATATCAGTGCGGTGCTATGCTAGCCGAGGAGATGGATGGCGAGGCCCGAGCGAAGTTTCGGCTCGAACCAGGTGGTCTTCGGAGGCATGATGTTGCCGCTGTCGGCAATGTCCATCAGTTGCTTCATGGAGACCGGATAGAGGGCGAAGGCAACCTTCATCTCGCCGTTGTCGACACGGCGGGCGAGTTCGCCCAGGCCGCGGATGCCGCCGACGAAGTCGATGCGCTTGTCCGTGCGCAGGTCCTTGATGCCGAGGATCTTGTCCAGCACTAGGTTGGAGAGGATCGTCACGTCGAGTACGCCGATCGGGTCGTTGTCGTCGAAACGTCCGGGCTTTGCCTCGAGACGATACCACTTGTCACCCAGGTACATGGAGAACTCATGCAGGTGTTCCGGGGCATAGGGCTTGGCCGGACGGCCGCAGCGCGGCTTGGTGGCGAGACTGACCTCGAAATCCGCTTCGAGCGCTTTCAGGAAATCTGCTTCTGACAAGCCGTTCAGATCCTTGACAACACGGTTGTAGTCGATGATCTTGAGCTGGCTCTCCGGGAAACAGACGGCCATGAAGAAATTGTATTCCTCGTCGCCGGTGTGGTGCGGGTTCTGCGCGCGCTTTTCGGCGCCGACGCGGGCAGCCGCGGCGGTACGGTGGTGACCGTCAGCGACGTAGAAGGCGTCTATGTCATGGGTGAAGATCTCGGTGATGCGGGCGATGTCGGCATCGTCGTCGATGACCCAGAAGGTATGGCCGAACTTATTCTCGTCCGTGAACTTGTATTCCGGCTTGCGGGCGATGGTCTTTTCCACGATGGCGGCGAGGTCGGCGTTGTCCTTGAAGGCGAAGAAGACGGGCTCGATGTTCGCGTTCTGGATGCGGACATGGATCATGCGGTCGTCTTCCTTGTCCTTGCGGGTCAGTTCATGCTTCTTGATCTTGCCGGAGGCGTAGTCGTCGGTATGGGCGCACAGGACGAGGCCGTACTGCGTCCGCTTGCCCATGGTCTGGGCATAGACATAGTACTTTTCCTTTTCGTCCTGGACGAGCCAGCCTTTCTCCCGCCATGCCTTGAAGTTCGCGACGGCCTTGTCATAGGTGGCCTGGGCGTGCTCGTCGGCGATCGGGTCGAAATCGATTTCCGGCTTCGTGATGTGCAGCAGGGATTTCTCTCCGGCCATGGCCTTGGCCTCGGCGGAGTTGAGGACATCATACGGGGGCGCCGCGACTTCGGTCACGATGTCCTTCGGGGGACGGATGGCTGCAAAGGGTTTTACGCGTACCATAACTACTTGTTGACTTGGAATTTACGGTTACCTGTGGCAAAGAAGTCGACGATCTGGCGGGCGGCGGCGAGGCCGGCGTTCATGTTGGCTTCCGCGGTCTGGGCGCCCATCTTCTTCGGGGTGGCGAAGACGCGCAGTCCGAATTTTTCCTGCAGGGCGGCGTAGTTGTCCGGCATCACATCGGTGACGTACTTGAGGTCCGGACGGTCTTCCAGGGCGCGCATCAGGCCTTCCTCGTCGATGACCTCCTTGCGGGCGGTGTTGACCAGGGTCGCACCTTTCGGCATCTTGGTGATCAGGTCGTAGTTGATGCTCTTGATCGTTGCCGGGAGGGCGGGGATGTGGATGGAGACGAAGTCGGAACTGCCGTAGAGTTCGCCCAGGTCGGTGACCGGACGGGCGCCGCCGGCTTCGATCTGCTCAGGCGTCAGGAACGGGTCGAGGGCGAGGATTTCCATGCCGAGGGCCTTGGCCTTGGCACCGACCAGGCGGCCGACGTTGCCGAAGGCCTGGATACCGAGCCGCTTGCCCATGACCTCGCTGCCGGTGGCAGGGGTGAACTGGGTCCGGCTCATGAAGATCATCAACGCGATGGCGAGTTCGGCGACGGCGTTGGAGTTCTGGCCCGGGGTGTTCATGACGACCACGCCGTGGGCGGTGGCGGCGGCCAGGTCCACGTTGTCGAAGCCGGCGCCGGCGCGGACCACGATCTTGAGGTTCTTCGCGGCGTCGAGCACTTCGGCGGTGACCTTGTCGGAACGGATGATCAGGGCGTCGGCATCCGCGACGGCGGCGACGAGGTCCTTCTGCTCCGGATATTTCTCGAGGGTGGCAAATTCATGGCCTGCGGCGAGGACGATCTCCTTGATCCCTGCCACGGCAGCCGCGGAAAACGGCTTCTGGGTTGCAACCAATACTTTCATGATCCGGGATTATTTGTGAAGTTTCTCGAATTCCTGCATGCAGGCGACGAGCGCTTCGACGTCCTCTTTCTTGCAGGCGTTGTACAGGGAGGCGCGGAAGCCGCCGACGCTGCGGTGGCCCTTGATGCCGATCATGCCGCGTTCCTTGGCGAAAGCCATGAACGCATCCTGGAGGTCTTCCTTGCCCGGGGCCATGACGAAGCAAACGTTCATCAGGGAACGGTCTTCCTTGGCGGCGGTGCCGACAAACATCGAGTTGCGGTCGATTTCATCGTACAGCAGGCCGGCCTTCTCCTGGTTGATCTTCTGGATGGCCTCGACGCCGCCGATGCTCTTGAGCCACTTGAGGGTCTCGTTCATGACGAAGATGGCGAAGACCGGCGGGGTGTTGAACATGGACTCCTTGTCGATATGGGTGCGGTAGTCCAGCATGGTCGGGATGTAGCGGGACACCTTGCCCAGCATGTCCTTCTTGATGATGGCGAAGATCACGCCGGCAGGGCCGACGTTCTTCTGGGCGCCGCCGTAGATAAGGGCGTATTTGCTGACATCGACCGGACGGGACATGATGTCGGAGGACATGTCGGCGATCAGCGGGACCGGGCAGTCATAGTCTTCCTTGATCTCGGTGCCGTAGATCGTATTGTTGGTGGTGATGTGGAAATAGTCGAGGTCGGTCGGGATCTCGTAACCCTTCGGAATATACGTATAGTTCTTGTCCTTGGAGCAGGCGATGGCGTAGGCCTCGCCGATGCCCTGGGCCTGCTGGAGCGCCTTGTGGGCCCAGACGCCGGTGTCCAGGTAAGCGGCCTTGTGCTCCAGGTAGTTCATGGCGACATACAGGAACTGGAGGCTGGCGCCGCCGCCGAGGAAGACGACTTCGTGGGTGTCCGGAATGTGGAGGAGTTCCTTCCACAGGGCCCGGCACTCGTTCATGGTCTCTTCCCATTCTTTCGTACGGTGGGAGATGGAGAGGACGGAAACGCCCGTTCCCTTGAAATCCTTCAACGCGGCGATGGCGTTGTCGATGGCCTGCTCAGGCAGAATGCAAGGGCCGGCATTGAATACGTGAACTTTTCCCATATCAGATTTTAAGTAAATGTTATTATTGTGGTTAAGATTTCTTTTTGAAATCGGTGCGAATATACGGATTTTTTACCGATATCCCAACAAATACGAAATAACTGCCATCCGGACGTACATTCCGCCGCGGGCCTGCTGGAAGTAGTAGGCATAGGGCGTCGTGTCGACGTCCGTGTGGATCTCGGTGATGCGCGGAAGCGGATGGAGGATCTTCATGTTCGGGCGGGCGCCGCCGAGCATGGAGGCCTTCAGTTCATAGACGTCCTTGACCTTCTCGTAATCCTCCTTGAGGGGGAACCGTTCCTGCTGGACACGGGTCATGTAGAGAATGTCGCAGTCGTTGATGTGGGCTTCGAGGTCCTCGGTCTCCTCGTAGGGGATCCCCTTGGCGTCGAGGAATTCGAGATACTTGTGCGGCATTTTCAGTTCTTCGGGGGCGGTGAAGATGAAATGCGGGTCGAAATCGGACATGGCCTCGGACAGGGAGTGCACCGTACGGCCGTATTTGAGGTCTCCGACCATGTTGACGGTCAGGCCTTCCAGTTTGCCCTGGGTCTCGCGGATGGCGAACAGGTCGAGCAGCGTCTGGGTCGGGTGCTGGTTGGCGCCGTCTCCCGCGTTGACCACCGGGATTCCGGCCACGGAGGCGGCGATGGCGGCCGCTCCCTCCATCGGATGGCGCATGACGATCATGTCGGCATAGCCCGAGACGATGCGGATGGTATCCTCGAGGGTCTCACCTTTGCTCTGGGAGGTGTTCTTGTTGTCGGGGAAGCCGATGACGCGGGCTCCGAGCCGGTTCACGGCTGCTTCGAAGGAAAGCCGGGTCCGGGTGGACGGCTCGAAGAAAAGGCAGGCGACCACCTTCCCGGCCAGGAAGTTCTGTTCGCGGTCCTTTTCGAATTCCTTGGCGACGTCGAGGATGTGGAGGATCTCGGCTTTGGAGAAGTCCTGGATGGAGATGAGGTTCTTTGTCATATCTGTTCTGTGTTTTATATTTCCGTGATCTGGCAGACGGACCCGAGCCGGTCGAGGAAATCCTGCACGGAGGCGAGACGTACGCGCGTCCGCAGGGAACATTCCGTCCCGAATTCCTGTCCTTCCTGAGGCAGGCCCATGTCCTTGAGCACCTTCATGACCGTGTTCATTTCCAGGTAGCCGAACTGGAGCCGGTAATTCCGGCCGGCCACCTTCTCGACGATCTCCGCGGATGACAGGGCGTCCGCCGTGGAGGTCTTGTAGGCGCGGATGAGCCCGGGAATGCCGAGTTTGATGCCGCCGAAATACCGGACGACGACCACCAGGACGTCGCTCAGGCCGAGCGAGTCGATCTGCCCGAGGATGGGCCGGCCCGCCGAACCCGACGGCTCGCCGTCATCGTTGGCGCGGAAAACATCCCCCTGGTATCCCAGGCGGTAGGCATAGCAGTGGTGGCGGGCGTCGTGGTATTCTTTCTTGAGGGCGTCTACGGTCTCCTTGACCTGGTCCGGGGTCTCGACGGGGAAAGCGAAAGCGATAAAGCGGCTTCCGTTGTCCTTGAAAAGCCCCTCCGAACGAGCAGCGATGCTCTTGTATGCGTCTTTGATGACCGGGTCCATATTCGCGTCATCAAAAATAATCATTATCACCGTATTTTCCAACCCGGAAGCAGTTTTTACGGCTTTTTGCGCCTGCGTGCCGATTTTATTTGTACCTTTGTGGAAAGCAAACGATCCTTATCCTATGGTGCTACGATACAGAGTTTCCCTCGCCGGCCTCAAAGGTTTCGCCCGGGTCTATGAAGTGAAGTCCACGATGACGTTGTATGACTTCCATAAACGGCTGCGCGACGACCTGGATTTTCCGCACGACCAGCTGATCCAGTTCAAGGCGCTGGATGCGGCCGGCGGCCTGGTGGCCCGTTACGGCCTGTTCGATCTCGGCAGCGGTGCCGTCGATGCCGTTTCCCTCGGCGACACGGTGGAGAAGGGAGTCGCTTCGTTCCTGTATTTCTATGATGTCGCCAACCGCAAGAGCGTCATCGTGACCTGCGAGGGCGAGGTGGAAGCCCGGAAGGGTGTCGCCTATCCCGCCCTTGTCGAGACCAAGGGCCCGAATCCGATTGAATTCGAGAACGGTTACGTGGCGTACGAAGATCTTCCGGACGAGCAGCGTCACCTGCCCGGCGAGCGTAGCTGGAGCAAGGACAAGGGAGATACCTCCTTCGATGACGACGAGGATCTGGATGACGAAGACTTCGACGAAGAGGACGAGGAAGACGAGGACGACGGCGACGAGGACGGCAAGGAGATTTACGAGGAAGGCGAACTGTAGGCCATGCGTCGCAGGCTGGTCATCGTGGTCGGTCCCACGGCCGTGGGCAAGACGGACTGGAGCATCGATCTGGCGCTCCGTTACGGCTCTCCGGTGATATCCTGCGATTCCCGCCAGATCTATAAGGAAATGACGGTCGGAACGGCCGTTCCCGATGCTTCACAGCTTGCCGCCGTGAAGCATTATTTCATTCAGGACCATACGATCCACCAATATTATACGGCCGGGAAATACGAGATCGAGGCCCTCGCCCTGATCCGGCGGCTTTTCGAGGAAGGGCATGAGACCCTGGTCATGGCGGGCGGCTCCGGGTTCTATGTGGATGCCGTCTGCAACGGCTTGGATGACATGCCGGATGCCGATCCCGACCTGCGTGCCGACCTGACGCGCCGCCTGGCCGAGGAAGGCGTCGAAAGTCTCCGGGCGGACCTGAAACGGCTGGATCCCGAGGCCTGGCGGACGATCGACATCGCCAATCCCCAGCGGGTGCTGCGGGCCGTGGAAGTCTGCCTGCTTTCCGGCCGGCCGTTTTCTTCCTTCCGGCTGTCCGGCCCGAAGGAACGGGATTTCGAGATCGAGAAGATCGGCCTTACGCGCCCCCGTACGGAACTGTATGACCGGATCGACCGGCGGGTGACGAAGATGGTGGACGACGGTCTGGTCGAAGAGGTCCGCGGCTTGCTTCCGGACCGGGACCTCCCGGCCCTGCGGACCGTCGGATACAAGGAAGTCTTCGCATATCTGGATGTGTGCGACGGACGTGTCCCCGCATCGGATCCGCTGGCCGTCCGGACACTCGACGATGCCGTGCGGGCCATCCGGACCAACACCCGGCACTACGCCAAGCGCCAGTTGACCTGGTGGCGCCGCGATCCGTCCATCCGCTGGGTGGAACTCTGAATCCAGGCAGTCCGAAGAATCCCGGGAAAAACAAAAAAACTGAGGTTGAAGTCAACCTCAGTTTTTCGTAACAGGTTATTTTTCAGGCGATTGTTTATCACCCTCTGACGTCTCTCAGAACGGCAGGTCGTCGCCGAAGTCGGCCGTATTGTCCGCCGGCATGTCTTCGACCGTCGGAGCCGGAGCGGGCGCATAGCCCTGGGACTCGCGCGGTGCGAATCCCGCAGGAACATCCTGGCTGCCGCGCGGGGCGGGCTGGGCGGCGGGCTGCTGCCCGGCCGGAGTGATGCGCCAGGCGCGGAGGTCGGTGTACCAGCGGCCGTTGAATTCGCGGCTGCTCGGAGCGAAGGAGACGCGGATCACATCGCCCACCTGATATTGCTCCAGGTCACGGACCTTGTCGGCGCCCCAGACGTTGAAGACGACGTTGGACGGGAAGTTGCCGTCCTGGAATTCCACGACGAATTCCTGCTTTGACCAGTCACCGCGGGCGGACCGTCCGGTCTGGACGGCCAGTTTGCGGACGAGCCGGCCTTCAATTTCGAGATTCGCCATCCTTATTTCTTCTCTTCCTCCTCGACGGGGGCGACGTACGGATGGACCTCGATCATTTCGACATCGAAGGTGAGCGGAGTGTTCGGCTCGATGCCGCGGTTGCCGTTCTCACCGTAGGCGAGTCTGGACGGGATCACGAGGTTGATCTTGCCACCTTCACCGATCAGCTGCAGGCCTTCGGCCCAGCCGGCGATGACCTGTCCGAGCGTGAAGGATACCGGGTCGGCGCCTTCCGCAGTCTCATCGAAGACACTGCCGTCCGGCAGGGTGCCCTTGTAGCGGACAAGGACGGTGTCCTTCAGGGTAGGCTTCACGTCGTTGCCGGCTTCGAGGATGACGTACTGGAGGCCGGACTCGGTCTGGTTGACGCCTTCCTTGCGGAGGTTCTTGGTCAGGAAGTCGTTCTCTTTCTGACGATTGAGGGCAGCGACATAGTCCTGGCGCTTGGCGAGATAGTCATTGAAGATGCGGGTCATCTCGTTGGGGTCGATCTTGAACTGCTTGACGAATTCCGGATCCTGCTGGTTGCCCTTGGAGTTGACGAAGTCTTCCATGCCGCGCTTCATCTGGGAATAGTTGATGTCGTCACCGAAGTTGTAGCCCTTCAGGAAGCTGCCGAAGTTGATGCCGAGCAGGTAGCTGACGGAATCGATTTCCGCCTTGGTCGGAAGGAAGTCTTTCGGGTTGGTGGATTTGACAGTCTGGGCGACGCCGAGCGAATCGGCCTGGGAACCGTTGGCGGCGTTGCCACCCTTCGGTCCGCATGCAACAGTCATGGCAAGGACCATGGCGGCTGCGAAGAATTTAGATGTCTTCATATATGATAATTTTTTAGCGTTTTTGTCCAAATCACAAAATCGTGCAAATATCGCAATAATTTTTCGAATTTCCGCGGTTGCGGCCGGAACTTTTCCAAGTCGCCGGTCCCTTTGAACCAAATGATATAAAACTGGCTTTGAAATTGAACTTTTCTTCGCAAAAGGATAGGAAAATGCAAAAAATTGCTTATATTTATAAGGCGTTCAAATCCAGCCCCTATGATCGACACCCAAGCCATCCATGCCAAACTGAAGGAATTCTTCGGTTATGACACTTTCAAAGGAGATCAGGAGGAAGTGATCCGCCATCTTGTCGACGGCGGGAATGCCTTCGTGCTAATGCCGACCGGGGGCGGGAAATCCCTCTGTTACCAGTTGCCTGCCCTGCTCATGGAAGGGACGGCCGTCGTGATCTCTCCGCTGATCGCCCTGATGAAGAACCAGGTCGATGCCATCCGCGGTTTCGTGGCCGGAAACGAGGGGATCGCCCATTTCCTCAATTCTTCCCTGAACAAGGCCCAGGTCATGGCGGTCCGGGAAGATCTGCTTTCCGGCGTGACGAAACTGCTGTATGTCGCCCCCGAATCCCTGACCAAGGAAGAGAACATCGCCATGCTCAAGGAGATCCGGATCTCTTTCTATGCGGTCGACGAGGCCCATTGCATCTCCGAGTGGGGCCATGACTTCCGGCCGGAATACCGCCGGATCCGCGCCATCGTCGACGAGATCGGCAAGGCGCCGATCATCGCCCTGACCGCGACGGCTACGCCCAAGGTCCAGAGCGACATTCTCAAGAACCTGGGCATGCCGGACGCCAAGGTGTTCAAGAGTTCCTTCAACCGTCCCAACCTGTACTATGAAGTCCGCGACAAGGTCGAGCCGGAGAAGGACATCATCAAGTTCATCCGCCAGAATCCGGGCAAGTCGGGTATCATCTACTGCCTCAGCCGCAAGAAAGTCGAGGAAATGGCCCAGTTGCTGACGATCAACGGAATAAAGGCCCTTCCGTACCATGCCGGCCTGGATGCCAAGACCCGCGCCGACAACCAGGATGCCTTCCTGATGGAGGCGGTCGACGTCATCGTGGCCACCATCGCCTTCGGCATGGGAATCGACAAGCCGGATGTCCGCTTCGTGATCCATTACGACATTCCGAAGAGCATCGAGGGCTACTACCAGGAAACGGGCCGTGCAGGACGCGACGGCAAGGAGGGCCGCTGCATCACCTACTACAGTTACAAGGATATCCAGAAACTGGAGAAATTCATGCAGGGCAAGCCGGTCTCCGAACAGGAGATCGGACGGCAGCTCCTGATGGAAACCGTCGCTTACGCGGAATCGGGCGAATGTCGCAGAAAATTGCTGCTCAACTATTTCGGGGAAGATTATCCCAAGGATAACTGCGGCTCCTGCGACAATTGCGTGACCCCGAAGACCCGGTTCGACGGGCAGCGGCACCTGCTGATGGTCATCGGGCTGGTCGAGGCGCTTCCGGAGCATTTCAAGATCGAGCACCTGGCCGCCATCCTCGCCGGCAAGGCCAACGCCATGATCAAGTCCTACCAGCACGACCGCCTGACTTATTTCGGCTCCGGCAAGGACCATGACGAGAAATTCTGGTGCATGGTCATCCACCAGGGGCTGATCCTGCACCTGCTGGAAAAGGAAATCGAAAGTTACGGCCTGATTGCCGTTACCGAAAAGGGCAAGGCCTTCCAGGCGGCGCCGTATCCCGTCCCGATGGCCGAAGACCGTGTCTTCTCCGACGGCACGGACGACGAGGAGGACGAGGAGACCGCGGCCGCCCATGCCGCCATGCGCGGAGGCGGGGGAGCCGGCGACCCGACCCTGCTGGCAATGCTCAAGGACCTGCGCAAGAGCGTTGCGAAACGGCTGCATCTCCAGCCGTGGGTCATCTTCACGGACCCGTCCCTCGATGACATGTCCATCATGTATCCGCTGACCGTCGATGAACTCAAGAACTGCCAGGGAGTAGGCGAGGGGAAGGCAAAGAAATACGGGCAGGAATTCATGGACCTCATCCGCAAGTATGTGGAAGAGAATGACATCACCCGTCCGGACGACTTTGTTGTCAAGTCCATCGCGTCCAAGTCCCAGAACAAGATCTATATCAT
>JBGUXJ010000192.1:0-7035 GCA_045222055.1 Candidatus Cryptobacteroides sp. | reverse complement strand
TGCATCCTGCTCGCTCTGGGAACGGCCGGGATCGGCGGGCCAGTTCAGCGTATGGTCCTTTTTCCAGTCTTCAACCTTCTCCTTCACCATTGTATTGATGGTGGAGGAAAAATCACTCTTCACATAACTCGCCGTATCGTAGCAAGCCAGGAAATAGGTGATATCCCCGTCACCTTTCTTGCAGGATGACAGGAGGAACAAACCGGATATCAGGGCAATCAGGAGTAAAATTCGTTTCATGACTTGGGGGTTTCTCGTTGGGAGACCGTTTCACGCAGGTCCTTGACACGGCGCCGGAGCTGCCGGTTTTCCTCGGTCAGTTCCGCGATTCCGTCATTCAGCTCCCGCAACTGGTCGTCCCCCTCGAAGGTATAGTTATATTTAGCGTTGAAGGACCGGTAACTGTCCAGTCCCTTGAGCATCTTGTAGAGCGGATTCACGTAATAGGTCAGGATGAAGAAGAGCAGCAGCAGGACCAGGGTCAGACCGACGGCGACGGTCACTGCGCTCGGGATGACGCTCCGGTAGAAACCGCGCTCGAAGGTGGCGGAGTTCTTCTGGAGTTCGGTGTAAATGGCGGTGTTCAGATCGTCGATATCCTCATGCAGACGGCCGTAGACGGGCTGCAGACGCTCGAAATACCAGGAACGGGTATCGATGAAATCCGAGACGATGACATTCGGCAGTTCCAGGGATGTCAGCATGTAGGCAGACCAGGAATAGACCACGGAATCAGCCAGGTGCTGGAGGTTGATCGAACTCAGGGAAACATGGAGACTGTCGCAATGGGCCAGGAAGGCCTCGCGGTTGAAGTCCGGCAGGTCATTGTCGGTCTCGTCGCCGATAACTGTCAGGATCTGAAGGTTATAGGCATCGGTCAGGTTGGACAGCTGCTGGGCGGCGTTGATGCTTTCGATGTTGTCCGCGATCAAGGCGGAGACATAATTGCTCATGCTCCGGTACGCCAGGATGGAAATGATGCTGGAGACCAACAGGATGACAGCAATGGCGCTGAGACTGAGGGTGATCTTCATCCGCAGCGTCAGCTTGAAGTTCCGGTACCACTGTCGAAATCTTCTGAACATGCGACTATAACATTATCCTAAAATACAAAGATAGCAAAAAGCCGGGATATTTTGCAATCAGTCCTTGAAGGCATAGCTGAAACCGTCGATCCGGTCCCATGCACCCCGGGTGAAATCAGGGATTTCCACGGGAGCGCAGCCGTTTTCCAGCGACAGGCGGGAAAGTTCTGTCAGGCAGCACCACTCGGCCAGGTCATAGACATCCATGTCCAGCGGAAGGCCGTTGTTCAGGCAATAGACCAGCCGGTAGTCCATGATGAAATCCATGCCTCCATGACCGCCGACTTCTTTGGCCAACGCCTCCAGTTCCGGGGTCAGGATGGGATTGCGGTACGCCTCCATCAAGGATTCCAGGGCTGCTCCGGAATAGATTTTCTCCGATCCGAGATTCTGATAGTCAACATTTTCTGCACCTTCGGATCGCAAGCAGACCTGCTGTACCGGATACTTGCCGGCATAGCCGTCCGTTCCCACGAGCTGGTACATCCGGTTGTACGGACGCGGTGTCATGACATCGTGTTCGACCAGGATGGACTTTCCCTTCTCGGTCCGGATCATGGTCATGGTGACATCGCCGTTGCGGAAATCGGTGCAGGGCTCCCCTGTCCGTGCCTGTACATGCTTCGGCCCGTTGAAAGGATCGGTATCCATGGCTACCAGCGTCTTGAGCCGGTCGCCCCGGTGGATGTCCAGGACCTGGCAGACAGGGCCGAAGCCGTGGGTCGGATAGAGGTCGCCCCGGTGGGCCTGGTTGAAATCAAGCCGCCAGTTGGACCAGTACGCTTTCCAGAACGGATCCAGGTTGTGCAGATAGGCGCCCTCCGCATGGATGATCTCGCCGAACAGGCCGGCCTGCGCCATGGTCAGGGCCGTCAGTTCAAAGAAATCGTAGCAGCAGTTTTCCAGGATCATGCAGTGCCGGCGGGTCCGCTCGGAGGTGTTTACCAGGTCCCAGCAGGCCTGCAGTGTCTCGGCGGAAGGGACTTCGATGGCCACATGTTTGCCGTGCTCCATGGCATAGAGCGCCACCGGGACATGGTGGATCCAGTCCGTGCAGACATAGACCAGGTCGACGGTAGGGTCTTCGCACAGCGCTTTGTATGAATCCTCTTCCCCGCTGTAGACATGGGCATCCAGGCCTTTCCCCTGCAGGTAAGCCAGACTGGTTTCCGCCCGGTCGGATTCCACGTCGCAGATGGCGGCGACATGACAGCCCGGAACGAAGGTCAGCCGTTCGACGGCGTCGCCGCCCCGCATTCCGAGACCTACGACTCCGATGCCCACATCAGCGATCGGGTCAGCCGCAAACTGCAGCATGTCCTGCTGGCCGGCAGGACGGGCAGGCACTTCCGTACGGATGACGGTCTGTTTCCCGGAACAGGAAAGAAGGGCTGCCACAACGACAATCCCCGCAACGATTCTTTTCAACATGATTGTGTATTTTATTGGATCAGAGGATGTTCATGCTCTGTTCGCGAATCTTCTCCAGCTCGTCTTTCATTCGGACGACGCACTGCTGGATGCCCGCGTGGTTGGCTTTGGAACCGGTCGTATTGATTTCCCGGCCCATCTCCTGGATGATGAATCCCAGTTTCTTGCCCGGATAGGGCTCACCGTCGATCGTGTCCATGAAGTATCTGCAATGCTGGCGCAACCGGACCTTCTCCTCGTTGATATCGTATTTCTCCAGATAGAAGATCAGTTCCTGCTCGAACCGGTTCGGATCCGGTTTCTGCTGCAGGTCTTCCAGGTTCTTGAGGAGCCGTGTCCGGACCGCTTCGATGCGCTCTCCTTCAAAGCCCTCGACTTCGTCATAGATCGAGAGGATCTTGGCGACGCGGCCGGTCACATCCTTGTAGAGGACAGCGCCTTCCTGGCTGCGGAACGCCTCGACGGCAGCCAATGCGGCATCGAAAGCGACATCGACCAGCGGCCAGTTCTCTTCGGTGATGATGTCCGCTTTCTTGATATCCAGGACATCCGGGAAACGGAGGATGGACGCCAGGACAAGACTGTCGGAAACGGGCGTTCCTCCGACCAGCACGCCGTCGCGGGCGCACTGTCCGTAGATATCGCGGATCTGGCGGAAATAGGCCTCGACGAGGTCACCGTTGATGGTCCTGGCGTTCTCGGCGGCGTTCGGCTCCCAGGTCAGGAACACGTCGATGGTGCCGCGCTGGAGTACCTGCGCGATTTTCTGCCTGAGACCGATCTCCTTGTCCTTCGGCAGCAGCGTCGTCTTGAGATTGATATCGGCGCTCTTTCCGTTGAGGGTCCGGATTTCGACCGTGAGTTTTCCGCCGGACAGCAGGGCTTCGGCCTTTCCGTAGCCGGTCATCGAACGGATCATCAGCTTCTTTATTTAATGATATCCAACTCTTTGAATACACGGGTCAGGGCCTCGACGGCCCGGTCGACCTGTTCCTTGGTATGCGTTGCCATGAGGGCGAAACGGACCAGGGTATCCTGCGGAGCGCAGGCCGGCGGAATCACGGAGTTGATGAACACACCTTCGTCAAAGGCCCGCTTGGTCACCATGAAGGTCTTCTCCAGGTCACGGACATAGAGCGGGATGATCGGGCTTTCCGTCTCTCCGATCTCAAAGCCCGCAGCACGGAACTTGTCCAGCGCATACCGGGTCACCTCCCAGAGTTTTTCGATGCGCTCGGGTTCGTTCTGGATGATATGGAGGGCTTCCATGGCGCATGCCGTAGCGGCCGGGGTCGCACTGGCGCTGAAGATATAGGTGCGGACATTGTGCCGCAGATAGTTGATGATCGTGCTGTCAGCCGCGATGAAGCCGCCGATGGAGGCGAGGGACTTGCTGAACGTGCCCATGATGAGGTCCACGTCGTCCGTCAGGCCGAAATGGTCGCAGACACCGCGGCCCTGCCGGCCGAATACGCCGAGGCCGTGCGCCTCGTCCACCATGACCACCACATTGTGGTATTTCTTCTTGATGGCGATGATTTCCCGCAGCGGAGCCAGGTCGCCTTCCATGGAGAATACACCGTCGACGATGATCAGCTTGACGGAATTCCTGGGGGCGCGCTTGACCAGACGCTCCAGCTGCTTCATGTCATTATGCTTGTATTTCTGCTGCTTGGCGAAAGAAAGCCGCCGGCCGTCCACGATCGAGGCATGGTCACGGTCATCGCAGAAGATAAAGTCGTTCTTGCCTACGAGACAGGGAATGACGCCGGAATTCACCGTGAAGCCGGTGGACAGGCAGAGCGCCTCTTCCTTGCCGACGAATGCGGCCAGTTCCTTCTCAAGCTGGACATGGATATCGAGCGTCCCGTTCAGGAATCGGGATCCTGCGCAACCGGAACCATATTTCTTCATCGCTTCGATGCCGGCCTGGATGACGCGGTCGTCGCCGGTCAGTCCGGTATAGGCATTGGATCCGAACATCAGGACAGGGTGTCCCCCCATCTCGACCTCAGTTCCCTGCTTGCCCACGATTTCCCGAAAGTAGGGATAGATTCCCTTTTCCTTCATCTGCTGCGGCAAGTCATACTTGGCGAGTCTTTCGTGTAAAAGATCCATTTTGTCAGGTTTTAGTAACTTGCGAAATTAGTACAAATTTGGAAATTGTGCAAACTTACGCCGAAAAACGGCAATCCCTCATCATGTATGATATTTTTTTGCTAAATTTGGCAGTTTAATGGCGCAACAGGACGCATTCCCGGGCGCCGATATGTTCTGAACAAATAAAGATTACAATATGGAAGAGGCCAATAAAACTGTCCAGGAGGAACCGCGCAAACTGAACTTCCTCGAAGAAATCATCGAGTCCGACCTTGCATCCGGCAAGGTAGAGAGCGTCATGACGCGATTCCCTCCGGAGCCGAACGGCTATCTGCACCTGGGCCATGCCAAGAGCATCTGCCTGAATTTCGGCCTGGCGCAGAAATACGGCGGCAAGACCAACCTCCGCTATGACGATACCAATCCGGTCAAGGAAGACGTCGAATATGTGGATTCCATCAAAGAAGACATCCAGTGGCTGGGCTTCCAGTGGGACAAGGAATTGTATGCGTCCGACTATTTCGACCAGCTTTATGAATGGGCCGAGCAGCTGATCCAGCGTGGCCTCGCCTACGTCGACGATGAGACGCAGGAGGAAATCCGCCTGCACCGCGGCACCGTGGACAAGCCCGGCATCGAAAGCCCGTACCGTAACCGGAGCGTCGAGGAGAACCTCCGTCTCTTCCGCGAGATGAAGGCCGGCAAGTATGCCGACGGCGAGAAAGTCCTGCGGGCCAAGATCGACATGGCACATCCGAACATGATGTTCCGCGATCCCCTGCTCTACCGCATCAAGCACGCCTCCCACCACCGTACCGGTGACAAATGGTGCATCTATCCGATGTACGACTATACCCACGGCCAGTGCGATTCGATCGAGCACATCACCCACTCCATCTGCACCTTGGAATTCGACGTTCACCGTCCCCTGTATGACTGGTTCATCGAGACGCTGGGCATCTTCCCGAGCCACCAGTATGAATTCGCCCGCCTGAACCTCACCTACACCCTGATGAGCAAGCGGAAACTGCTGGAACTGGTGCAGAAAGGCCTGGTCAGCGGCTGGAACGACCCGCGCATGCCTACGCTCTGCGGCGTCCGCCGTCGCGGCTACACCGCCGAGGCGCTCAGGATGTTCTGCGAGAAGATCGGCGTCAGCAAACGCGACCAGTTGATGGACATCCAGTTGCTGGAATGGTGCGTACGGCAGGACCTGAACGCCCGCGCCAACCGCTACATGGTCGTCCAGGACCCGGTCAAGGTAACCTTGACCAACTGGGAGCCCGGCAAGGTCGAGTATTTCGACTGCCCGCTCAATCCGGCCGATCCGGACGGTGCCAAGCGGACCGTTCCCTTCACCGGCGAACTGTACATCGAACGGGCTGACTTCATGGAAGATGCGCCGAAGAAGTTCTTCCGGCTCAAGCCGGGCGGAGAAGTCCGTCTGAAATATACCTATATTATCAAGTGCGAGGAAGTCGTCAAGAATGCGGCCGGCGAGATCGTCGAACTGAAATGCACCTACGATCCCACGACCCGTCCCGGCGGCGACGGCGCATGGCGCAGCGTCAAGGGTACGATCCACTGGGTCTCGACGGCCCATGCGAAACCGGTCGAACTCCGGCTGTATGACCGTCTGTTCACCCTGGCCGACATGAGCCAGGTTCCCGAAGACAAGGATTACAAGGACTTCCTGAATCCGGATTCCCTGATTGTCACGGAAGGCTATGCCGAGCCGGCCCTGCTGGAGGACAACTCCGGAATCGCCGTCCAGTTCGAACGTACCGGTTATTTCTTCAAGGATCCGGACAGCACGCCTGAAAAGGCCGTCTTCAACAAGACCACGGCCCTGAAAGATTCCTACAAACCGGAATAGCGGAACGCGTACACCCTTCCGTCAACCGGAATCGTCACCACCACTTCTCCCTTGTCGGAGCGGATGACCTTGGCCAGCGCATGGCCTTCGACAGCCGTTCCGGCGGGAATGGTGTAATCATGCAGATAGCCGATATTCTCCTTCGCCGTTTTCTCATACCGTTCACGGAAGCGTTCGGAGATGACGCCGGCGCCCATGCTGGCGAGCCCGTAGACAGCAAGGGAAGATATGCGACGGGCGACATGGTTGCCATACCCGCTTCCACGCTTGGCGATCTCTCCTTCAATCGCGATGTCCACAGCCGTAGCGGCGGCCATGGAAGCGAACGAAACGCCGAACTGCTTGAGGTTCTCCCGGCGCCGTACCTTCTTCATATACTGCTCGTAACTGAGGAACGGGCTGCGTTTTCCGGCCGCTCCGATGGCAGCGTCTGACATGCGGAGCGCTCTGGGGTCGTCGGATTTGTTCTCGATATAAACGTTCATGAGCCAGTACGAACCGTACTGACGGAAATTCCTCAGATTCAGGAGGAAAAGCATGTCG
>JBGUXJ010000191.1:0-4026 GCA_045222055.1 Candidatus Cryptobacteroides sp. | reverse complement strand
GCTGCTGCCGAGGCTGGTGCTTGCGAGGATAAGTTCCGTATTGCCAAGAACGCAAAGGTGGCTGGTTTCGATGCGATCCACGACACTGTGCACGAGATGGCGAAGGACGAGGCCCGTCACGGCGCCGGTTTCTATGGTCTCCTCCAGCGCTACTTCGGCAAATAGGAGCGACATCGGATTGAAAAAACTCCGGGATCCTGCAAAAGATTCCGGAGTTTTTTCACATTCAGGCGGAAAGGCTATTCCGCACGCGCAAGGACATCCTTCAGCCATGCGAACGCCACAGGAATGTCATAGTCACCGCTATGCGGCTTTAGCCAGGCGAAACCGACATTCGCGTCACGGACCTTGGCGTTGCCCTTGACCGCATAGAAGAGCGTCGTCTCGACAGCGAAGGAGTTGTCCCGGTCGTCCATGCCATGGCGGACATACCAATAGGGTGCCGTATCCGCTTTCCCCTCAACGAGATAGTCGATCGTACATGCCATCTTGGCCTGCAGCACGAGTTCCTTGCCGGCTTCGGTCTGCATGAATTCGTCCCACGTCAGACCGGTCTCGTCCAGACCCGCGCCATTCTGCGCCTTGTCATGGTTCCAGGAATAAGGATTGAACGGCGCGTACTCCTGGTCAGGTGTACCAAAGAGCGTATCCTCATTCTGGCCGCCGCCACCATACAGTCCCTTGTTCGAGAAAGCCGATACGACCTTCAGCGTCGTGTACTTGGCGACATAGTACAGATGCTTGTCCAAGTCATAATTGTACGAACCGTCCTCGTTGAAAGTCAGCCAGCCGTTATTGACCCGATGCTGCACCGGAGCGGCAGCCGCAGTCTGGGCAGCCTGCCGGGCTTGATCAGCGCCAGGACCAGTCGCCCTTCCGCCACGCTGGCCACCAGGGCCGCCGGGTCCACGCTGACGGATCTCCGCCTCAATGTCCTTCTTCATCTGCTCCGGACCGACCTCAGCCAGGGTCTTCTCGATCTCCTCACGCATCAGTTTCTCAATATAATAACGCAGGTTACCCGAGTTAATCGGCTTCCCCTGTTCATCCTTCAGGCCGAGGCCGTCCACATAGGGGCCATACAAGGCAGCCAGTTCTTTGGAAGCGGCCAGCAAGGTCTTTTCATCTGCCTGGGAATAGTTCATCTCGCCTGTGAGGTACATGACCTCACGCGTGCGGCCGAACAGCCATTCATACCCGGTGCAGGAGTGCTCCAGGTCCGTAATCGGGCAGTAGCCGATAACCGCGAAAACTTCGTCCCCGCAGCCTGGATCCGAGACATACGATCCGTCCTTCAAACGGGAGATTCCCGCCGCACCTACCTCATACAGAGAAGGATAATAATCCGGACTGTTGCCGCTGGCCGCGATGACCGTGGACAGGGCACCGCCACCGGAGGTACCGGTGATAATGATCCGGTCCGTATTGCCGGCCGGGAGGGCTTTCCGGTTGTGACGCAGGTAACGGATTGCCGCCTTGGTATCGGTCATGGTGGCAGGAGAATGGCCGAGATATTTTCCTTCGACAGGTGCATTCACCCGGCTCCGGCAGCCATAGGAAACTACGACAAATCCCTCCCGGAGTGCAGCGCCGGTCTTGTCGTTGGTTCCGTCATAGTCGCGGCCGTCCACCACGGTATTCTTCGGATAGGTATTACTCATCCAGCCACTATTGTTGACATGGAAAAGAATCGGAGACGCCTTGGTGGCATTCTCGGGAATATAAATATTAATCAGCTGGTCTTCGGGCCAGTTGGGGTTCCGGACGTAGTTGTCTACGTACCAGGTCACCTTCAGGGGCTGACCGTCCACCGACACGTTCAGCACGGTTTTCCTGGCGGACTTCATTTCAATACTCTCCCCTTTCGGGGCTTTCGCGCAAGCCATCGTCACGCAGGTGGCGAGGGCTGCAGCCAACAGAATCTTTTTCATATAAGAAATCTCTTTTAGCAAAAATAAATAAAAAAACTATCGAACGTGACCCTATATTCTGCACTTTTTCCTATCTTGCTAAAATCTGAGAAATATGAAAACTTTCTGCAAAATCATCGTTGTCGCTCTCGTAGGAGCGGCGCTGGCCGGATGCAAACCTTCCGGCAAACAGGCTGAGCCGGCCTACTGGCTGGGAGCAGATATCAGCACAGCCAACGGAATGGACGCCCGTGGCCAGCGGCTGATGGATTTCGAAGGCGACGAGACCTACGAACTGACCGAACTCATGCAGAAGATGGGGCTGAATGCAGCCCGCTACCGCGTATGGGTCAATCCGAGGCCTTTCCGCCGGGGTCCCCGTCCGGGGGAAGCCGCTCCGCAAGAGCCGGAAGTCATCAACCATGCCGGTATGTGCGATAAGGAAGACCTTCTGGCGAACTGCTTGAAAGCGAAAGCCTTGGGCATGGCTATCATGGTGGATTTCCACTATGCCGACTCCTGGGCCGATCCAGGCAAACAACCCATTCCCGAAGCCTGGTTGGGCCATGACTACGAGACCATGAAAAAGGATCTGTACAACCATACGGCCGAGGTGCTCCAGTACCTGAAAGACAACGGCATCGAGCCCAAATGGGTCCAGATCGGCAACGAGACCAGCAACGGCCTTCTCTGGACTCCCAAACGCCGCGAACGTGGCCAGGAGCCGCCCAAGACGCTGGAAGAGGGACTGGAAGCGCATATGGGCCATATCCGGCTCGAACCGGAGCAGTACGCCGGCTTTATCCAGGAAGGCTACAAGGCCGCCAAGAGCGTTTTCCCCAACATCATCACGATCGTTCACCTGGACAATGGCTATGACCAGGACCTGTATGACTTTAACCTGGGTGTACTCGAACAGTATGGAACACATTACGACATGGTCGGCATGTCCCTGTATCCGTACTGGGCGGCGAAGGAAGGCGGCCGGGACGATGCGGACGGCGTCATTTCCGACTGCATCGCCAACATCAAACATGTCTATGAGCGCTTCGGCAAGGAATCCATGATCGTGGAGACCGGATTTGAAGTCAGTTCAACCGACGAGGCGGTCAACGAGGAGGCCTACCGGCAGTTCTCGCGCGTCATCAAGGAGTCCCGTGACAACACGGACGGCCACTGCAAAGGCATTTTCTACTGGGCCCCGGAGGCCCGTGCCGGCGCCGGTTATGCGCTGGGTGCCTTCAAGCAGGACGGCCGTCCGACCAAGGTCATGCAGGCCTATGTCGATGCGGCGCAGAACTAAAGGTCATCTTCGTCGGTGATGCCGAAGCGGGCGGCGATGTCGTCCGGAATCTCCTCGAAATCAAGGGCGTCCCAGGCGGCGTCCATTTCCCGGCGGTCTTTCTTCGTCGGCCGGCCGGCACCACGGTCACGCCGCAGGAAGAAGGTCTCGACCGGTGCCTTGAGTTTGTCCAGTTCGGCCTGCGGAGTCAGGTTTTCCGCGAAGTCCGGCACCAGTTTGGCACCCAGCCGATGCTCGGTCAGCGCCTTGACCCGGTAGGTGTACTGGACGACGCCTTTGCGCACTTCCAGCACATCTCCGATCTTGATCATCTTCGAGGGTTTGGCGGGCACGCCGCCCACCCGGACCTTGTTGCCCTTGCAGGCTTCGGTCGCATCGCTCCGGGTCTTGAAGATCCGGATGGACCAGAGGTATTTGTCAAGTCGGGTTACATCTGCCATGGTATCAGATAATTAACAGATTCTGCAATTACACGTCGGGATGCGCGAGGGACCAGTCGATCCGGTCGTCCAGGTCCTCGTCCTTGCTGTAGTCCTCCCCTTCCAGGTAAGGTTCAGCGTCGGTATTGATATAGGAGTCCGGCTCCGCGCCGCCATGGGCCGTCGTCTCCAGGAGGACCGTCGTCCGGTCCTGCGGAACCAGGACCAGGTCCGGGCTCTCAGCCGGGACCAGCAGGGTCTCCCCCTTTCCGATGACATAGGTAACCGGATCGCCGCCCACCGAGAGCGTCGCCGCGCCGGCCACGCAGGTGTAGGCCAGGAAACCGTCGAAGCGTTCCCCGTCGATGTGCATGGCCTGATCCAGCCGGATCCG
>JBGUXJ010000190.1:0-4443 GCA_045222055.1 Candidatus Cryptobacteroides sp. | reverse complement strand
GAAATGGTGAAGTGGGATATCCTCACCTCCGTCCACGTGGACGAATACCTGACCGAGGTCCGCGAAACCAAGCGCGGCATGGAAGAGCTTACCTCCGACATTCCGAACGTCAGCGAAGATGCGACCAAGGACCTGGACGAGAACGGCATCATCCGGATTGGCGCCCACATCGAGCCGGGCGACATCATGATCGGTAAGATCACCCCGAAGGGTGAAAGCGATCCGTCCCCGGAAGAGAAACTCCTCAAGGCGATCTTCGGCGACAAGGCCGGTGACGTCAAGGACGCTTCCCTGAAGGCGAATCCTTCCCTGAGCGGCACCGTGATCAAGACCGCCCTCTACGCGAAAGTCGGCAAAGAGAACAAGCGCAGCGCCAAGGCCGAGCAGAAAGCCCGCCTGGATGCCAAGCAGGAAGCCTTCGATGCTTCGGTGGCCAAACTCCGCAACGAGTTCATCCAGAAGCTTTCCGTCCTGACGAAGGGCCGCAAGAGCGTCGGTATCAGCGACCTCTACGGCGTGGAAATCAACCCGAAGGGCAAGGAAATCAAGGCCGACGCTCTCCGCGACATCGACTACAACAACATCAATTCCAATAAGTGGACCTCCGACGAGGCGACCAACGCCCTCATCCGCGAGCTTATCAACAACTTCTGCATCACCGTCAAGGTGGCGGAGGCTGCCTGCAAGCGGGAGATGGACAAGATCAAAGTCGGCGACGAACTCCCCAACGGAGTCATGCAGCTGGCCAAGGTCTATATCGCCAAGAAACGCAAGATCACCGTGGGTGACAAGATGGCCGGACGGCACGGAAACAAGGGTATCGTGGCGAAGATCGTCCGCCAGGAAGACATGCCGTTCCTTGAGGACGGTACGCCGGTGGACATCGTCCTGAACCCGCTGGGTGTGCCTTCCCGTATGAACCTGGGCCAGATTTACGAGACCGTCCTCGGTTGGGCGGGCAGCGAACTCGGCCTGAAGTTCTCCACCCCGATCTTCGACGGTGCCAGCATCGACGAGATTTGCGAATACACCGACAAGGCCGGCGTGCCGCGCTTCGGTAAGACCTACCTGCGCGACGGCGGTACCGGCGACTGGTTCGACCAGCCTGCCACCGTGGGTGTGATTTACATGATCAAGCTCGGCCACATGGTGGACGACAAGATGCACGCCCGTTCCATCGGACCGTACTCCCTCATCACCCAGCAGCCGCTCGGCGGTAAAGCCCAGTTCGGCGGCCAGCGCTTCGGTGAAATGGAGGTCTGGGCACTCGAAGCCTTCGGTGCTGCCAATGTCCTCCAGGAGATCCTCACCGTCAAGTCCGATGACGTGACGGGCCGGTCCAAGACCTACGAAGCCATCGTGAAGGGCGACCCGATGCCGGCTCCCGGTATCCCCGAATCCCTGAACGTGCTCCTGCATGAACTCAGGGGCCTGGGCCTGAAGGTAACCTTGGATTAATTGATGTAAGACCTTTTTATAAAACAGCATATGCCTACTTTCAACAATAAGGACAACAAGGCAAAGAACAACTTCCAGCGAATCAGCATTTCGCTTGCATCGCCCGAAGACATCACCGAGCGTTCCTGTGGCGAAGTCCTCAAGCCGGAAACCGTCAACTACCGGACCTACAAGCCCGAGCGCGACGGCCTCTTCTGCGAGAAGATCTTCGGTCCCACCAAGGACTACGAGTGCTACTGCGGAAAATACAAGCGGATCCGCTACCGCGGCATCGTCTGCGACCGCTGCGGCGTGGAAGTTACCGAGAAGAAAGTCCGCCGCGAACGCATGGGTCACATCACCCTCACCGTTCCCGTGGCGCATATCTGGTACTTCAAGAGCGCTCCGAACAAGATTTCCGCCCTCCTCGGCATTCCCGCCAAGAAGCTGGAATCGGTGATCTATTACGAAAAATACATCGTCATCCGTCCCGGAAAGAGCGGTCTGGAGAAAATGGACCTCCTCTCCGAAGAGGAATATGTCGATGTTACCGCCAAACTGCCCGACAACAGTCTGCTTCCCGCCGATGATCCGGACAAGTTCATCGCGAAGATGGGTGCGGAAGGTATCTATGATCTTCTGAAAGAGATCGATATCGATGCCCTGGCCAAGGATCTCCGCATCCGGATGCACACCGAGACCTCGCAGCAGCGCAAGACGGAAATCCTCAAGCGCCTGAGCGTGGTCAAATGGTTCCAGGAGTCCAAGGACAAGAACCGTCCCGAGTGGATGATCATGAAGGTGATTCCGGTTACGCCTCCGGACCTGCGTCCGCTGGTACCGCTGGACGGCGGCCGTTTCGCGACCTCCGACCTGAACGACCTGTACCGCCGCGTCATCATCCGCAACAACCGTCTGAAGAAGCTCATCGAAATCAAGGCTCCCGAGGTGATTCTCCGCAACGAGAAGCGTATGCTCCAGGAAGCCGTCGATTCCCTGTTCGACAACTCCAAGAAATCGAGCGCCGTCAAGAGCGAGTCTAACCGGGCCCTCAAGTCCCTGTCCGACTCCCTGAAAGGCAAGCAGGGCCGCTTCCGCCAGAACCTGCTCGGTAAACGTGTGGACTATTCCGCCCGTTCGGTTATCGTCGTAGGTCCGGAGCTGAACATGCACGAGTGCGGTCTGCCGAAGTTCATGGCGGCCGAGCTGTACAAGCCGTTCATCATCCGCAAACTCATCGAGCGCGGTATCGTGAAGACGGTCAAGAGCGCCAAGAAGATCGTGGACCGCAAGGATCCGGTCATCTGGGATATCCTCGAAAATGTGATGAAGGGCCATCCGGTGCTCCTGAACCGTGCACCGACCCTGCACCGTCTGGGTATCCAGGCTTTCCAGCCGCGCATGATCGAAGGAAAGGCCATCCAGCTGCATCCGCTCGCCTGTACGGCTTTCAATGCCGACTTCGACGGTGACCAGATGGCTGTCCACCTCCCGCTGGGCAACGCCGCCATCATGGAGGCCTCCCTGCTCATGCTGGGTAGCCAGAACATCCTCAACCCTGCCAACGGTACCCCGATCACCGTTCCTTCCCAGGATATGGTGCTGGGTCTGTACTACATCACCAAGATCCGTCCGGGTGCCAAGGGTGAAAAGATGCGTTTCTACGGCCCTGAAGAGGTGATTATCGCCTACAACGAGAAGGCTGTGGCTATGCATGCCAAGATCGCCGTCCGCCTGCCGGTCGACAAGCTGGATCCCTCCAAGGGAACCCACATGGTCGAGACCACGCCGGGCCGCATCATCGTGAACCAGTTTGTTCCCGATGAGGTTCCGTTCGTAAACGAAGTCCTGGGCAAGAAGGCCCTCCGCAAGATCATCACCGAGGTCATCAAGCACACCGGTGTGACCCGCACGGCACAGTTCCTCGACGATATCAAGAACCTCGGATACGACCAGGCTTTCCGCGCCGGCATCTCCTTCAACCTGGGTGACGTGATCATCCCGGCCGAGAAGACCAGCCTCATCGACGCGGGTTACGCCCAGGTGGAAGACATCAAGAACAACTACGCGATGGGCTTCATCACCAACAACGAGCGTTACAACAAGGTCATCGACCTTTGGACCAGTATTGACAACCGCCTTACCGGTATCGTGGAGAAACAGATCTCCGCAGACCAGCAGGGCTTCAATCCGGTCTATATGATGCTGGATTCCGGTGCCCGTGGTTCCACCCAGCAGATCAAACAGCTCTGCGGTATGCGAGGCCTGATGGCCAAGCCGCAGAAGTCCGGTGGCGGCGGAGCCGAAATTATCGAAAACCCGATTATCTCCAACCTGAAGGAGGGTATGACGGTGCTTGAGTACTTCATCTCCACGCACGGTGCCCGTAAGGGTCTGGCCGATACCGCCTTGAAGACGGCGGATGCCGGTTACCTGACCCGCCGTCTGGTGGATGTGTCGCACGATGTGATCATTACCGAAGAGGATTGCGGTACCCTCCGCGGCCTCATCGCCACGGCCATCAAGAACAAGGACGAAATCGTCGAATCCCTCGGCGAGCGCATCCTGGGCCGTACTTCCGTCCACGATATCATCAACCCGCTCACGGGCGAACTGATCATCCCGGCCGGCGAGGAAATCAAAGAGGACGTTGCCGCCCTCATCGACAGCCTCCCGATCGAGCAGGTCGAAATCCGTTCCGTCCTCACGTGCGAATCCCGCAAGGGTGTCTGCGCGAAGTGCTACGGCCGCAACCTGGCTACCAGCCGGATGGTCGAGAAGGGCGAAGTGGTGGGCGTTATCGCCGCACAGTCCATCGGTGAACCGGGTACCCAGCTGACCCTGCGTACCTTCCACGTCGGTGGTACCGCTTCCAGCACCGCGGCAGATTCCTCCATCGAGGCCAAGTACGACGGCAAGCTGGTCTTCGAAGAGCTCCGTACCATCCAGCGCGAGACCGAAAACGGTCCGCAGGACATCGTCGTGAGCCGAATGACCGAGGTGAGC
>JBGUXJ010000189.1:0-22888 GCA_045222055.1 Candidatus Cryptobacteroides sp. | reverse complement strand
TCACACATTTCGTGGTCAAGCCCCACGTGGACTGGACCTTCCTGCGCTATGGCCGCGGTTATACGGGCACCGGTTCGCTGCTGAGTGCCGGCGCCGAGGTGACGGCCCGGATGGCCCACTTCCTCTGGCTGCCGTTCCCGACGTCCGCCGGTTTCGTCTTCGATTGGAACGGCGGTCCGGAATATGACGTGATCGCGAGCCGCGGCATCAAGCTCCGGCGCACGTGGATCGGCGGCGTGTTCAGCATTGATTTCTGATACGGCCCGACCGGATACAATTCGGAGAAAATCCGTACATTTGCATAAATGCGAAAGTTTTTCCTATATCTCCCGGCCGTCCTGCTGGCGGCCGCCTGTGCGAACGGCCCGGCCCGGAAGGCGCCGGAACCGGTCGCTTTCCCCCAAGTCCAGGTTCCCGGTGTTATCCAGGATCCCCAGGAACGGACGGATTATGTCGTCCTGCATTTCTGGGACGCCTTCACCGATACGACCCGTACGGGCGTCTGTGATTCGGCCCTGGTGAAAGGTGTGAAGAAGGACGCCGTCGAGGATCAATATGGCCTGTTTGCCACTTTGCTGGACCAGGTCGCACCTGCGACGGCGGAAAAGGCCATGATCCGGCTCTATGACCGTGCGGCGCTCTGCGAACGGGCGGACACGGCCTCGAACCTCTTCGAGACGCTGGTGGAGTTTACGGAGAAATATCTCTATGATCCGAACTCTCCGGTCCGCAGCGAAGAACACTACCTTCCGTTCGTGGAACGGCTGGCGGCTTCGGACGTGATCCGTCCGGAGATGAAACATGCCTATGACTTCGACGCCGCGACCTGCCGGCTCAACCGGATCGGGACGCCCGCCGCGGACTTCCGGTTCACGGACCTGAAAGGCCGCACCCGGACCCTGTACAGCGTTAAGGCACCCCATACGCTGCTGTTTTTCAGCAACCCGGGGTGCGAGGCGTGCAAGGCGATCATCGACCAGCTGCAAGCCAGCCCGCGTGTTTCCGCGCTGATCGGCGGCGGCGCGCTGGCCGTGGTGAACGTCTATATCGACAGCGAACTGGACGACTGGAAGGCATATGCTGTGAACTATCCGGCGACATGGTTCTCCGGCTATGATCCGGACTATGCCATCCGGACGGACCTGCTCTATGCCGTGCGTGCCATCCCGTCCCTGTATCTGCTGGATGCGGACAAGAACGTGCTGCTCAAAGACGTTCCCCCCGAGAAACTCTTCGCCGCCCTGGAGCAGCTGTAACCCGACAAACACAAAAACACATATTATGGCAACCACTAAGGAACTATGGGGCAAGACCCCGGAAGGAAAAGAGATTTTCAAATACCGTCTGACCAATGCCAGCGGGGCGTATGTCGAGCTTTCTAGCGTCGGCGCTGGCATCGTATCTGTCGTCGTTCCCGACAAGGACGGGAAGATGGAGAATGTGATCCTTGGCTATGACGATCCGATGAGCTATTTTGCCGACGGACCGTGCGCCGGCAAGACCCCCGGCCGCTTTGCCAACCGCATTGCGAAGGGACATTTCACACTGGACGGGAAGGAATATGAACTTCCCATCAACAACGGTCCCAATCACCTGCACGGAGGTCCGAAGGGATTCCAGAACCAGGTGTGGGAGAGCCGCATTGACGGGGAGGCCGTAGAATTCCTGTACGACGCTGCGGACGGCGAAGCCGGTTATCCCGGCAATCTCAAGGCCGTGGTCCGCTATGAGTGGGATGAAGACAACTCCCTGCGGATCACCTACACCGCTGAAACCGATGCACCGACCGTGGTCAACCTGACAAACCATACCTATTTCAACCTTGACGGTTCCGAGGATATCGGCGGTCATGAACTGACCCTCAACGCTTCCGAATACCTGCCGACCGATCCGACCCAGATCCCGCTGGGTGACTCCGAGCCGGTGGCCGGGACGCCGATGGACTTCGTCAATCCAAAGCCCATCGGGCAGGACCTGCACGCGGATTTCGAGGCGCTGAAGATCGGCAAGGGCTATGACCACTGCTGGGTGCTGGACGACTATGAGCCGGGTCAGCTCCAGCGGGCAGCGGAACTCTATTCTCCGAAGAACGGACGTTGCGTGGAAGTCCTGACTACCCAGCCGGGCGTTCAGGTCTATACGGGCAACTGGCTGGAAGGCTGTCCTGTCGCCCATGGTGGCCGGATCTTCCATGACTATGGCGCCGTCGCCCTGGAGTGTCAGCATTTCCCGGACAGCCCGAACAAGGAGGACTATCCGACGACCGTCCTGCGGCCGGGCGAGACCTATGAAGAGGCTATCATCTTCGCATTCTCTGTACGATGAAACAATACCTGGACCTGTTGCGGCGCATCATGGACGAAGGGACGGTCAAGCATGACCGGACCGGCGTCGGCACGAAGAGTGTCTTCGGCCACCAGATGCGGTTCGACCTGGCCGAAGGCTTTCCGCTGTTGACGACCAAGAAGGTGCATCTGAAGTCCATCATCTACGAACTGCTGTGGTTCATCGCAGGAGACACAAACATCAAGTACCTGAAAGACCACGGCGTGACGATTTGGGATGAATGGGCCGACGAGAACGGAGACCTGGGGCCGGTCTACGGCCACCAGTGGCGCAGCTGGCCCGCCCCGGACGGCCGGAGCATCGACCAGCTGGCGCAGGTGGTGGAAACCATCCGCCGCAACCCCGATTCCCGCCGCATGCTCGTGACGGCCTGGAACCCGGCGGAGGTGGAGAAGATGGCATTACCGCCCTGCCACTGCCTTTTCCAGTTCTATGTGGCGGACGGAAAGCTTTCCTGTCAGCTCTACCAACGCAGCGCGGACACCTTCCTCGGCGTTCCGTTCAACATCGCCTCCTATGCCCTGCTGACGCTGATGATCGCCCAGGTTACCGGCCTGCAGCCCGGGGAATTCATCCACACTACCGGAGATACGCATATCTATCTCAATCATTTCGACCAGGTGCGCGAGCAGCTCTCCCGCGAGCCCCGCAAACTGCCGGTGATGCGGCTCAACCCGGAGGTCAAGGACCTGTTCTCTTTCAAATACGAAGATTTCACCCTGGAAGGCTACGACCCGTGGCCGGCCATCAAAGCCCCTGTTGCCGTATGACAATGGAAAAATGCCTGATCGTGGCGGTCGCCGACAATTACGCCATCGGCCGTAAGAACCAGCTCCTCTGGAGCCTTCCTGAAGACATGAAGTATTTCCGGGAACAGACAACCGGACACCCGGTCATCATGGGCTGGATGACGTTCCAGTCCATCGGCCGTCCGCTGCCCCGCCGTACCAACATCGTGATTTCCATCTTCCCATGGCCGGAAGCCCCCGAAAAGGTCGTGGTGGTGGAATCCCTCGACGAGGCCTTCGCGGCAGCGGAAAAGGCCTGCGAAGGGGCGGAAGACCCGAAGTGCTTCGTCATGGGCGGCGCCTATACCTACGCCGAGGCGATGCAGACGGTCGACGCCTTGTATATCACCCACGTGCATGATGCCGTCGAGGACGCCGACGCCTTCTTTCCCCAGATCGACCCGGACGTCTGGTATCCTGCCTCCACCTCCGAGACCCATACGGATCCCGTTTCCGGCCTGACCTACGAATTCGTGGTGTATCGCCGGCGCTGATCCTCCTCAGAACGAACTTGACTTATGGACAATCGAGAAACTTTCGGGAGCCGGTTTGCGGTCATCATGGCGATGGCCGGATCGGCGATCGGGCTGGGCAACATCTGGCGGTTTCCTTACATGGTAGGCCAGGGAGGCGGTTCCGCCTTCATCATCGTCTACCTGCTCTCGACCCTGGTGATTTCCCTGCCGATTTTCCTGTCGGAAGCGGTCATCGGCCGCAAGACCCACAAGGGGACGTTCGGGGCCATGCAGCAACTGGCGCCCGGCACCCCCTGGCGCTGGCTCGGCCTGCTGACCGTCCTTTCCCCGCTGATCATCCTCTCCTATTACAGTGTCGTGGGAGGATGGTCCGTCGAATTCCTGCTTAAATCCCTGACTTTCAGTTTCTCGTCGGGTGACCAGGACCAGATCATGGGATTCTTCGGGTCCTTCACCTCCTCGCTTTGGGGACCGCTTGCCTGCCATACGGTCTTCCTGGGCATCTGTGCCTTGATCGTCGTGGCGGGTGTCAAGAAGGGCATCGAGAAGTTCTCGACCTGGACCATGCCGATCCTCTTCCTGCTGATCGTGTTCATCATGGTTTACGCCCTGACCCTGCCCGGGTCGAAGGCGGGCGTGGATTATCTGTTGAAGCCGGACTTCTCGAAACTGACTTCTGCGGCGGTCGCGTCTGCCATGGGCCAGAGTTTCTTCTCCCTGTCGCTCGGCGTCGGGACCATCCTGACATACGCCTCCTATGTCCACAAGGACGAGAACCTGCTGCGTTCCGGCGTGGGTACCGCCACGTTCGACCTGTTGTTCGCCCTGATCGCGGGCTTCGCCGTCATGCCGGCCGTCTTCGCCGCCGGAATCGAGCCGGCCGCCGGACCGGGCCTGGTCTTCGAAACCCTGCCCTTCATTTTTGCCAAGATGGGCGCGGCTACCCCGTGGCTGTCCGGCCTGGTGTCCATCCTCTTCTTCCTGACGATCCTGGTCGCCGCGGTGTCTTCGGCCATTTCCATGCTGGAGGTAGGCGTGGCTTACCTGGTGGAGGAAAAGCACCTTTCCCGGGGCAAGGCGGTCGCCATCCTTTTCGCCGGCTGCTGGACGCTGGGGGCGCTCTGTGCCATGTCCGACGCCCTGTTCTCTTTCTGTGACAAACTGACTTCCAACTTCCTGATGGCCTTCGGCGGCCTGCTGTTCACCCTCTTCGCGGGGTGGTACATGAAGCGCGCCGACGTCCGGGAGGAACTGAAGGCCGGCAAGGCCTTCGGCCTGCTGTATTTCCTGATCCGGTACATCGCCCCCGCCGCCATCGTCGTGATCTTCCTGACCAATCTGTTCCTATGAGCCAATCCCGTGAAACCTTCGGCAGCCGCGCTGCCGTCATCATGGCCCTGGCCGGATCGGCGATCGGGCTGGGCAACATCTGGCGTTTTCCGTATATCGTCGGCGAGAACGGCGGAGCGGCCTTCATCCTGGTCTATATTTTCTGCACCCTGTTCCTGTCGCTGCCGATCTTTCTGGGCGAAAGCATCATCGGGCGGCGGAGCGGCGCCAACTGCCGCGGGGCGATGGAACGGCTCGCTCCCGGAACGCACTGGAAGTGGCTGGGCTACCTGTCCGTCCTGACGCCGCTGGTCATCGTCTCCTACTATAGCGTAATCGGCGGCTGGTCGCTGGACTATCTGTTCAAGGCGCTGTCGCTGAGTTTCGTACGGGAATCTCCGGACGGAATGTTCGGGGCCCTGGTCTCCTCGACCTGGACGCCGCTGCTGTTCCATACGCTATTTCTGGGAGCCAGCATCCTGGTCGTCATGCTCGGTGTCAAGGGAGGCATCGAGAAGTTCAGCAAGATCTGCCTGCCGGTCCTGTTCGTGCTGATCGTGGTCATCGCGGTCTATTCCATGACCCTTCCCGGCGCGAAAGCCGGCGTGGACTATCTGCTGAAGCCCGATTTCTCCAAACTGACGGCCCGCAGTTTCGTGACCGCGCTCGGACAGTCCTTCTATTCCCTCTCGCTGGGCATGGGCATCATCATCACTTATTCTTCCTATGTCCACAAGGACGAGAACCTGCTGGTATCGGGCGTCGGAACGGCGGTTTCCGACCTGCTGTTCGCCCTGCTGGCGGGCTTTGCCATCATGCCGGCCGTCTTCGCCGCGGGCATCGGTCCCGCTTCGGGTCCGGGCCTGATCTTCGACACCCTGCCGTATATTTTCCACCAGATGGGCCAGACCATGCCGGCGGTCAGTTCCACCGCGGCCATCCTGTTTTTCGTGACCATCCTGTTCGCGGCCATGACTTCGTCGGTTTCGCTGCTGGAAGTCGGGGTGGCGTACCTGATCGAAGAGAAGAAGATGCATCGCAGGAAGGCCTGCGGCGTCATTTTCGGGGCAACCTGGGCTGTCGGCGTCCTATGCTCGCTTTCCTTCGGCCCGCTGTCCGGGCTGCACCTGTTCGGGCGCGGGATCTTCGATTTCCTGGACATGTTCTCGTCGAACTTCCTGCTGACCGTCGGCGGCTTGCTAGCGGTGCTCTTCGTGGGCTGGAAGATGCCGAAGACCGCCGTCCATGACGAGTTCACGAACGGCGGTACATTAAAGGGGAATTCGGCCTGTTTCGGGTTCTTCTACTTCATCCTGAAGTATGTAGCCCCGCTGGCCGTGCTGATGATTTTCCTGACTAATTTCTTGTAATCTTCGCGGTCCATCCGCCGCCGGGGGCGAGGTGCACGGAGCAGGATTTTCCTGCCGTCGCGCTGACACGCTTGTAGTCGCGGGCGGCCCGGTCGGCATTGACGCCGTCCTGGAAGATGTCCATCTGCCAGGATCCTTCCGGCAGGAAGCCCAGGTCGATGACCAGGTCACGTGGCGTCCAGTTCGTCAGGGCGCCGACATACCAGGTGTCGCCTTTGCGGCGTGCGGTCACCACGTACTCTCCGATCTTTCCGTCAAGGGCGACGGTCTCGTCCCATACGGTCGGAATCTCGGCGATGTACCGGGTGCACTCGGGCTCCTGCAGGTAGTTGGAGGGGCTGTCACAGAGCATGTTGAGCGGTGAGTCGAAAATCACGTATTCGGCCAGCTGGTGGCAGCGGGTGCCCTGGCTCATGCCTTCGGTGTTGACCGGGCGGAAATTGCTGCGGGTGGCGTTGCGCATGGCTCCCTGGGTATAGTCCATCGGGCCTGCGGACATGCGGATGAACGGGATGGTGACATCATAGTTGACCTGGGCCAGGTCGGCCCCGCCCCATTTCATCTGCTCGAGACCGTAGACACCTTCGAAGTTGACGACGTTCGGCCAGGTCCGGTTGAGGCCGGACGGCTTGAAGGCACCGTGGAAGTCGGCCAGCATGTGGTACTTGGCGCAGGTCTCGGCGGCCCGGCGGTAGAAGTCCACGACGACCTGGTCGTCCCGGTCCATGAAGTCGATCTTGAAGCCCTTGATGCCCATGTCTGCGTAATGCTTGCAGACGGCTTCCATGTCACGGTCGAAAGCCCAGTAGCCGGCCCAGAGAATCAGGCCCACGCCCTTGCTCTGTGCATGGCGGGCCAGCATCGGGAGGTCGATCTCCGGAATGACCTGGAGCAGGTCGGCCTGCAGGTTGACGGCCCAGCCTTCGTCCAGAATCACGTATTCGATGCCCTGGCTGGCGGCAAAGTCGATGTAATATTTGTAGGTGTCGTTGTTGATGCCGGCACGGAAGTCCACGCCGTATACGTTCCAGTCATTCCACCAGTCCCAGGCGACCTTTCCGGGCTTGACCCAGGAGAAATCTCCCTGGGACGGGCGTCCGAGCAGCCAGGGCAGGTCGTTGTCGGTCAATTGCTTGTCTTCCGTCGCGACATTGACGATGCGCCACGGGAAGGCGGTCGCGCCGGAGGCCTTCGCGATGTATGCCTCGCGGCTCTTCACCACGCCCTGCAGCATGTTGTGTCCGCCTTGTTCCACTTCTTTCGGATACGGGGCCCAGACGCCTTTCAGGACGGTGTCCCGTTCCTTGTTGCGCAGGTACATGCCCGGATAGTCGAGCAGGTCGGACTCGGTGACGAGCACCTTGATGCCCTGCGGCGCCTCGACGACCAGCGGAAGGAAGACCAGCCGGTCGGGGTCCCAGGAACGCAGTGTCCCGTGGGTATAGGTGTTCTCGAAGGATGTATAGAACTGCTCTTCATAGGTCTGGCATTCACGGGTATAGGGGAACCAGGCGTTCCAGTCGGCCGGGAAGGTGAAATCGGCCTGTTCCGCCTCGACGAGGAAGTCTCCCTTGAGCTTGCTGACGAAGCGGTAGGCGACGCCGGCGTCATAGGCCCGGAAAACCAGGTCGAATTCCTGGAAGGCCAGGGTCATTTCGTTGAAATGGTCCCGGACGCGGGATTTCTTATAAACGGGGGCGTCCAGCCAGTCGTCGGCCTGGCGCCGGGTGACCTTGCGGACCTTGTCGCCGGGGCCGAAGGCGCGGCCGCCGTCCAGGGTCATGGAGACCGGAGAGGGTGCGAGCAGCTGGATCCCGCCGCAGGAGACGGTATAGGTAAGCTGGCTGCCGGCGCTGACGGTGACGCCGAGACGACCGTCCGGCGATGCCAGGGTGTAGGTCTTGTCGGCGGCCAGTGCCGTGACCGAAAGCAAAAGGGTGGCCAAGGCCGCGGCGGTCTTGAAGAGCGAGAAATGCAACGTTCTCATAATCAAAGATTTCATTAAAGTTTTTCTTACACCCCAAGTTCTTTTTTCATGTCCCGGAGCATGTCGAAGGCCTGCAGCGGGGTCATGTTGTTGAGGTCGGCGCCTTCCAGGCGGGCGCGCAGGGAACTGAGGGTCGGGTCATCGAGCTGGAACAGCGAGAGCTGGATGGATCCGTCGCTTTCGACCGTCCCTTCCGGGATGGTATAGGCCTTCCGGATCTTGCCGAACTGGTCCTTGCGGGCGGTACGGACACCGGGGCGGGCGGCTTCTCCGGAGGTGCCTGCCGGCAGCGCGGCGGGATCGGCGGCTTCGAGGGCTGCGAGGGTCTTCTCGGCGCTGTCCAGGACTTCGCGGGGCATGCCTGCGAGCCGGGCGACATGGATGCCGAAACTGTGGGCGGATCCGCCTTCGGCGAGTTTGCGCAGGAAGAGGACCTGCTTGCCGACTTCCTTGACGCTGACATGGAAGTTCTTGACCCGCGGGTAGATGGCCGCCAGGTCGTTGAGTTCGTGGTAATGGGTGGCGAAGAGGGTCTTGGCGCCCTTGCCGTATTCATGGATGTATTCCACGATCGCCCGCGCGATGCTCATGCCGTCGTAGGTCGACGTGCCGCGGCCGATCTCGTCCAGCAGCACCAGCGAGCGTTCGCTGAGATTGTGCAGGATCATGGAGGTCTCGAGCATCTCGACCATGAACGTCGATTCGCCGCGGGAAATGTTGTCGGTCGCGCCGACGCGGGTGAAGATCTTGTCGAACCAGCCGATCCGGGCGGCGTCGGCGGGGACGAAACAGCCCGTTTGGGCGAGCAGGACGATGAGGGCCGTCTGCCGCAGAAGGGCGGACTTGCCGGCCATGTTGGGGCCGGTCAGGATGATGATCTGCTGCTTGTCGGCGTCGAGGTGGATGTCGTTGGGGACATATTCTTCGCCGGGCTTCATCAGGGTCTCGATGACGGGATGGCGGCCGGCCTTGATGTCCAGTTCCAGGCCTCCTGTCATCTCGGGCCGGCAGTAGTGCCGGTCGGCGGCGAGCTGGGCGAAGCCGGCGAGGACGTCGAGCCGGGCGATGATCCGGGCATCCGACTGGATGACGGCGATATGGTCCTGGACCTTGGCGACCAGTTCCTGGTAGAGCCGGCTCTCCAGGGTATAGATCCGTTCCTCGGCCCCGAGGATCTTCTCTTCGTATTCCTTCAGTTCCTGGGTGATGTAGCGCTCGGCGCCGACCAGGGTCTGCTTGCGGACCCACTCCGGCGGGACCTTGTCCTTGTAGGTGTTGCGGACCTCGAGGTAATAGCCGAAGACGTTGTTGTAACTGATTTTCAGCGAGGGAATGCCGGTGCGTTCGCTCTCACGCTGCTGCATTTCGAGCAGGTACTGCTTGCCGCCGTGGGCGATGTGGCGCAGTTCGTCCAGTTCCGGATCCACGCCCTCGCCGATGACGTCTCCCTTGCCGAGCTGGGCGGCCGGTTCGGCCGCGAGGGTGCGGAAGATCTCCTGGCAGAGCGTGTCGCTGCCCTGGAGCCGTGCGGCGAGCCGGTCCAGTGCATCCACGCCTTTCCCGGAGCAGAGCGCGCGGAGCGGTCCGGTCTGGGCCAGGCCGCGGCCGAGCTGCCGGACTTCGCGCGGAGCGATCTTGCCGGCGGCGGCGCGGGCCAGGATGCGGTCCAGGTCGCCGATGTCGCCGATGCGTCCCTGCAGGTCGGCACGGTCCTCCGGCTGTGCAAGGAAATGGTCCACGATGTCATAGCGGTCGTTCAATTCGCCGAGGTCCATCACCGGCATGGCCAGCCAGGTACGCAGCAGCCGCGCGCCCATCGGGCTGCAGCAGCGGTCCACCACGCTAATCAGGCTGACGCCGTCCGGAGCGGCGCTTTGGAAAACCTCCAGGTTGCGGAGGGTGAACTTGTCCATCCAGACGAAGGTCCCTTCGTCGATGCGGCCGACCGAGCAGATGTTCTTCAATCCCGGATGGCAGGTCTGTTCCAGATAGACCAGCAGGGCGCCGGCGGCACAGAGGGCCAGGGGGAAATTCTCGACGGCATATCCTTTCAGGGATTCGACTTTCAGTTGCTTGCAAAGCCGGTTGACGGCGGCGTCATAGACGAACGCCCACTCTTCGACCGTCGAGACATACAGGTCGTCCCCGAACTGTTCGCGGACATATTTCTCGTCACCGCGGGAGACGACGATTTCCTTGGGCGCCAGGGTCGAGATCAAGGTCGCGACGTACTCCTTTCCGCCCTGTGCGACCTGGAAGGTTCCGGTCGAGACATCGACCAGGGCCAGGCCGAAGCGGTCCTTGTGCCAGGTCAGGCCGGCGAGGAAGTTGTTCTGCTTCTGCTCCAGCATGGACTCGCCGAAAGCGACGCCCGGCGTGACCAGGTCGGTCACCCCGCGCTTGACCAGTTTCCGGCCGGTCAGTTTCGGGTCTTCCAACTGGTCGCAGACCGCAACCTTGTAACCGGCGCGGACGAGTTTCGGAAGATAGACTTCCAGGGCATGGTGCGGGAAGCCCGCCATCGCCACGGGGGGCTTGTCTCCGTTGGATTTGCGGGTCTGGACGATTCCCAGCACCTTGGCGGCGACCAGGGCGTCGTCCGAATATGTTTCATAGAAGTCCCCGACCCGGTAGAGCAGGATGGCCTCGGGATACTGGGCCTTCACTTCGAAAAACTGCCGGATGAGCGGGGTATCTTCAGGGACGGAATTCTTAGCCATATTACCGCAAATTTAAGAATTTGTTTTTACATTTGTATCCTTATGCGAAGGGTTCTGATCATAACCTATTACTGGCCGCCAAGCGGCGGTTCCGGGGTGCAGCGCTGGGTGAAATTTTCCAAATATCTCCCCGCCGAAGGCTGGCAGCCGGTCATCTATACGCCCGAGAATCCCGAGATGCAGTCGGTCGATCAGAGCCTGTACGGCGACATTCCCGCCGAGGCGGAAATCATCCGCCGGCCCATCACGGAGATCTACAGCCTGTACCGCGGCCTGACCGGAAAGAAGGCGTCCGCCGCCGAGGTCAACGTGGTCAACAGTCAGAAAAAGAGTTTCTTGCAACGGATGGTCATGTGGCTGCGGGGCAACCTGTTCATTCCTGATCCCCGCATCAGCTGGGTCCGTCCTTCGGTCCGTTTCCTCCGGAAATACCTGCAGGAGCATCCGGTGGACGTCATCGTCAGCACCGGTCCGCCGCATTCCATGCACCTGATTGGTCGGAAAGTGGCCCGGGCGACCGGCATCCCTTGGATCGCCGACTTCCGGGACCCGTGGACCAAGATATTTTATTTCAAGCATTTAAGTCTGACTTCCTGGGCACGTCGCCGGCATGAGAAACAGGAGCGGTCGGTCCTGGACGACGCCTCGGCCGTCGTCGCGGTCTCCCCGCTGGTCCGGGACGAGTTCACCGCCATGACCCGCAGCCGTATCGAACTGATCACCAACGGGTATGATCCGGACGATTATGCACAGCCGGTCGAGCCGGACGGCTTCTTCAACGTGACCCATACCGGCCTTTTCGCCGCCGACGGCAATCCGCTTTCGTTGTGGAAAGCCCTGGGCGACAAGGTGCGGGAAGACGCCGTCTTTGCCGCGAAACTGCGGCTGCGGCTGGTGGGCAAGACCGATGCGCCCGTGTTGCAAGCCATCCGGGACGCCGGTCTGGCGGAGCAGCTGGTGGACCTGGGCTACAAAGACCACCTGACCGCAGTCCGGGAGCAGTTGAACGCCTCCGTGCTGATCCTTCCGCTCCGGCAGGAGCCGGAATACCGGGCGACCTTGCCCGGGAAACTGTTTGAATACCTGGGCGCCCGCCGGCCCATTCTCGGAATCGGCCAGACCGACGGCGCCATGGCCCGGATCGTCGGAGAAACCCGTACGGGCGAAGTGTATGACTGGCCGGACGCCGCGGGGCTGCGCGCGGCCGTCGACCGCCTGTGGGAGGCTTTCCGAAACGGAGAAGAGCCGGCCCTGACAGAGAACATCGAAGCATATTCCCGCCGTTCCACCGCCCGCCGCATGGCGGCCCTGATGGAGGAACTGGCGACCAAATGACATCGTGAGATATGATGAACAAGTCCTTGAAAAATAGCCTGCTGTATGGCGGTATCGTGCTTTTCTTCCTGGTGCTCGCCTATGGCTTCGTGCCGGAGGTGCTGTCGGGCAAGATCGTGAACCAGAGCGATATTTCCGGCTATGTCGGCATGGCACATGAGACCAATGAATGGAATGCGGCGCATCCGCAGGACAGGACGGCGTGGACGGGCTCCATGTTCGGCGGCATGCCGACGACCATGCTGACGGGCAATACGGCCGGCGACTGGACGTTGCCGCTGTACAACGCGACCCTGACGGGCCGCCGTCCGGCGAGTTACCTGTTCCTGTCGCTGCTGGGGGCTTTCCTGCTGATGCTGGCCCTGGGCATGGACGTGCTGGTTGCCGCGGGCGGCGCCATTGCCGTGACCTTCTGCGCCTACAACATGCAGATCATCCAGGTGGGGCACAATGCCAAGATGCTGGCCATGGCCTGGCTGCCCTGGGTGATGGCTGCCGTGGTCTTCACGTACCGCAAGGCCTTGTCCGACCGGAAAGACTGGCTGCCATGGACCCTGTTGGGCGCGGCGTTGTTCGCCTTCGCCCTGAATTTCCAGATCAAGGCGAACCATGTCCAGATCTCCTACTACCTGGCCATCATCATCTTCTCGTATGTGCTCGTGCTGATTGTCTGGCTGCTGCTGCGCCACAAGGAGAAGTTCGGCCGTTTCTGCGCCGCTTCCGCCCTGCTGCTGGTGCTGGGCCTGCTGGGCATCGGCACCAACGCCAACCGCTTGATTCCGACCTACGAATACACGCAGCAGACCATGCGTGGCGGCACCGACCTGACCCGTGACGGGGACTCCGGAAAAGGCCTTGACCTGAACTATGCGACGGCCTGGTCCTACGGCTGGGAGGAACTTCCGAACCTGATGATTCCGGATTTCAACGGCGGCTCCTCCGCCGGTGCGGTCAATCCGGCCAAGTCGGAGACGATCAAACTCCTGCGTCAGTACAACCAGCCCAACCTCTCCCAGGTCGCCAAGACCCTGCCGCTGTACTGGGGCCCGCAGCCTTTCACGGCCGGCCCGATGTACATGGGCGCCATTACCATCTTCCTCTTCATCCTCGCTTTGGGGCTGTACAAGGGAAAGGAAAAATGGTGGCTGCTGATTCCTACGCTGATCGGCATCGGCCTGGCGCTGGGCAGCCATTTCATGCCTTTCACGAAGTTCTGGTTCTACCACATGCCCTTCTACAACAAGTTTCGGACGGTCTCCATGGCCCTTATCATCCTGCAGTACACCCTGCCGATGCTGGGTTTCTTGGTGCTGGACCGGATCGTGAAGGCGGGTTATGAAAAGAAGGAATTCCTGAAATACGGCGGCATCGCCTTCGCCGTCACGGGCGGATTCTGCCTGCTGTGCCTGTTGAGCCCGACCCTGTTCGGCTCGTTTACCGGCGCTTCCGACGCCCAGTTGCAGGAACCGCTGGTCGAGACCCTGATCCTGGACCGGATGCGCCTGTTCCGCCAGGACGCCCTGATGGCCCTGCTGCTGATCGCCGCGACGTTCGGCCTGCTGGCCTGGGCCTATTTAGCCAAGGGTGAGAAGCCATATTTCCGGTATGCCGCCCTGGCCATCTGCGCCCTCGTGCTGGTCAACCAGTTCGCCGTCGGCAAACGGTATCTCAATTCCGACCATTTCGTGTCCCAGCGCCAGTTCGACAGCCAGTTCAAGGCCCGTCCGGTCGACGAGGCCATCCTGGCCGACACGGATCCGAGTTACCGGGTGCTGGACCTGACGGTCAATGTGTTCAACGAGTCTTTCCCGAGCTATTTCCACAAGAACATCGGCGGCTACAGTCCGGTGAAGCTGCAGCGTTACCAGGACCTGATCGAGCAGTACATCTCTCCGGAGATCAACAGCATCGCCCGCAGCATGCAGGGGGCGCAGACCGTCGCGGAGGCGGAAGCGGCCCTGCCGGCCCTGCCGGTGCTGTCCATGCTGAACGACCGGTACATCATCCTCGACGAGAACGCCGCTCCGGTCACCAACCGGAATGCGATGGGCAATGCATGGTTCGTCTCCAACGCGGTACGTGCTGCCACGGCTGACGAGGAAATCGCCCTGCTCGGCTCCGTCGACCTGCATTCCGACGTGGTCCTCGGTCCGGATTTCGCTTCGGTGGACATCCCGTCCGCGGCGGCCGACACCTTGGATTCGATCGTCCTGACATCCTATGCGCCGAACGAACAGCACTATCATTACCGCCTATCTGCCCCGCGTGCGGCCGTATTCAGCGAGATCTGGTACCCGACCGGCTGGACGGCCACGGTTTCCGATGCTTCTGCCCCGGCTTCTTCCTCCGTCGACCTGTTCCGCGCCGACTGGACCCTGCGCGGCGCTGTCCTTCCGGCCGGCGAGCATGACCTGGTCCTGCGCTTCGACCTCCCGAGTTACCGCGTTAGTTCCGGCGTCTCCCGCGCCAGCAGCATCGGCCTGATCCTGCTGACTCTCCTCGCCCTCTGCGGCGTCGTCCTGCCCGGCCGCCTGCCCTCCAAGGAACAGAAAGAGGCATAATTCAGAACTTGCTGAAACACGTATGGAACTGATCGATGCCATCAAGCAGCGGCACTCCGTCCGGAAATATACGGCGTTGCCCATTGAAGCGGAAAAGGCGGCTGTCCTTCATTCCGCGGTGGACCGTATCAATGAAGCGAGCGGCCTTCATATCCAGTTGGTTATGGATGAACCTCGGGCCTTTGCAAGCGGTCTGTGGAAATACGGCCAGTTTTCCGGGGTCCGGAATTATCTGGTCATGGCGGGGCCGAAAGGAAAGGACTCCGAGGAAAAGATTGGCTATTACGGCGAGGGTCTTGTCCTTCTGGCACAGACGCTTGGGCTGAACAGCTGCTGGGTCGGACTGACGTACAAGAAGATTCCCGGAACATTCACCCTTCGGGAAGGAGAGGTTGTCCATTGTGTCATCGCACTTGGATACGGCGTGTCCGAGGGCGTCCAGCATCCGATGAAACCGCTGGAATCTTTCTATGAAGCGCCGACCGATGCGCCCGACTGGTTTCTGGACGGTGTCCAGGCGGCCCGGCTTGCCCCGACGGCGGTCAACCAGCAGAAATTCAAGTTTATTCTCCTGCCCGGCAATAAAGTAGAGGCGGTGGCGCTGTCTTCCTTCGTGGGTTACACAGTAATCGACCTCGGCATCGTCAAGTGCCATTTTGAGATCGGCGCCGGGAAGGACCGCTTCTCTTGGGCATAGGCATTTCCGCCCGTTGCTTTTATCGGGGGACGCGCATTTACCTGCAGTGTAAATTCTTAAGAATTAATTATTTAGGTGTTTTAAGGTTGGCAAAACCCCGACCTTATTATTCGTATTTTCTTCTTAATCAATAATTTATATTGCAGGCAAGGAAATATCTCGTAGGAGTAAAGGTCTCTTTGTTCTATGAATTACTGAAGCAAATGAATACAAAACAGAAAGGCTTATGTTCTGCGGGAAGACTAGAATCCACCGCCGGGGCCGCCGAATCCGCCTCCGCCAAAACCGCCGAAGCCACCGCCCATGCGGCCGGCCTGACGCTGGAACTGGCGGCGCATTTCGCCTTCCTGGCGGCGCTGCTCACGTTCTTCCTCGCGTTTGATCTCCTTCTTGTACGCCTTGAACTGGTTCTTGTCCAGGATCTGCTCCAGGGCCTCCTCATAGGCCTCTTTATTCTCCTCGAGCCGGTCGGCGGCCTCCTGGGCCTCCTGCATCCGCTGCTGCATCTGGTTCATCATCTCCTGTCGCTGTTCGTCAGTCATTTCCTGCATGTTGCGGAACTGATTGCGCATACTGTTGGCGATGCTGTCGGCCTGGGCGTCCCGGCCTTCCTGGGTGTCCATGCCGCCGCGACGGCCACGTCCGCGTCCTTGTTCGCCTTCGGCCGGCTGGTGCTCTTTCATGAATTTCTGGCGCACGTCGAAGGGAATCTGAAAGACCATCTTGCCGACATAGGAGGCGTTGAGGTCACGGACCTTGGCGGCCTGGTCTTCGTTGAGCTTGTATTTCTCGACCATGAAGTTGGAATATTCAGCCACGAGGTCGGCATTCATTTCGGCCTGCTGGCCCATCCGCATGAATCCGCCCATCGGGGGCATTCCGCCGCCCATCGGGGGCATACCACCGCCGGGGCCGCCGAAGCCGCCCGGTTGTGCAAGTGCCGCGGCACCTGTCAGCAGCACGCATGCTGCCATCAATGCAATTTTCTTCATATTCAATAACATTTTTACGTGTAATCAAACAACAATCCTTTAGACGCAAATGTCTGGCCAGGGTTTAAAAAACACCGGAATTTCAGCGAAATCCGGTGTTTTTTCAGTGTGTCGGAGAGGATTAGTCTTCGGCCTCTTCCTGAGCGGCGTACTCGGCCAGGAGCTTGGTCTGGACGTCAGCCGGGACAGGCTGGTATTCGGCGAACTTCATGGAGAAGGTCGCGCTGCCGCCGGTCAGGGAGCTGAGGGTCGTGGAGTACCGGTAGAGTTCGGCGAGCGGAACGCGGGCGTGGAGGATGGTGAAGGCACCGTCCATGTCCTGGTTCATGATCATGCCGCGACGGGTGTTGAGGTCGGACATGCAAGGACCGACGTACTCGTTCGGGGTGATGATGTCGACGTTGTAGATCGGTTCGAGGATCTTCGGACCGGCGTTGCGGAAGGCCTCCTTGAAGGCGTTGCGGCCGGCGATGATGAACGCGATTTCCTTGGAGTCCACCGGGTGCATCTTACCGTCATAGACGTAGACGCGGATGTCACGGGCGTAGGAGCCGGTGAGCGGGCCTTCCTCCATCTTGGACTTGATACCCTTGAGGATGGCAGGCATGAAGCTCAGGTCGATGGAACCACCGACGACGCAGTTGTAGAATTCCAGCTTGCCGCCCCACTCGAGTTCGGAGATATCCTGGCTCTTGAAGTTGAAGACGGTGTCCTTGCCGTCGATCTTGAAGTTCTTCGGGGCTTCCTGGCCGTCGACGTACGGGCAGACGAGCAGGTGGACCTCGCCGAACTGACCGGCGCCGCCGGACTGCTTCTTGTGGCGGTACTGGGCGGTAGCGACCTTGGTGATGGTCTCACGATACGGCACCTTCGGAGCGTAGAGCTCGATCTGGAGCTTGAACTCGTTATTGACTCTCCACTTGACATAGTTGATGTGCTGCTCGCCCATGCCGCTGAGGATGGTCTGGCGGAGTTCCTTGGAATACACGACGCTGATGGTCGGATCCTGGGCAGCGATCTTGTTGAGGGCGTCGCCGACCTTGGCTTCGTCGTTCTTGTCGAGGGCCTTGACGGCGCAGCGGTACTTGGCATCCGGGAAGACCATGTGGCTGATGGCTTCGCAGCCGGCCTGGGCCAGGGTGACGTCGGTCTTGCCGTTCTTCAGTTTCATGACGCAGCCGATGTCGCCGGCGCTGATGCTGGTGACCTTCTCCTTCTTGGTGCCGGCGACGGCGTAGATGGCGGACAGGCGCTCACCGTTGCCGGTCTCCGGGTTGACAAGGTCGGCGCCTTCGTTGAGGACACCGCTCATCACCTTGAAGTAGGAGACGTCGCCGAGGTGCTGCTCGACGCTGGTCTTGAAGATGAACAGGCTGGTCGGGCCGTCGCTCAGGCAAGGGACGTCACCGCCGTCGACGGTCTTGGCGACGCGGCCTTCCGGAGACGGGGACACGTTGATGATGAATTCCATCAGGCGCTTGACGCCCACGTCGTTCTTGGCGGAGAGGCAGAAGACCGGCATGATCTCACCCTTCTTCAGGCCGGCGGCCAGACCCTGGCGGATCTCGTCGGTGTCGAGTTCGAGGGTGTCGAAGAATTTCATCATGAGGTCGTCGTCGCCTTCGGCGGCCTTCTCCATGAGGGCCTGGCGGAGTTCCTCGGCCTCGTCGGCATATTCGGCAGGGATCTCAAGTTCCTCGCGCGTGCCGTTGGCGTCCTTGAAGCGATAGTACTTCTGGGTCAGGACATCGACAAAACCGTTGAACTCGGTGCCCGGGTTGACCGGGAACTGGATGTAGACGAGTTTCTTGCCGAAGGACTCCTCGAGGGAATGACGGACGGTCTCCCAGTTGGCCTTTTCGTGGTCAAGCTGGTTGACGGCGACGATCATCGGGACGTTGTACTGGTTGGCATAGCGGGAGAAAATGGTCGTGCCGACCTCGACGCCCTGGGTGGCGTTGATGACGAGGACGCTGCTCTCGACCACCTTGAAGGCAGAAAGGGCGCCGCCGCTGAAGTCGTCGGAACCCGGAGCGTCGATGAAGTTGATCTTCTTGCCCATGAATTCCGCATAGAGCGGGGTGGCGTTGATGGATTTCTGGTTGGTCTGCTCGAACTCGGTGTTGTCGGACATGGTGTTCTTTCCTTCAACGGTACCTCTGCGGTCGATGACCTTGCCTTCGTAAAGCATGGCTTCTGCAAGGGTGGTCTTACCGGAGCGGGTGCCGCCGATCAGGACCACGTTGCGGATGTCTTTGGTGGAATAAGATTTCATTGTGTTGTGTTATATTATATGTTTTTTCCTTCGGTTTGGGAGGGTTTTCCGCGCACGCGCGGCATAGTCCGCAAATCTACTCAAAAAAACACGCAATCACAACTATTTCTTCGGTAGGGCCTTGTATTTTACCGCAAGAGCGGTGAAATCCGATGTCCGGAGGGCCCGGACAAGCGCTTCTCCGGAGAGTCCCACTTCGTTTTGGAGAAGCCGGTCCATCTCCTCCGGATCTCCTCCCGCCAGCCGGCAGATATCCCCGAACCGGAGGTCCGGGTCGAAATGTACGTGGTCTTCCAGCAGCAGGTCCGCGAACCGCGCATATGCCTGCGACAATGTCTCGTTTTTCATGTCTTTTCTTTTTTGCAAAACTGCCTTTTCCGGCTGGTGAATGCAAGGAAAAGTTGCTCGGGAACGGGAATTATTCGGAAGAATTTTACGTTTCTTAGTCAAATTCCGCTTTTTTATTGCCCGAATGACGTGTTTTTCTATGCAATGCTAAGAAAATATGGCTTTCCGTCGGTTTTTATGCTCTTTATTTTTGTCGCTGACCAACGAATAACACTATGATCAACGACAAACGAATCAAAGAACACATCCATCGGAGGCGCCTCTCCATGAGAATCACACAGTATGAAATGGCCGCGCGGCTGAAAATCGACCGGAATACCTATCGCAACATCGAGAAAGGGAAGACGCGGATGCTGAACGAACATCTGGACGACATCGCTTCCATTCTGGAGGTGGAAACGGAGGAACTGGTCATCGGATATCTGCCCGGTGATCCAGAAAACGATCCAGTCTTGCGGGAAAAGACCCTGGAATACGACAACAAAGCGGCTTCGATGGCCGCTTCCTATTCCCGGAAACTCGAGGAGGACCGGATTACCATCCAGCTGCTGGATAAGAAAATCGAGGATTTGGAGGGATCCCTGCGGGACAAGACGGACCTGATTTCCTTCCAGAAAGAAAAGATCGCGGATTACGAGAAACTCCTCGGAAAAGTGTAACTTTGTGCCATGCACAAAGAAATCATGCTCAAGGGCTGTTTGCAGGAGGGACGGCTCGAGGCCGGGCTGGACGAGGCCGGACGCGGCCCGCTTGCCGGTCCGGTCTTCGCCGCCGCCGTCATCCTGCCCCCTGGCTTCCACCACCCTTTGCTGAACGATTCCAAGCAGATGACCGAGAAGGCCCGCGAGACCCTCCGGCCGGTCATCGAGCGGGAGGCGGTCACGTGGGCGGTCGAAGCGGTCAGCCCGGAGGAGATTGACACCCTCAACATCCTCTGGGCATCCGTGACGGGAATGCAGCGGGCCGTGCTCCGGCTCGATCCCGCGCCGGAGTTCCTGCTTGTGGACGGCAACAAGTTCCGACCTTTCGGCCGGTATGGACGGAAGGATTACCAGACGGTGGTGCATGGCGACGCGACCTTCGCCTGCATCGCCGCGGCTTCGGTGCTGGCCAAGACCTGGCGCGACGAACGGATGCGGGAACTGGCGAAGGAATATCCGGAGTACGGCTGGGACCGCAATTTCGGCTATCCGACGGCGGAGCACATCGAGGCCATCCGCCGGTATGGCTACACCCCCTGGCACCGGACCAGTTTCCATGTCAAGGAACTGGAGGAAAATCTTTTTTCCCTGTAAAAAAAAGAGTATATTTGCATTAAAGCGAATATACATTCATTCCGATATGAAAAAGATTCTTTGTACCCTTGCCGCCGTGTGCCTGCTGGTCAGCAGTGCGTGGGCGGATGAAGGCATGTGGCTGCTGCCGCTGCTGAACCAGATGAACGGAAAGGACATGACGGCTCTCGGCTGCCGCCTGACCCCGGAACAGATCTACAGCATCAACCATTCTTCCCTGAAAGACGCCATCGTCCATTTCGGCGGCGGCTGCACCGGCGAGATGATCTCCGGACAGGGCCTTCTGGTGACCAACCACCACTGCGGCTACAGCAGCATCCAGGGACTTTCCACACCGGAGCACAACTACCTGGAGGACGGCTACTGGGCCATGAACCGCAAGCAGGAACTTCCGGTCCCGGGCCTGACCGTGACCTTCCTGGAGAGCATGCGGGACGTGACCGATGCCATCAACGGCGCCGCGGATCCGCAGGCTGTCCGTGACCGGTTGGTCCGCGAGGCCGAGGCCGCCAACCCAGGCTGCCGGGTCAACATCTCTGCCTACTACAACCAGAATGTCTTCTATCTCCTTGTCTATAAGGTTTATACCGATATCCGTTTCGTCGGCGCCCCGCCGGCATCGCTCGGCAAGTTCGGTGGCGAGACCGACAACTGGATGTGGCCGCGCCACACCTGTGACTTCTCGATGTTCCGTGTCTATGCCGGCAAGGACAACCAGCCGGCCGCCTACAGCGCCGACAATGTCCCCTACCGTCCGAAGCAGGCCCTGAAGGTCTCCCTGAAGGGTGTCAAGGAGGGAGACTTCGCCTTTATCATGGGCTATCCGGGCAGCACCCAGCGGTTCCAGACCGCCGACCAGCTGGAGGCGATGATGGACCGGTACGGCGTGGCCGTCAAGGCCCGCACGGAGCGCCTGGCTGTCATGTGGGAAGGCATGGAGTCCGATCCGGAACTCCGCCTGAAATATGCGAACAAATATGCCGGTTCCGCCAACGGCTGGAAGAAGTGGCAGGGTGAGGAACTGGCTTTCAACAAACTCAGTATCATCGGCCGCGAGCGCCAGAAGGAGGCCGATTTCATGGAATGGGTCGCCAAGGACAAGGACCGTCAGGCAAAGTACGGCGATGCGCTGAAGAAGATCTCGGACGCCGTGGCCTACACCCGTCCGGTCAACCACAACACCCAGATGTACAACGAGTCTGTCGCCACGATCGGACCGCTCAACGTGTTTGCCACCGTCCAGCGTTATCTGTCCGGCAGCCAGCCGGCGAACGTGGACGCGGCGATTGACCGTGCCGTCGCTTATTTCAAGGACTACAACGATCCGCTGGAGCGCAAGATGGCCCAGACCATGCTCGAGTTCTACCGCAAGAACGCCGATCCGAAGTATTACCTGACCGAAATCGGTGATTTCGCCACGATGGACCTCGGGAAGTTCGTCGATTATCTCTTCGACAACAGCAAGTTCAGCAGCGCGGAGAAACTGCTTGCCTGCAAGGGCTCCACGGTAGAGGAACTCTTTGATCCCTCCGATCCGGTCATCGTGCTGTACAACGACATGGCCCTGCAGGCCGCGAAGATCATCGGCGACGATCCGGGGCGTGCCACCCAGGCCTCTGCCCAGTTGCAGGAAGGCGCCAAGGCGTTTGCGGCCGGCCTGCTGGAGTGGAAGAAGGGCGAGAAGTCCTATCCGGACGCCAATTCCACGATGCGCCTGACCTACGGTACCGTGAAGCCGTATTCTCCGAAAGACGGCGTTTCCTACTGGCATTACACGACGTTGAACGGCGTGATGGAGAAAGAAGATCCGGACAATTACGAGTTCCGTGTCCCGGCCAAGCTCAAGGAACTCTGGAAGGCAAAGGATTACGGCCAGTATGCGGACAAGGACGGCCAGCTCCCGACTTGCTTCCTGACCAACTGTGACATCACCGGCGGCAACTCCGGTTCCCCGGTCATGGATGCGGACGGCAACCTGATCGGCCTGGCGTTCGACGGCAACTGGGAGTCCATGAGTTCCGACGTGATGTTCGAGCCGGACCTGCAGCGCTGCATCAACGTCGATATCCGTTATGTGCTCTTCGTGATGGACAAGTTCGGCGGTGCCGGCTACCTGCTTGACGAAATGACGCTCGTCCGCTAAGGGCGTCCGGATGAAAAACTTCAATGAAATGACAGAAAAGGAAATACTGGATCTTTTGCGCGAGGTGCGGCACCCGGCCAAGGGTGACCGCGACCTCGTGGATCTGGGGATGGTTTCTTCCGTGAGCATCGGGGAGAATGCCGTTTCGGTCGAACTGGCTTTCCCGAAACGCCGGGATCCCCTCGCTGAATACCTGGTCGGAAGCGCCCGGGCCGCCCTGTACAGG
>JBGUXJ010000188.1:0-19390 GCA_045222055.1 Candidatus Cryptobacteroides sp. | reverse complement strand
TGGATTTCAGCGTGGATCCGACCTTCGGCTTCGCGCTTCGGGACAGGAAGCAGATTCACACGGGCAAGAGCGAGGACATCACCATCGAGTTCGGCCAGCTCTATAAGGATGAGAAACCCATGATCCGCCTGATGGTCATCGACCATTATGGACATTGGAATTTCAAACCCGCCGCCCGGCTCATCTGGGACTTCTTCCGTCACTTCTCACGGGACACGGAAACCAAGGAGCTTCGCTATCAATGAAAAGGATTCTGATTATTCTCCTGCTGGCATTGGCCGCATTTCCAGCCTTCGCCCAGATGGGCTCCCCAATCATCATCCCGATTTGGCCGGACGGAGCCCCTAACGACAACGGCATCGTTACGGAGGAGGGACATCCTTCTCCGAGGAGTGTCGACAACGTTTCCAAACCGGAACTGTGGGTTTTCCCGGCGTTTCGGCCTAACGGAACTGTGATTATCGCCTGCCCTGGGGGCGGATACTACTATCTGGAAATAGAAAAGGAGGGCACCGGACTCGCTCCCTGGTTCAATTACATCGGTGTCACCCTGGCTGTCTTGAAGTATAGAATGCCGAACGGCCATTTTGAGACCACGCTGAGCGATGTCCAGGAAGCAGTCAAGATCATGCGGTTGCATACCGAGGACTGGGGGGTCAATCCGGAGAGGGTAGGCGTAATGGGCTGTTCGGCGGGTGGCAATCTGGCCATTCAAGCCGCTGTGCAGTTTACTTCCCGGGAGAACAGGCCTGATTTCCAGATCCTTCTTTATCCGTTCACCACGATGAACGATTTCGAAAACAACATCATGTTCGGTCCGGATGCTTCTGAAGAGTTGATTAGAAAGTATTCCGTACTCGAACAGATCAAGCCGGACACGCCCCGGGCATTCATCGCATGCAGTGCCGACGATCAGATTGTTCCTTTCGACGACAGCATCAAGTACTTCAAGGAATTGCAGGCCCGAAAGATCCCATCTGTGCTACACATCTATCCTTCCGGCGGTCATGGCTGGTGCGAAGGACCTTGGTTCCATTACAGCCGAGAGTGGAAGACGGAACTGGAACGCTGGCTTGTCGAGTGGTAGTTCTAGAGTCACGGTACATGAAAAAAGTAGTTGTCATATCCACCAGTCTCCGTCCGGGCTCCAACAGCCATGCCCTGGCGGAACAGTTCGCAGAAGGTGCGAAGAGCGCGGGAAATGAGGTGGAACTCATCTCCCTGAAATGGAAGGAAATCAAGTTCTGCATCGGCTGCCTGTCCTGCCAGAAAACCGGCGCCTGTGTATTCAAGGACGATGTTCCGGCCATCATGGACAGTGTCCTGAATGCCGATGTCGTCTGCTGGGCGACACCCGTCTATTACTATGAGATGAGCGGCCAGATGAAGACCCTCATCGACCGGATGAACGCGATGTATCCCAAGGACTACCGTTTCCGCGATATCTATCTGCTTACCACAGCCGCCGAAAGCGAGGAGAATACGCCCAAGCGCGCCGAGAGCGGGCTTCAGGGATGGATCGACTGTTATGAGAAATCAGCTCTCAAAGCCCATCTTTTCTGCGGCGGTGTCAATAATCCGCGGGAGATCAATGGGAATCCCAAACTCCAGGAGGCGTTTGAACTTGGGAAAAACGTTTAGTCCGGTTCATTCGTCTTTATCGTCGTAGCAAACCCCGACAGTCTTGGAAGATTGCCGGGGTTTTGCATCGGAATTCTCACGGAAATTGACTTTTCTCAGAAATCTAAATCTCTGAGAATCAATTAGTTAAATAGTATCGTACGGGTGGTGGGACTCGAACCCACACGCCGGAGCACAAGATCCTAAGTCTTGCTTGTCTACCAATTCCAACACACCCGCGAAAACCTTCCGGAAGGCAGTAACATGTGCCCGTCACCGAACGAGACCTTGGGAAGCTGTCGCGATCTGAGTCCGGAAGGGATGCAAAGGTACGAATTATTTCGGAATCTGCAATTACCGCAAGTCCTTCAGCGAGATGGCCTGGAAGGTCATGTGGGCCTGGCTGCTTTCGTAAAGGATGCCGACGGTCTTGCGGTCGATCATCGTCAGGCAGGAGTAGCCCCAGCCGGTTCCTTCGTCCAGCAGCACCTGGGAGGACCAGGTCATGCCGCCGTCCAGGCTGAGCCGGACCGTGATGTTGCGGCGATCGGAAGCATCGGCCGGATTGGAGAACAAGAGGATGTCACGTTTCAGGGCATTGTCGGCCGCCCGGACTTTCAGCAGGCTGGCCATGCACACCGGCTCGACCAGTTGTCCGTCAGAAGCATGCGGCGCCCAGGTCCGGCCGAGATCCCGGGTAACATAGACCGCCCGTCCGGTCCCGCGGTTGTCCCGCATGTTGAGCATCAGTTCGCCCGGAGCGATTTCCACCACCTGCGACTCCGTCGTATTGATCTTGGCATATTCATGGACCTGCCAGGTCTTTCCCCGGTCCATGCTGTACATGATGCCCGCAGCCGGCGTCCGGTCCGGTTCCTGGTGCTGGAAAGGAACAACCAGCGTCCCGTCCTCCATCGTAATTCCCCGCCCGGGTCCCTGGAAGGTAAAATTCCATTCCTCCCGCTTGACCTGGCGGGTCAGGTTCACCGGCTCGCTCCAGGTCAGCCCGTCGTCCGTGCTGCGGACCATCATCAGTTGCGGGGTATCCGCCGGATCGAATCCGTCCCGGGCATTCCACCAGGCCGCCTCCCCGGCCTTGCCGCCATGCGTCCAGGCCGCGAAAAGCAGCAGGTCCCCTGTCACTTCATCCAGCAGGATACAGGGGTCGCCGATGCCGTTCAGTTCCTGGGGCAGGCCGCCCCACTCGCCCATGTCCATCGCCGTGACCATCGGCCCCCAAGTCTTACCTCCGTCCGTGGAACGGCTTACGCCTACGTCGATGTCACCCTGGAGGTCACGGGAGTTCGCATGCCGGATGTCATAGACCCCGACCAGCGTTCCCTTCTTGGTCGTGACCAGTCCCGGGATCCGGTAGGCCGCCACGCCATCGTCGCCGGCCGTGCGCACCTTGACTGCCAACCGATGTCTTAACGATCCGGACGGTACGACCTTATACCCTTTCGCCTTGATTTTCAGAGAGAACGGTTTCGTCAACTTCCGGACACGGGCCGGATCCAACCGCACATAGACCAGACTGTCCCGTACATAGGCATCGGAGAGCGCCTTGCGCGGAAGGCCTTTGACCTTGATCCGGTAATCAGGCGTGGCCCCATCCGGAACGGATACTACGGCAACAGGTACATCCTGCCCGGCGACAACCGGGACCTGCAGATGGCGGACCGGCAGCAGGACCGCCGCCAGCAAAGCCAGGAAAGATTGCAACATCATGGAATCAAAGGGTTTCAGGCCAGATCTTCCGGAACATGCGCAGGAGCGGAGCCGGATCGCCGGATGAAAGCAGTTCGACCGAAGGTGCCTTCTCAAAGGGCGGGCGTCCCCGCCCCAGCGCCTCATTTTCGGCCAGTTCGATTACCTTGGCAAGCGCCCGGGTGGCCTCCCGCTCGGAAAGCAGCCGCTCCTGGACCATGACATAGATCAGGTGCCGTGCGACGGCAGGGGCCGGATCGATGAAGCGGATGCCCGGACCCGCCACCCGGCGGAGGGAGTCCAGCAGGAAAGGATAATGCGTACAGCCCAGGACGATGGTATCCGCGCCGGCATCCAGCAGCGGCTGCAGACTCTCGCGGACCACGAAATCGGTAAGCGTGCTGTCCAGTTCACCATTCTCCACCAACTCGACGAAACCCTGTCCGACATGCTCCACGATGGTGCAGCCATCTTCGTAATTTCCCTTGGTAGTCAGGTACCTGGAACCCTTCAGTGTCCCGGCGGTCGCCAGCACGCCCACCACGCCGGTCCGGGTCCCGAGGGCCGCCGGCTTGACGGCGGGCTCCATGCCGATGAACCGCACCGGAAACTCCTCCCGGAGGGTTTTGATGGCCGCCGCCGTGGCCGTGTTGCAGGCGACGACGATGATATCGGCACCCTTGTCCAGCAACAGGCGGACGATCGTCCGGCAGCGCTCCCGGATGTATTCCGGCGATTTCTCGCCGTACGGGCAATGGGCATTGTCCGAATAATACACATATCGCTCGTCCGGCAGGAGCCGGACGATTTCACGGAGGACGGACAGGCCGCCGGAACCGGAGTCAAACAATCCGATCATACGCATTACGTTCTCCCACAAAGATACGGAATATTCTGCAGAATGCGGCAAGCACAGTCCCTATGCCGCCCAAAATCTAAAACGTTCCAACTTTTCTGGCAAAAACACTTGAAATCTGGAATAATCTCAGTACCTTTGAGTCCCAATTTGTAAGGGAACCACACCAATTCTAAAACACGATAAACAATAATGGACAACCACATTGCCTTGAATCCGAACGCGGTCGTCGCTTTCCTGCAGAAGCGTCCGCAGGACTTCACCCGTGCCGACCTGCTCCGCTTCATCCAGGAGAACGAGATCCGCATGATCGACTTCATGTATCCGGCCCAGGACGGCCGCGTCAAGACCCTGACCTTCTCCGTCAACTCCCTCGCCTATGCCGAGACCATCCTTTCGGAAGGAGAGCGGGTGGACGGATCCAGCCTCTTCCCCGCCTTCGTGGAAGCCGGCAACAGTGACCTCTATGTCATACCGCGCTACCGCACCGCCTTCGTCAATCCCTTCGCAGAGATTCCGACCCTGTGCTTCCTCTGCAGTTTCTTCGACAAGGACGGCAGTCCCTTCGCCTGCGCCCCGCACCAGACCCTGACTCGTGCCGAGAAGGTGTTCTTCGACTCCACCGGCATGACTTTCGAGGCCATGGGTGAACTGGAATACTATGTCATCTGCGAGTCCGACGGCATGTTCCCGGCCACCGACCAGCGCGGTTACCACGAGTCCGGCCCGTTCGCCAAACTGAACGAATTCCGCCGCCAGTGCATGGACTATGTCGCCCAGACCGGCGGCCAGATCAAGTACGGCCACAGCGAGGTCGGCAACTTCACCCTCGACGGCAAGGTCTATGAGCAGAACGAGATCGAATTCCTGCCGAATCCGGTCGACACGGCGGCGGACCAGCTGCTCCTCGCCAAGTGGGTCATCCGCAACCTGGCCTACCAGTGGGGCCTTGACGTGTCCTTCGCCCCGAAGATCACCGTCGGCAAGGCCGGAAGCGGCATGCACATCCACATGCGCCTGATGAAGGACGGCAGGAACGCCACCCTCGGCGCCGACGGCAAACTCTCCGGGGAAGCCCGCAGGGCCATCGCCGGGCTCATGCTCATGGCTCCGGCCATCACCGCCTTCGGCAACAAGAACCCGACTTCCTATTTCCGTCTCGTGCCGCACCAGGAAGCCCCGACCAACGTCTGCTGGGGCGACTGCAACCGGTCCGCCCTCGTGCGCGTCCCGCTCGGCTGGTCCAGCGGAAAGGACATGTGCCACGCCGTCAATCCGCAGGAGCCGGCCAGGGAACTCGACACCACCGACAAGCAGACCTTCGAGATGCGCTGCCCGGACTGCACCGCCGACATCTACCAGTTGATGGCCGGCCTGTGCGTCGCCGCCCGGTACGGACTGGAAATGCCTGAAAAAGAAGCGCTCAAGATCGCTGAGGACAAATACGTCGACATGGATATCCACAAGGCCGAGAATGCCGCCCGTCTGGCGACTCTCGACGCTCTCCCGGTCTGCTGCAGCGAATCCGGGGACGCCCTCCAGGCCCGCCGCGACGTTTTCGAGGCCCACGGCGTCTTCGTGCCGAAGATGATCGACGGCATCATCGCCGAACTCCGCAAGTTCGACGACCATGACCTGCACGAGCAGGCCAAGTCCGATCCGGACCTGATGCGCCGTCTCGTCGAAGAGTACTTCCACTGCGGATAATATTCCAATTATTATTGTTATCTTTGTGGACCGGCGAAAAAGTCGGTCCACATTGTTTCAGAGCATGACTTCTTCCGACCAGATCCTAGACCTCCGCCAGCGCCTGGACACCCTGCACGGCTGCCTCGACATCGAAGGCAAGCGTCTCCAGGTCGCCGAACTGCAGAAAAAGACGGAAGCCCCTGATTTCTGGGGCGATCCGAAAGCGGCGGAGACCTTCCTCAAACAGATGAACGGCATCAAATCCTGGGTCACCGACTACGACGGAGCCGCCGCCGCGACGGACGACCTGGACGTCCTGCTGGAATTCGCGAAGGATGCCGACTCCGGCGAGGAAGGAGCCGAGACCGACGAGAGCCGCGAACTGGACGCCGCCTACGCGGACGCCCTCGCCAAGGTGGAAGCCCTGGAACTGCGGAACATGCTGGGCGCGGAAGGTGACAACCTCGGCGCCATCCTGACCATCAATTCGGGAGCCGGCGGCACCGAAGCCAACGACTGGTCCGCCATGCTCCTTCGCATGTACCTGCGCTGGGCCGAACGCAACGGCTACAAGACCGAAGTCACCGGCCTGGTGGACGGAGACGAAGCCGGCATCAAGTCCGCCACCGTCGAGATTGAAGGCGACTATGCCTACGGCTACCTCAAGGCCGAGAACGGCGTGCACCGCCTCGTCCGCATCTCCCCGTTCAACGCGCAGGGCAAGCGCCAGACCACCTTCTCCTCCGTCTTCGTCTATCCCCTCGTGGACGACACCATCAGCATCGAAATAAAGGACGCCGACCTGGAATGGGACACCTTCCGCAGCGGCGGCCACGGCGGCCAGAACGTCAACAAGGTCGAGACCGGCGTCCGCGTACGCCACATCCCGACGGGCATCGTGGTGGAAAACACCGAAGGCCGCACCCAGATCGGCAACAAGGAGAACGCCTTGCGCATCCTCAAGTCCCGCCTGTACGACCTCGAACTGAAGAAGCGCCAGGAGAAGCAGGCCGAACTCGAAGGCCAGAAGAAACGCATCGAATGGGGCTCCCAGATCCGCTCCTATGTCCTGCATCCGTACAAGATGGTCAAGGACCTGCGGACGGGCGTGAGCACCGCTGACACCCAGGGGGTGCTGGACGGCGACCTGAACGCCTTCATGCGCGCCTTCCTGATGCAGCAGGGTTCCGGCGCCACACCTGTAATTGATGACATCGACTAGAAAACTAAACACAAAACCATATGGCAGAATTCAAATACGCCCCGATGTTCCAGTTGGGAACAGACACCACCGAGTACTACAAGATCCCCGGCTCCGAGAAGCTCGTCTGCGTCGGAGACTTCGAGGGTCATCCCATCCTCAAGGTCAGCCCCGAGGCCCTCACCGTGATGGCCAATACCGCATTCCGTGACGTCAGCTTCCTGCTGCGCCGCTCGCACAATGAGCAAGTGGCCAAGATCCTCAATGATCCCGAAGCATCAGAGAACGACAAGTACGTGGCCCTGACCTTCCTGCGTAATGCCGAAGTGGCTGCCAAGGGCAAACTTCCGCTCTGCCAGGACACCGGCACCGCCATCGTCCACGGCGAGAAAGGCCAGCAGGTCTGGACCGGATTCTGCGACGAGGAAGCCCTCTCGCTCGGCGTCTACAAGACCTACACCGAGGAGAACCTCCGCTATTCGCAGAATGCCCCGCTGGACATGTACAACGAGGTGAACACCAAGTGCAACCTCCCGGCCCAGATCGACATCGAGGCCGCAGAGGGCATGGAATACCGCTTCCTGTGCGTCACCAAGGGCGGCGGATCCGCCAACAAGACCTATCTCTACCAGGAGACCAAGGCCCGTATCCAGAACCCCGGCACACTCGTGCCTTTCCTGGTTTCCAAGATGAAGACCCTCGGCACCGCGGCCTGCCCGCCGTACCACATCGCCATCGTCGTCGGCGGCACCTCCGCGGAGAAGAACCTCCTTACGGTCAAGCTGGCCTCGACGCACTACTATGACGGACTGCCCACCACCGGTGACGAGACCGGCCGCGCTTTCCGCGACCTTGCGCTGGAGCAGGAACTCCTCGAAGAAACCCGCAAGATCGGCCTGGGCGCCCAGTTCGGCGGCAAATACATGGCTCATGACATCCGTGTCGTGCGCCTGCCGCGCCATGGCGCATCCTGCCCGATCGGCCTGGGCGTCAGCTGCTCGGCCGACCGCAACATCAAAGCCAAGATCAACGCCGACGGTATCTGGATCGAGAAGATGGACGACAAGCCTTACGAGCTGATTCCCGAAGCCTATCGCAAGGCCGGTGAGGGCGAGGCGGTAAAGATCGACCTCGACCAGCCGATGAGCGAGGTCTGCAAGATCCTCAGCAAATACCCTGTCAGCACCCGTCTGAGCCTGAACGGCACCATCATCGTCGGACGTGACATCGCCCACGCCAAGATCAAGGCGCGCCTCGATGCCGGCGAGGAAATGCCTCAGTACCTCAAGGACCATCCCATCTACTATGCCGGTCCTGCCAAGACGCCGGCGGGCATGCCGTGCGGCTCCATGGGCCCGACCACGGCCGGCCGCATGGATCCGTATGTTGATGAATTCCAGGATCATGGCGGTTCCATGATCATGCTCGCCAAGGGCAACCGCAGCCAGGCCGTTACCGATGCCTGCAAGAAACACGGCGGTTTCTACCTCGGCTCCATCGGCGGTCCTGCCGCCATCCTCGCCCAGAACAACATCAAGAGCATCGAGTGTGTCGAATATCCGGAACTGGGCATGGAAGCCATCTGGAAGATCCGCGTCGAGGACTTCCCGGCCTTCATCCTGGTCGACGACAAGGGCAACGATTTCTTCAAGACCATCGGTCTGTAATGCATAAAGCCCGGTTTCCTCGAACCGGGCTTTCAAAAAAAGCGGCCGCCCTGCAAAGGACGGCCGCTTTTCCGTATGTCAGGTTCCCGCTGTACGGGAGATCCTGCTAATAGTACTGATAGTAAGTATTGTACCTGCGCGCCATGTCGCCGTACATCTGTCCGAGGACCTCGAGGTAGGGACGTCCCTGGACCATGACCATCCGGTAGACGGTGTCGTCGACGCGGTAGTACTCATGGCCGCCGAGGGTGAGGGTCTCGTAGTCCTCCGGGAGGGTCTCCACCAGCGCGCCGGCAGGAGGAACGATGACCTCGTAACTGCCCTTGCGGTTGATGATGTAGAAGACTCCGTCCTCATAGTAGTACTGCTGGTTGGCGTAGGCGTAACTCTGTGCCAGGCCAAGCTGGTTGGCGATGGTGTAGGAGTTCTGCGCTGCGTTCAGGTTCATGGCGATGGCCGCGTTCTGCGCCGCGATGGTCGCGTTGTTCTGCGCAATGATGCGGTTCTGCTGGTCAATGTAACGGCTGTAGGAATCCCAACCGGTGTAGGTCCTGTAGACGTTGTGGTAGTACGCGAAGGCCACGGTGGCGAGGCTGACGCGACGGGGAGCAATCTCGATGATCACGCCGAAAGGAGGACGGCAGATCACGTAGTGGCCGGCATAAGGCCTGTAATAGACATTGTTGTAGAAGTAGTAGTCGATACCGAAGTAACGGACTCTCCTGTAACGGGGCGGGAGGGTCTGGATCCTCCAGCCGAAGTAGTGCGGGTCTCTGCCCCAGAAGGCACCTGCCCGGTCATAGGTCATGAAGTCACGCTCGCGCGGAGGGATCCGCTGGACATTGTGGTTGTCGACGCGGTAGTCACCGTAATTGTTGTTGGCGGGCGCGTTGCTGCTCTTGCTCTGCATCTCCTGCGTGACAGGGCTGAGGCCCCTGCGGGTCACGTTGTTGTTGGCAGCGACGGAGCTGCTGGAAGCGGAGGTGCTGCTGCGGCGGACCTGCTGCGAGTTGCTCGAGGAAGGGCTGGACGTGGCAGCGGAAGAACTGCTGCGGACGGCCTGGCCGTTCTGGGAACTCGTCGCGGAGCTGCGGGTCGCAGAACCGGTCGCGGAGCTGCTGCGGGTGGCAGAACCTGTGGAGGAACTGCTGCGCGTAGCGGAGCCGGAGCTGGAGGAGCTGCTGCCGGAGGTCGTCGTGCCCCTGCGAACCTGGCTGGACTGGGTCGGCGCGGTGGCGGACCGGGTCGAGGAGGACATGCTGGAGGAACGGACGGCGCTCGAAGAGCTGCTGCGGGTTGCAGAACCGGTAGAGGAACTGCGGGTTGCGGAGCTGCCGGTGTTGCTCTGACGAGTCACCTGCGTAGCGCTGGAGCGGGTCTGGCTCGAAGAGGAGGATCGGACGGCGCTCGACGAGCTGCTGCGGGTCTGGCTCGAAGTGGAGGAACTGCGGACAGCAGAGGATCTATTGCTGGATGAGGAACTTCCAGAAGTGGTAGTGGTGCTGCGGCCAGTAGTAGAAGTACTGCCGCTGCGACGGGTCTGAGCCTGGGCTCCGAGAGGCATCGCAAGCATTCCTGCGAGTGCCAGGGCAGCGAGTGCCGAAGTCATCAAGTTTCTCATTTTCTTAGAATTTTAGCAGTTATTCATAGAGGTAGTACCTCATTGAAAGAGCCTTGAAGCCGTCCACATCTTTGGACCACCAGTCGAGGATGTCTTCGACTCTTTGTCTCTTTGAAAATGCTATTCTTACATAATCCGTACCACAAACTTTATGGAACATCTCAAATTTCGATGCAGCCCCCTGGAAAGGGTTCTTGTCGGGATACAGTTCGCCCACCGCCTGCATGACGTAAAACTGCGTCAGCGTGATCGTGGCGGCCTCATAATCCGTATAATGATACTGAACGCCATGGAGCAGTTTCCCGGCGGATCCGCCGGCGATCGGTTTGTAATGGATCTCGCGGAAAGCCACGCCCGGAAGGTTGTAACTCTCGAGTTTGTCAAGCAGTTTCCCGGCATCGATCCATTGTGCCGCAAAGGTTTCGAACGGCAGGGTGTAGCCCACGCCGATGTTCAGGTAGCCCAGTTCGCCGCAAAGTCCGGCGGAAGGATAGTCGATCGCGGTCTGTGCATAGGGAATGTTCGGGGACGGAAGGATCCACGGCAGCCCGGTGTCGGAGTAGCGCATCCAGCGGTGCCAGCCCTGCATCGGGACGACCAGCAGATTGCAGCGCAGCGGCTCCTCGTTTCCTCGCTGGCCGCGGTTCAGGCCTTCCTCGTTGATCATTTTCGCCAGTTCCCCGACCGTCAGGCCGTAGACGTACGGAATCTTGAACTGGCTCACGAAGGAGAAGAATCCGGGTTCCACGCAACCGCCTTCCACCTTCAGCCCGCCGAGCGGGTTCGGACGGTCCAGGACCATCACCTCGATCCCCTTCTTGGCGCAGGCACGCATGACGAGGCCGAGGGAACTGATGAACGTGTAGGAACGGGTGCCGACGTCCTGGATGTCATAGACCATTACGTCGATGCCCTCCAGCATGGCCTGCGTGGGTTCGCGGGTCGCTCCATAGATGGAATAGACCGGCAGGCCGGTACGCGGGTCTTTGGCGTCGGAGACATGGTCACCGGCATAGGCATCACCGCGGACACCGTGTTCCGGGCCGAAGAGGGCGACCAGGTCCACGCCGGGAGCGTCGAACAGGATGTCGATCGTCGAACGGAGGTTCCGGTCGACGCCGCTGGGGTTGGTCACGAGGCCCACACGCTTGCCGCGCAGGCCGATGAAGCCGCGCTGCTCGAGGACTTCGATGCCGGGAACGACCTGGGCGCGGGCGGCCAGGGCCAGGAAGCCCAGCAGGAGGGTCAAGAGGAATCTTCTGGTAAACATGATCTTAGATATTGGCGATGCGACCCTCGAAGAGGATCAGTCTGGTCTGGACATCGTAAATGGCGAACAGGAACGGACGGTCGACGTTCATGACGACCGGCGGTTCCGGACGGGCGACGGAGGTCAGGCGCATGAAGGCGCCGGTCACGGCCGCGGCTTCGGTGCCCTCCTCCCCTACTTCGATGAAGCATTTCTGCAGGACCCGGCTGACTGCCATCGGCGTGGCGGACATCCGGGTGAAATCGGCGCTGTCCTCAAAAATCGGTGCGGCGCCCATGGCGGAGAGCAGGTTGTTCATGACCAGCGAGGTCTCGATCTTGAATTTCGGAAGGGACAAGGCCAGCTGGCAGCCATGCAGGGCATCCAGGAGGTAATTGAAAACCTCCACGTCCAGGCTGCCGGTCAGGTCGGCTCCCACGGGCGGAAGGGCCACCAGCATGGCATAGCGGTGGTTCTTGTACGGAAGGGAGGCAATCTGCCAGCCGTCGGGATCCGCATACGCGTAGTTACGGGAAGTCTTGTGCATGAAATCGACCTGCTTGTCTCCCTTGGCACCGTGGAAGGTTTCCTTGCGGGTCTGGTCCTTGTCGAATTCCTCGGCCCAGGGGGCCTTGAAATACAGCGCGTTCAGCAGGATGGCGGCCAGTTCCGGCGTGAGTTCATCGACGATCGAAGGGATCCGCCCATGCGTCTGATCGGCGCACCAGGCGTTGATTTCTCCCACGGTGGCGCGGCTGGCGAAATCGCGGGTCTCGACCTGGGCACCGTAGGAACCGCCCCGCACATAATCCAGGTAACTGTCCTTGAACGTGATGCCCTTGCGGACCCAGATGGAATTGGCGGTGGAGACGATGTTCAGGGAGTCGGAATAGATCTCCGTCCCGGCATAGGTCGAATAACAGAGGGTCTCGGTCAGCGCCTGCCGGGTCTGTCCGTCCGCTCCGTCCTTCAACAGCGAAAGGGCGACGCCCGCGCTGTACGGAGACAGGACAAGGTTCTCCTTCGGATCGCCCTGCCGCAGTCCTGTGGCAAGCAGTTGCAGGGAGAAATCGGTCTTCTGGTTATCTACAAGCGGTTTGCGCATCATGTCGGTCTCCTGCGGCTGTGCGGCCTCAACCTTCTTCGGCTGCGCGGCGACGGCCTGAACGGCAGGTTCCGGTGCGTTCTCGGAAGCAGCCGGGGATTTCTTGGGGGTTCCGCAAGCAGTCATGGCGAGCAAAACAATAATCAAGTATTTCTGGTTCATATCTCTTACTTTTTCCCGAATTCCGGATCCACATGGCGCCGGACCGCGAAGGTGACGGCGACGGTGACCAGGCAGCAGAGCATCACGATGCCGAAGAAGACCGGATAGCCGACCGCTTCCTGGATCGCGCCGGCGAAAAAGCCGGGGATCATCATGCTGAGCGCCATGAACGCCGTACATAGCGAATAGTGTGCCGTCTTGAATTCGCCCTCGGAAATATAGATCATATAGAGCATGTAAGACGTGAAACCGAAGCCGTAGCCGAACTGTTCGATGAATACCAACGCGCTGACCGAGACCAGATTGGAAGGCTGGGCGATGGCGAGCCAGAGATAGGCGAGGTCGGGCAGCGTGATGGCCGCGGCCATGGGCCACAGCGACTTGCGAAGGCCCCATTTCGAGGCAGCGATGCCGCCGAGGATGCCGCCGATAGTGAGTCCCAGGATGCCGATCGTGCCGTAGATGACACCGACCGTTTCCGTGGCGAGTCCGAGGCCGCCGGCATCGGCGGAGTCCAGGAGGAAGGGATTGACGAGTTTGACGAGCAGCGCTTCGGGAAGCCGGTACAGCAGCAGGAAGACGATGGCCAGCCAGACCAGGGGCTTGCGGAAGAAGGTCACGAAAGTACGGCCGAATTCCCGGAAGATGTCTCCGGCACTGGAAGTGCTGCGGACGGCGTCCGATGCGGGACGGGGCATGGCGAAAACATGCCAGAGGGTGACGAGGGCGAGCAGGACCGCGGCGGTCAGCAGGGTCACGGACCAGGCGCGGGGAATGTTCCCTATTCTCGTCTCCAGCAGGCCGGCCACGACGACCAGCACACCCTGGCCGAAGATGGAGGCAAGGCGGTAGAACGTGCTGCGGATGCCCACGAAGAGACTCTGGTCTTTCTGGCTGAGCGCCAGCATGTAGTAGCCGTCTGCGGCGATGTCATGGGTCGCTGACGCGAAGGCGGTGATCCAGAAGAGGATCAGGGTGACGGCGAACAGGGAGACCGGCGTCTGTCCGGAGGCCATCACCTCGGCGGACGGGTGCGGCAGGGACAGGGCGAGCAGGGCGAAGCCCACGCTCATCAGGGCCTGCATGGCCACGACCCACCAGCGCTTGGTCCGCAGGATGTCCACGAACGGGCTCCAGAAGGGCTTGATGACCCAGGGCAGGTACAACAAGCTGGTATAGGCGGCGATGTCGGTGTTGGACATGCCCATCCGCTTGAAAAGGATGGTCGAAATCGTATTGACGATGAAATACGGGATGCCTTCCGCGAAATACAGGGTCGGCACCCACCACCAGGGGTTATTTCTGTTCATAGCGGGTCAGTTGTGCGCCGGGATAATAGTGCGAGAGAATCTGACGGTACGTGTAGCCGCGGCTGCCCATCACGGCGGCGCCGATCTGGCAGAGGCCGACGCCGTGGCCCCAGCCGCGGCCGTCGAGGCGGACTTTCCCGTCGGAAGTGAAGGTGGCCGTGAAAGCGGAACTCTTCAGGTGGGACTCCGAGAGAATCCGGCGGATCATGAGTTCCTTGCCGACGATGAGCGTTCCCTCGGAACCGGTGATGCGGAGTTTCCGGATCCGGCCGGACGGGCCGGTTTCCATTGGCTCCATCGCTTGGATACGACCGATATTATGTTCGCTCCGACGGGCGACCAGCGCGGAGAGTTCCTCCACGCCGTATTCCACCGTCCACCGGAAGAAATCCTTGGTCTCCAGGTCGTAATCATTCAACACCTGCCGCAGGACCGCCTCGTCGTGCGTGTCGCAGAAGGGATCTCCGTCCGCATGATGGTCCGGGGTGTCAGGGAGGGCGGCCAGATAGGGTTCGTCCCGGTCTTCCCAGCAGGTGCTGAACCGCTCGGACATGCCGCCGCAGCACTTGGAGAAGCGGGTGTCGCACAACGTCCCGTCCAGCATGAGGACTTCGCCCCAGGTCTGGTCGATGGCCTGGCGGACGGTCTTTCCGACAGCCATGGTCAGGCCTTGGTAGCGTTGGCAATGGTCATCGGCACAGACGTCGAAATGCTTGTGGTCGCTGTGGTCGAACCAGCGCTCGATGACCGTTACCCGATCGTCGGCCGGAGCATCCGCCGGGGCGGGCTGCCGCTGCTGTTCCAGGCGTGTCACCAAGGCGGGGACATTGTTCAGGGCTTTGAAATCGACGCCGGACAGGGCTTGCGGCTGCTTGCGCCGGGCAATCTGCGAGAGGACCCAGGAGCGGGAGATGACGGCATGGGCCTTGAGGAATTCCAGCCCGGCCGTGGCTTTCATCTCCGACGAGATGACGCTCAGCAGGTAATCCTCCACGCCGATGACATTGACCGCCACGACCTGGTTCTTCTCGACGATGAATTTCAGCGAGCCGGCGAATTGCTGCTGCTGCCGGCGTTCCCAATGGAAATCCACCCCGATGACGACATCGTGGAGGATGAAGGTGGGCTCGGCAAAGAGGGTCGAAGGCGTACTGGCCTCGAAGAAAAGTTCGTCGTACAGAGCGCCGTTGTAACTGATCTTGCCTTCCTGGTAGCGGACTTTCTGCGGACCGGCACCGTCGGAAATGATCTCAAAGGTAATCTCGGCACCGGAGAGGATACCGACCTGGAGGGTCTGCTGGGTCCGGGTCAGGCGCCACAGGACGTCTTTCTCGACGCGCTCGCTGACAGACACTTCATCGAGCATTTCCGTCAGCAGCCGGCTGTCCAGCTTGTCATAGTCTTCTTCACCGGGCGCGATGAACAGGCCGGCCATGTCGGCGCAGCCGGGGCTCATGGTCAGGTGGTCGGGGCCCTCGGCGAAATAATGATGGGACCGGTGGCTGCCGCGCAGCATGACGATTGCGCGGTATTCGAAGGCGGCCAGGCCATGGGTGTTGCCGGCCGGACGGCGCCCTCCTCCCAGGGACTTGTACCACATCAGCAGGTTGAACATCGGTTCCGTCTCCCCTTCCGGGGTCGGGACGCAGTCGAGCAGCCGGTAGAACAGTTTGGAAAGGGACTTCGAAGTCCGGGCGCGGAGGACGAAGACGCCCCGCGTGAATTTCTCATAATGATAGAGTTCCGCTTCCTTGACCGTGGTCAGGAACCGCAGGTCCGAACCCTTGGCGTCCAACTGCCGGTCCACGTCGTTTTCCAGCGGAAGCAGGCCGCGCGGACAAGCCTGGAAGTGCATGTGGTCCGGAGCGGAGGCACCGCAGCGGGGTCCGTTGTAGAAAACGGTCAGCCCGGTGTAGTGGTGGGCCAGGTCCGCCATGTCCGGCAGACATTTCCAGATCGACTGGTCGACATGGCGGTCCCGGGCGATGGTCAGATGGCCCGGAAAAATCGGATAGGGATTGACCAGGATATCGTACTTGCGGCCCTTGCGGCCTTCGAACTTGAGGGCGCGCTGCTCGTTCGGACGGGCGTCCGCGCAGAGGAAACACGGCCGCGCCTCGATGGAGGCCTTGTCCACCTTGGCGGCCGAGGAACGGATCCGGCCGGGATTGTGCTGGATGCGGACGGTCAGGCCGCCTACCGGAAGTTCCCGGGTACGGGCGTCCTTGAGGGAACGGAAGTTCGCGGCGGCCAGGGGCCAGACGGAAAGCTGGTCCCGGAAAAACTTGGAGATGATATCCTGTTCTTTCATTTCGCGTTCATGCGCCGGCGGGCGGCCAGTTCGATGGTCCTGATGCTGTCCTTATACAAGTTGTTGGCATTGACCTTCTCGATGCTGAGGGCGGCATCGGAATTCCCTTCCCAGCGGCGACAGCAGTAGACCGGCTCATAGATGCGGGCAATCCGGTATTCCCGGCTCAGCCGCAGTCCGACGGCATAGTCTTCTCCGTAACTGACATTCGGAAAACCGATCTCCCGCAGCAACGAGACACGGAAGGCCCGCGGAGCCCCGAGACCGTTGATCCGCAGGGCGTTGTTCCGGCCGTTGCCGTCGGTCCATTCGCGATGGTCGATGATGCCCGGCGGAATCGGGTTCATGGCAAAATCCGTCATCTGATAGGAACCGATCACCATGGCCGCACCTTCCTCCCGGAACTTGTCCACGATCTTCTGCAGGGTATCCGGACCGCTGTAGACATCGTCGCTGTCCAGCTGGACGGCGAATTCCCCGCAGCGGGGATCCCGGACGGCCGTATTCCAGCAGCCGCCGATCCCAAGGTCGGTCCGTTCCGGAATGACATGGACCAGGCGCGGATCATCGATCCCGTCCAGCAGTTGTGTCGTTCCGTCGGTGGAATGGTTGTCCACCACGATGACATTGAAAGGAAAACCGGTCTGCTGGGACAAGGCGCTTCGGACCGCATCGCCGACCGTCCGGATCCGGTTCAGCACCGGAATCACGACGCTGGCGGTCACCGGAAACGGCGTGCCGCAGGGCGGGACGGCCTTGGCCGGTCCTTCCAGCAGGGCACCTGTCCGGCGGAGGTAATCCGTGCAGATCTGCTCCATCTCGATCTGGACCTCGCGGTTGCGCGGATCGACATAATCGAACTGCTTCTGGCCGGAAGTGCGCAGGTCGGGCTCGAACTCCGTATAGAGGAATTCCTTGACATGGACGATCTTGTCCAGCCGGAGCCGCAGGTCGTACAGGGCGCCGAACTGCAGGCCGTCGGGCAGGTCGAGGGTGCGGAGCGTCTCCGTCCGGACCAGCCAGAGGGCGCCGAAGTCGAAATCGTCGCGCAAGGCACCTGCCTGGCAGTCGATCAGGGGATGCTTGCGGACCGTTCCGTCGGCCAGGCGGTCGTAATGGTCGGCATAGACCAGGTCCGCCCCTGTATCGGCAGCGACCTCGGCAAACCGCTCGAGAGCGAGATAGCCAAGGTCGTAGTCAACATTCTTCGTATTGATGAGCAGGTACGTCCCCTGCGCCTGGGCGGCCAGTTGCCGCAGGGCCTCTGAGGTCCTGGGAACGCGGCCTTTGTAGCGGGTGATATCCGTCATTATCTTTCGGTTATAGCAGCGATGCGAGCGTCCCGCGGATGCGGGCGAACTCTTGCTCAAAGTTAGGAGTTAAGAGGGACTTTCCCAAATTATCTTCTATTTCCGTGAAGGACCAGAACCGCCCGTCGATCACCTCGTCGCCGTCCGGCCTGGGATGGAAGTCGCCGACGCAGGCGAACACATGGACCAGTTCTTTTTCCCGGATTCCCTCAAAGACATAGGTATCCACGGAAACGGGATTGAAGTCATGGAAATGCAGTTCTTCCTCGGCTTCCCGGTAGAGGGCCTCGGTGATGGTCTCCCCATAGATGACATGGCCGCCGACGGCCGTATCCCAGTAACCCGGGAGCAGGTCCTTTTCGAAGGAACGGCGCTGGAGATAGAGCCGGCCTTCCCTGTCCAGGATGTGGAGATGGACCACCGGATGCAGCAGTCCCGTCCCGCCGTGGGCATCCGTGCGGGTCACTTGACCCACCACGACACCCAGTTCGGTGACGACGGGGAACAACTCCACGCGGGACAGGTTCCCCGGAGAAGGACGGTCCACGTTCGGACGCGGCAGAAGCGGAGCCGGATAGGGAGGATAGACCAGTGCCATGTTACAAGGAGAAGAGGATCAGCAGCTGGGCGACCAGCACGCGCATGAACATCGTAAGCGGATAGACCGTCGCGTAGTTGACGGACGTATAGTCGGTGCCGTACATGCCCTGGGCGAAGGCCAGGGCGGCCGGGTCGGTCGTACCGCCGGAGATCAGGCCGCAGATCTGGTAGAAGTTGAGCTTGCAGGCCAGCCGGGCGATCAGGAAGATCGTGGCGACCGGGACCAGGGTGATCAGGGCGCCGTACAGGATCCACCAGTAACCGCCGCCGAGGATGGAGGAGACGAAGTTTTCGCCGGCTCCGATACCGACGGCCGCCATGAACAGGGAGATGCCGATCTCGCGGATCATCATGTTGGCGCTGAGGGTCGTATAAGTCGTGATCTTCCATTTCGGGCCGAAGTAGCCGAGCAGGATCGCGATGATGAGCGGACCGCCGGCAAGGCCGAGCTTGACCGGCTGCGGGATACCCGGGAAATGGATCGGCAGGCTGCCGAAGATCACGCCGATGGCGATGCCGAGGAAGATCGGCACCAGGTTCGGCTTGCTGAGGGATTCGGGCTTGTTGCCCACGATCTTGGCTACGTCATGGATGTTGGACTCGGTTCCGACGACCTGGATGGTATCGCCCATCTGCAGGACCAGGTTCGGGCGGGCCACCAGTTCGATGCCGGCGCGGATGACACGCGTTACAGTCACGTTGTAGTTGCGGCGGATGCCCAGTTCGGTCAGCCGCTTGCCGGTCAGGTTGGACTTGGTGACATCCAGGCGGCGGGTAACCATGTGCTCGTCGATCTTCTCCCAGTCCTCCTTGTGCATGTGGATTTCCTCGCCGAAGATGATGCGGACGGAATCCGCATGCTGGTGGGAAGTCACGATCAGCAACTTGTCCCCCTTTTCGAAAACGGTATCCGGACCCGGGACCAGCACCTCGCCGTTCTTCATGATCCGGGAGATGATGAATTTCTGGCCCATGTCGCCGA
>JBGUXJ010000187.1:0-2908 GCA_045222055.1 Candidatus Cryptobacteroides sp. | reverse complement strand
ACAAGGTGAATACCCCGGTGCTGATCATGGCGAACGATGCCGACGGCGCTGTTCCGTGGTACCAGGGCATCGAATTCTTCTCCGACCTGCGCCGTTTCAGCAAGCCGGCCTGGATGCTTACCTACAATGACGAGGCGCACAACCTGGTCGAACGCCGCAACTGCAAGGACCTCAGCATCCGGCTCCAGCAGTTCTTCGACCATTACCTGAAAGGCGCCCCGATGCCGGTCTGGATGAAATACGGCGTCCCGACCCACCGCAAAGGCCAGGACTTCGGCTTCGAATACGCCGAATAAGGCCTCAGCCGCTCTGTCCTCGAAGAACTAATAAGGCGGCCTCAGCCGCACTGTTCTCGAAAGAACTGACAAGGCGGCCTCAGCCGCTCTGTCCACGAAGAACAGACAAGGCGGCCTCAGCCGCCGTGCCGGAGCGTCCGCGAGATGCGAAGCATCGAAGCAGCGCAGGCACCCGGGTTCTGCAAGTGAAGCGCAGCAGGTTCCGGCATTCCCCCTGAAAGGGGGATGTCGCGAAGCGACAGGGGGTTGAGAAGTGTAGCTACAAAAAAGAGAGGAGATTTTGCAAAAATCTCCTCTCTTTTTTGTAGGGACGATCGGATTCGAACCGATGACCTCTTCAATGTGACTGAAGCGCTCTAAACCAGCTGAGCTACGCCCCTGGATTTTTTGGGGAGAGCAAAGGTCGTACATTTATTTGAAATAAGCAAATTTTAGGAAAATAAACTTGTTTCTAAAAAAAAATCCCTATATTTGAAGTCAGAGTAAACACCAAAGTGAGAATTGTTTAACCCCCTTAATTTATAAACACTATGGCTTACAAGATTATCGACATCCAGGGCATCGGTCCCGTCTATGCTGAGAAAATGATCGCTGCCGGTGTCGAAACCGTACCGCAGCTGCTCGAAAGAGGCAAGACCCCGAAGGGCCGCAAGGAACTCGAGGATGTTACCGGTATCCGTCATGACCTGATCCTTACCTGGGTCAACCATGCCGACCTCTTCCGCATCAAGGGCATCGGCCCTCAGTTCTCCGAACTCCTCGAAGCCGCCGGCGTCGATACCGTCAAGGAACTCGCACACCGCAACGCCGCGAACCTCGAGAAGACCATGATCGAGGTCAACGAGAAGGAGCATCGCACCAAGAGAGTCCCCACCGCAGGTGAACTCCAGAAGATGATCGACCAGGCCAAGGAACTGCCGGCTGTCGTCACCTATTAATCCTGTGCGCTGAATCACAGGCCGGTCTGCGAAGGCCGGCCTTTTCTTTACCTGAAGACGCTATGAAACCTGTCATGAAACCAATTCTTTACGGAATGGCCTCAGCCGCACTGCTTTCCGCATGTAACGGAGGCCCTGCCGGAGTCAGTGGAAACGGTGCGTACGGTACGCCGGCCATTCCACAGGACAAGACCATCGAGGCGAATGTTGAAAAGACCTTGAAGAAGATGACGCTCGACGAAAAAGTCGGGCAGATGGTCCAGATCACCATCGACCAGGTCATGAACGGCATCGAAGTAGACGATGCCAAACTTGAGACGGTGGTCGGCCAGTACAAGGTCGGATCCATCCTGAACGTGATCGACAGCCGGGCACAGACCGCCGCGCATACAGCGCGGGTCGTCCGCCGTTTCCAGGAAGTTTCCATGGAAAGGATCGGCATCCCGTGCCTCTACGGCCTGGACCAGATCCATGGTGCCACCTACCTCTCCGATGCCGTGTTCTTCCCCCAGGAAATCAACATCGCGGCCTCCTTCAACCGGGAACACGCCCGCAACATGGGCAATGTCCTGGCGTATGAGACCCGCGCATCCCTGACGCCCTGGGTGTTCTCGCCGGTCATGGACCTCGGCCGTGACGCCCGCTGGTCCCGCGGATGGGAAAGCTGGGGCGAGGATCCCTTCCTGTCCGCCGAAATGGCCCGCGAGGTTACCGTGGCTGACCAGGGAACCGACCCGAACCATATCCCGAACGACAAGGTCGCGGCCTGTGCCAAGCATTACATGGCCTATGGCATTCCGCTGACCGGCAAGGACCGTACACCGGCCTATACGTCCGTCCAGGAACTCCGGGAGCGCTATTTCGCCCCGTTCAAGGAGAGCATCCGTGCAGGTGCGCTCAGCGTGATGGTCAATTCCGCATCCATCAACGGCGTTCCGATGCATGCCAACAAGGAACTGCTGACGGGCTGGCTCAAGGAAGGGCTCAACTGGGACGGCATGATCGTCACCGACTGGGCTGACGTCAACAATCTCTTTACGCGCGAGCATGTCGCCGCCGACAAGGTCGAGGCGCTCGCCCTGGCCGTCAATGCCGGTATCGACATGATCATGGACCCGTATGACGTCCACTGCTGCGACGACCTGAAGACCGCCATCGAGCGCGGTCTCATCCCGATGTCCCGCATCGACGACGCCGTCCGCCGTGTCCTCCGGCTCAAATACCGTCTCGACCTGTTCGAGCATCCGGTCTGGGATACGTCCGTGTTTGAAATGGGACGTGCCGACTACAAGGCACAGGCCCTGGCTGCCGCCATCGAGTCCGAGGTGCTACTCAAGAACGAAGGCGGCATCCTCCCGCTCAAGAAGGGGACCCGGATCCTGGTGACCGGCCCGAACGGCGATTCCATGCGGACGCTCAACGGCGGCTGGTCCTATACCTGGCAGGGCTCTGATACCAAGGAATTTGCGCAGGCCAACACCATTTACGAGGCGCTGGCGAACAAGTTCGGCGACGGGAATGTCCGTTATGTCCCCGGCGTGACCTACAAGCCGGGCGGTGACTGGCAGGCGGAAGAGGCGTCCGGCATGTTGCTGGCCGTCGGTGCCGCGTTCCTTTCCGATGTCATCGTCTGCTGCATCGGCGAGAACAGCTACTGCGAAACGCCGGGCAACA
>JBGUXJ010000186.1:0-13817 GCA_045222055.1 Candidatus Cryptobacteroides sp. | reverse complement strand
GGCAAGGATGGCTCGAAGGTGATCCTTCCGCTGCTTGGCGAATGAAATACTGCGGGTATGTATACTGAAAAGGAGGCGGAATCCGCCTCCTTTTTTGTGCTGGCTGGAGCAGGATCAGTCTTTGAATTGTGCCGTTTTGTGCCTAATTTTACAGTCGGATAATTCCGTGACACTGACTGTAATGGATTTAATGGAGAACCAAGAGCTGAACAGCCGGCGGGTCCGTGGGCTGGCTCCGGAGAACGATCCTTTGAAAATCGGCATGGGCTGGACGCTGGAGGACCTGGACAAGCCGCAGATCCTGGTGGAAAGCACGTTCGGGGACTCCCATCCCGGGAGCGCCCATCTGCTGGAATTCACCCGCCTTGCCATGGAGGGTATCGCCCGGCGCGGCGGCCGGGGCGCTCGTTATTTCGTCACCGACATCTGCGACGGCATCGCCCAGGGACACGACGGCATCAATTATTCCCTTCCGCACCGGGACATGATGGTGAACATGATGGAGATCCACGGCAAGGCGACCGGCTTTGACGGCGGGGTCTTCATCGCCAGTTGCGACAAGTCCGTCCCGGCTTCCCTGATGGCGATCGCGCGGCTGGACATGCCTTCCATCATGGTTACGGGTGGTGTCATGGACGCCGGTCCGGACCTGCTGACCCTGGAACAGATCGGCGCGTACCAGGCGATGTGCCGCAGAGGCGAGATCAGCGAGGAGCAACTGCTTTACTACAAGCATCATGCGTGTCCTTCCTGCGGCGCCTGCTCGTTCATGGGAACGGCTTCGACCATGCAGATCATGGCGGAGGCGCTCGGCATGATGCTTCCGGGAACGGCGCTGATGCCGGCCACCGGAAAGGAAATCCGCGAGGCGGCTGAAAGGGCGGGGGAGCAGGTGATGGAACTGGTCCGGCTCGGCCTGAAACCCAGCGACATCATGACTCCGGAGGCCTTTGAAAACGCCATCATGGTCCATGCCGCCATCTCGGGTTCTTCCAATTCCTTGCTGCATATTCCTGCCATAGCCCATGAACTGGGACTGGAACTCGACGCCGACACCTTCGACCGGCTGCACAGGGGCGCCCGTTATCTGCTGGACATCCGCCCTGCGGGGAAATGGCCTGCGCAGTTCTTCTATTATGCCGGAGGCGTGCCGGCCGTCATGGAGGAGATCAAGTCTCACCTGCATCTGGATGTGATGACCGTGACCGGCAAGACGCTCGGTGAGAATCTGGAACAACTTAAAAAAGACGGTTTCTACGATAAATGCGAAGCGCTCTTGCGGCCATGGAAACTGAAGAGGACGGATGTCATCCGGCCCTTCGAGGATCCCCTCGGCACGGACGGGACCATCGCCGTCCTGCGGGGCAACCTGGCGCCGGAGGGGGCTGTCGTCAAGCATTCCGCCGTCCCCCGGGAGATGTTCCGGGCGACGCTCACAGCCCGTCCTTTCGACTGTGAGGAAGATGCCATCGAAGCGGTCCTGACGCACAGGATCCGTCCCGGCGATGCCGTCATCATCCGTTATGAAGGCCCGGTCGGCTCCGGTATGCCGGAAATGTTCTATACCACCGAAGCCATCTCCTCGGATCCGGAACTGGGCAAGTCCATCGCCCTGATCACGGACGGCCGCTTCTCCGGGGCGTCCAAGGGACCGGCCATCGGCCATGTTTCTCCGGAGGCCGCGGCGGGCGGCCCGATCGCACTGGTCGAGGAAGGCGACCTGATCCGGATCGACATCCCCGGACGGGAACTCCGCCTGATTGGCGTGGAGGGAAAGGAACTGCCTGACGCTGAGGTGGAACGCATCCTGGAAGAGCGTCGGAAAGCTTGGACGCCGAGACCCGCGAAATACACCCGCGGCGCGCTCGGCCTGTATGTCAGACATGCCGTCTCGCCCATGAAAGGCGGCTATATGGAATAGTCCTATGACAGCAAGATTGATTATCGCGGCCATCCTGGGACTGGTACTGCTGCTGGTCCTGATTATCCGGTTCCGGCTGCCGGCCATGATCGCCATCCTCGTCGGCGCCGTCCTGATCGGCCTGGGCGCCGGTATGTCCTTCGAGCAGATCATCGATTCCGTCAATGACGGCGTAGGCAATACCCTGAAAGGAATCGCCTTGCTGGTCGGCCTCGGCTCCATGTTCGGAGCTGTCCTGGAGATATCGGGAGGCGCACAGTCATTGGCCGTTACGATGGTACGCAGATTCGGCGACCGGAAAGCCGCGTGGGCCCTTGCGGTCACCGGGCTTGTCATCGCCATGCCCGTTTTCTTCGACGCGGGCCTGATCATCCTGATCCCCCTGGCCTTTTCCCTGGCCAGGAAGACCGGCCGTTCTACCTTATATTATGCCATCCCGCTGCTGGCCGGTCTTGCTGTCGGACATGCTTTCATTCCGCCGACACCCGGTCCCATCCTGGTCGCTTCGATGCTGGGCGTGGACCTCGGATGGGTCATCGGCATCGGCCTGGTCTGCGGTATCGCCGCCATGATCGTCGCCGGACCGGTCTGGGGCGCCTGTTGCGGGAGGAAGTATTTCGTGCCGGTCCCGGAGCACATAGCGAGTCTTCCGGAAGTCGATGAGAGCAAGATGCCCGGCTTCTGGACGGTCGTGTCCATCATCCTGATCCCCCTCGTGCTGATCATTCTCCGGTCCGTTGCGGGCGTCGTGCCTGCGCTGGAGCCGGCGCGGCGTGTGCTGACGTTTCTGGGAGAGCCATTCGTGGCCCTGACGATCGCGACGCTGGCGGCCATGCTCGTTCTCGGAATTCGGCAGGGCTACAGCAGCAAGGAACTGGAAAAGGTCATGACGAAATCCCTGGAGCCGGTGGGGTTGATTCTGCTGGTGACGGCCTGCGGCGGCGTGCTGCGCTATATCCTGCAGAATTCCGGGCTGGGCGAACTGATCGGCCAGGGCGTGGCCTCCACCGCGCTTCCTGTCGTGGTCGTCGCCTTCGTCATCGCTGCACTGGTGCGGATTTCCGTGGGGTCGGCGACGGTCGCCATGACCATGGCCGCCGGCATCCTGGCCGCCATGCCGGAGATCTCCGTGCTTTCCCCGTTGCATCTGGCCTGTGTGACCGCGGCCGTGGCAGGAGGTGCGACGGTCTGCTCCCATTTCAACGATTCCGGATTCTGGCTGGTCAAGAGTCTGCTGGGGATGGATGAAAAGACGACCCTGAAGACCTGGACGCTCATGGAAACCCTGGTCGGGGCGACGGGTTTCGCCGTCGCCCTGCTTATCTCGATCTTCTGTTAAATCTGGATAATCAGATCGTTACTTCCTGTATTCCCAGGTTTCCCGCTTGAGTGACGCCATCTCGTCGAAGAACGCGTCTCCGGCGTGTACCGTGGTGGTCTTGTCATTGAAGACGACCATGGGTTTCGTGTCCGGATTGTAGACCTCCCACTTGAATTTCTTCGTGTCCGGGACACCGTCCTTGGCGAAGGAGACCCAGACGTCGCTCATGAAATCGGCCAGTTTGTAGGCGCTCTTGTCGCAGCCCACCATGAAGCGGCCCAGCCAGATGTTGTTGAAGACGAAGGGCATTTCCGTACAGTGGTTGGTGCCGAAGGTTCCGTCCATGTGCGGGGAGGGTTTGGCAAAGACGTACAGGTACTGTTTCGTGTCTCCCATCTTGTAACGCATGTCGGCGTTGGCATATACGCCGGGGAGCATGTTGTTCTCGGAGAAGTTGCAGCCGATGATGGTCGGCAGTCCCTTGGAGATGTCGGCCACGCGCGGGTCGTTCAGCGGGAACGGGATGACCTCTCCGTCCAGGACGGGGGAAAACCACATCCCGGCGCCATACATACGGTAGAACACATTCCGCGGATTCTGCTCGACAATGGCCTCCGTTGAGGCGGCAAGCAGTTCCGAATACGGAATCGTCTGGATCTTGTCGATGGTCTTTTCATCCAGTCCCAGTTTTCCGACGATGGCGCGGGCCATGTTGCGGGAGGTTTCGGGTGCCATGAGCGAAGTCATGGAGCCGCTCTCGATGATGCCCCGGTGGAAGAGCCCCTTGGCAGAGGGCGTTCCCAACAGGATATTGACTTTTCCGCCACCACCGGACTGGCCGAAAATGGTCACGTTGTCCGGATCACCGCCGAAGCCGGCGATATTCTTCTTGACCCACTCGAGGGCCTTGACCATGTCCATAACGCCCGCTACGCCCGAATACTTGTATTTTTCGCCGAAGTCGGAGAGGTCCATGTAACCCAGGATGTTGAGGCGGTGGTTGATGCTGACCAGGACCACGTCTTTCTTGGCCAGGTTGGTGCCGTCATAGAAGGGGAGTTCGCTGCTGGCGCCCATGGCGTATCCGCCGCCATGCAGCCAGACCATGACCGGCCGTTTCTTGCCGTCGTTGATGCCGGCTGTCCAGACATTGAGGTTGAGGCAGTTGTCGGACTGGACGCCGTCGTCCCACTGATACAGGAATGCTTCGCAGTCGTCGCCCCAGGTGAAACGAGGAGCCTGGTGGCACTGGTTCCCATAATAGAGAGCAGTCTGGACGCCTTCCCACGGATCCGGATCTTGCGGCGCCTCGAAGCGGTTCGCTTTTGCGTAATCGATGCCCTTGAAGGTGTAGATGCCATCTTCGATGTAGCCGCAGACGGTGCCGTAGACGGTCTGGACGAGGGCGTCTTTGCTGTTGACGATGACGGAATGTTCCGGATAGCGGTTGTCGCAGGCAGACAGGGCCAGCACGGCTAGGAACAGGGAGAAGATTTTTTTCATAGCAATGGGGTTTTGTACAAATATACAAAAAAAACAGTGAGAACGGACTTTTCTACCGTCCCATCCGTCGCAATGCCGTGACGGTGAGGGGGATGGCGAGGAGAAACGCGCAGGCGTCGGAGATGGTCTGGGCGGTCTCGACGCCCGTGAAACCCAACAGGAGACGGCCGAGGAAGAGGGCGGGGATGAAGAACAGTCCCTGCCGGGCCGTGGCCATGATGACGGCCGGGACCGTCTTGCGGATATTCTGCAGGTACATGTTGGACATGACGACCATTCCTGTCAAAGGGAATGAAAGACACTGGTAACGAAGCACTTCCGTACCAATCCGAATCACATCTGCATCATCGCTGCGGAAAACGCGCACGATGCCGGGGGCAAAGGCATAGCCCAGCAGTGCCAGCGCCAGGCAGTACAAGGTTGATACGATCAGGCTGTGGCGGAACGCCGCCCGGACCCGGTCATACCGGCCCGCGCCGAAGTTGAAGCCGCAGACCGGCTGGAATCCCTGTCCGTATCCGATCATGGCGGCGCCGGCCAGCATGGCCACGCGGCTGACGATGGAAAAAGCCGCCACCGACGCATCTCCGTATTCGGACGCGACCTGGTTGAGGCAGATGGCGGCCAGGCTCATGAGCCCTTGTCGGGCCAGGGAGGGGAGTCCGCCGGCATTGATCTCGGCATAACGCGCCCGTGTCGGCCGGAAGTTGGCCGGCCGGATCCGGATGCCGCCGCGGTGTCCGCACAAGGACAGCATGATGCAGAAACTGACGATCTGCGAGACCATGGTCGCCAGGCCGGCGCCCCGGATGCCCATGTCCAGCCCCAGGATCAGGATGGCATCCAGCGCGATGTTCAGCATGGCTCCGGAGGCGATGCCGATCATGGCGAGGAGGGCGTTTCCCTGCTGGCGCATCTGGTTGTTCATCGCGAAGCAGCACATGATGAACGGCGTTCCGGGAAGGATGAACCGGAAATAATCCTTCGCATAGGGAAGGATGGTCGGTGTCGTGCCGAAAAGTTGCAGCAGCGGTTCCGTCAGCAGGAAGCCGAGCAACGCGATGACCGTACCGGTAATGAAGGTGGAGAAGAATCCCACGGCGGCCATGTCGGCGGCTTCTTCCGTCTTGCGGCTCCCCAGCGCGCGGGAGATGAAGTTCCCAGACCCTTGTCCGAAATAGAACGCAATGGCCTGGATCAGGGCCATGTAGGAAAAGACGATGCCGAGGGCGGCGACGGACTGCGTATTGATCTGCCCGACGAAAAACGTGTCGGCCAGGTTGTAGAACCCGGTCACCAGCATGCTGATGATCGAGGGTATGGCAAGCGAGGTGACCAGCGGCCCGACCGGCCGGGTGGTCATCCGGATGAATTTCGCTTGTTGCAGGTCCTTTTCCACGTCCGCTGACAAATATATGTAAAAAAAGGCCGGAGCGCAATGCTCCGGCCGTAAAACATCCTTGGACTGCGTTTAGAATGCGGCGATCAGTTCGTCATTGGTATAAGCGTCTGCGCCGTAGCAGGTCTTCAGGTATGCCAGTCCGTACTCGTAGTCTTCCTGGGTGAAGGAATCCGTGGCCTCCTTGGCGACGACGACATCATAGCCCAGGCAGTAGGCGTCGGCGGAAGTGTGGCGGACGCACATGTGGCAGTGCAGGCCGGTCATGATGACGGTCTTGACACCGAGTTCCTTGAGCAGGATGTCCAGGTCGGTCTGGAAGAAACCGCTGTAGCGGCGTTTCGGAACGACGTAATCTTTGTCGCAGAGGTGCAGTTCGGGAATCACTTCGGCGCCTTTTGTGCCGACAAGGGCGTGGTCGCCCCAGATCTGGAGTTCACGGTCGATACCCGGACGATGGGCGTCGTTGCAGAAGATAACCGGAACACCGGCCTCGCGGGCGGCGTCAAGAAGACGTGCGGTTGCAGGAACCATGGCCCGGGCACGGTCGCAGCCGATGGCACCGGTGACGAAGTCGTTGAGCATGTCAACGACCAGGATGGCGGGATTCTGAAGTTTGTTCATTTCAATCGTTGTTGATAAGAAATCTCTTGTGAACCGGAAATATGCAAGGTTTGTGCCAAGGAAATCATTGTTTTTCTGCAATCAATGATTATTTTTGTAAGGACTTAACATTAACTGATACTAATCTGAAGATGAGAAAATTGATTCTTCTCTCCCTGCTGTCCTTGGCTGCCCTTTCCCCACTGCTATCGTCCGCACAGGATCGGGTAGGGGACGGGAATGATATTCCGCTGATCTATCGTGGCAAGCAGGCTGTCCCTTCCTCCTCCCGTTATAATGGTACCCCCTATTGGTATTCAACGGCTTTCGCCCATGGAGATGTCATGTTCAATGGTGTCCTGTACAAGGATATCCTCCTGAATCTCAATGCGGAGCGGCAGGAACTGGAGGTGCGGTGGGGGGTCTTTGCCGTCGTCCCGGATCGGGACGAGATCTCCTGGTTTACCATGGATGGCCGCCGTTTCGTCAACCTCCGGTATCAGGGACTTGATGCAAAAAGTGGTTTCTATGAGGTTATCTATGACGGTGATGCGACCGTCCTTCGCCACGTAGAGAAGGCTTTCCGTGCCGATGTGGGCGACCATAACGGCAAGAAGATCGGGTATGAGGATCCCTATTATGATCCTGAGATCCTGGAGTATTTCCATTTTACTGAATCCTGGTGGCTGCTTAAGGACGGTACGATAAGCCGGTTCAAGAACCGTCGGGCATTGGCACGTATTTACGGGCGGGAAGGCAAGGCTGTCCGTCGGAAGATTCCTTCTTCCCTTCCCGACGCCGTCTGGATGGCCTCGTTCATGGAAGCGATCGAGGGCCGGGACAGGCCGGGATCCCTGACGGACAGGATGCGTGAATGGAGTCCGGCAGAAGGAGAATCCCCCATGGCACCGGTGGCCGGCATCGGGCCCGTCCGTGCCGCCTACACGGGCAGTCTCCCGACAGGATGGTTCGATCCGGAACGCGATTCTTCCCGGGTAGCGGCCGTAGATACTTCCTCAGTGATCTACCAATACAGGAATAAAGTATATCAGATCGGCGAGGATCGGTTGCGTCAGGGAGAAAAAGCCGTGTTGACGGGCGTGGTCACCGATCTGGCTGAGGGGACCCCGCTGGAAGCGGTCACCATCTATGATTCCAGGACGGGAACCTATGTCATGACTGACCGGCAGGGGCGTTACCGTATTTCCCTTCCCTATGGGGAGAATGAAATCCATTTCAGCGAGTTTACCAAGGAAGACGTGAATCTCCGGGTCGTGATCCACAGTTCCGGTTCCTTTGACGTGGCCATGACCGAGCGGGTGACCCAGCTCAACAGTGCCATGATTTCCGCGGAGACGATGCGCAATCACCGCTCCGCGCAGATGGGTGTGGAGCGAGTGACGATCAAGACGGTCAACCGGATTCCGACGGCGTTCGGGGAAGGGGACCTGATCAAGGCGGTCCTGACCTTGCCGGGCGTCAAGTCGGTGGGCGAGGCCTCTTCCGGCTTCAATGTCCGGGGTGGCTCCGCAGACCAGAACCTGATCCTGTTCAATGACCTGACCATCTGGAACCCCACCCACCTTTTCGGAACGTTCTCGGCGTTCAATCCGACGCTTGTCGACGGCATTGAATTGTACAAGAGTTCCATCCCTGCTTCTTTCGGCGGGCGTATCTCCTCTGTCATGGACATTGCGGGCAAAGAGGGAGACATGCAGAAATTCAAGGGTTCCCTCGGCCTCGGCCTGCTGACCAGCCGGATCCATGTGGAAGGACCGTTGGCAAAGGGGAAGACTTCCGTCATCCTGGGCGCGCGGACCAGTTATTCCGATTGGATGCTGCGCCAGATTCCGAAAAAGAGAAGTGCATATTCCGGCGGCTCGGCGGATTACTCCGACATCAACCTGGGGCTGACGCACCGGCCGGATGACCGGAATACCTTCACCCTGACGGCGTATGCTTCCAAGGACGATTATTCCTTCAGCCCGGATACGACTTTCCGCTACAATAACATCAATGCCGGCCTTCGCTGGAAACATGACCTGAATCCGGATGCCTCCCTGCAGACGAGCATCGGTTATGACCGGTATGCCAACCGGCTGGACAACATGGGCAGCGGATATGACGGCTACCGGCTGGAGACTTTCATCCATGAGGCGTTCGCCCGGCTGGGCCTGACGCGCAAGCGCGGAAACCACACCTGGATATATGGCGTCAATGCGACAGGTTATGCGCTCGACGGCGGCAACTTCGCTCCGCTGGGAGCAAGGTCCATCCAGGTGGAGCGACGGCTGGAGCGGGAATACGGGCTGGAGGCCGCCGCTTATGTGGGCGATACCTGGACGCCGGACGACCGGTTGTCGGTCGATTATGGATTCCGGCTTTCTTCGTTCCTGACGAAAGAAAAGTCCTATGTCCTTCCGGAAATCCGGCTTTCCGGAAAGTATTCCCTGGCGGAAAAACTGACGGCCAAACTGGGCTTCAATACGCTCAACCAGTACATTCACGTGATTTCCAATACGTCCGCCATTTCTCCGATGGATACATGGAAACTGACGGACAAGGACATCCGCCCCACGACCGGGCTCCAGGTCGCCGGGGGACTCTACTGGACCGTTTTCGGCAACCAGCTCGACTTGTCCGTCGAGACATACTGGAAGAGTGTCTTCAACCACCTGGACTACAAGTCCGGGGCGGTCCTGACCATGAATCCGGACCTTGCCGCGGACCTGGTGCCGGTGACCGGAAAGGCATACGGTATCGAGTTGATGGCCAAGAAGACCATCGGAAAACTCAATGGCTGGGTCTCATATACCTATTCCCGTACGTTCTTCAGGGAAAAAGAGGACCGGGGCGTCAATACCATCAACGGGGGTGCCTGGTATCCGGCACCTTATGACAAGCCGCATGACATCAAGGTGGTGGCCAACTATGCCCTGACCCGCCGGTACAGTTTCTCGCTGAATGTCGATTATTCCACGGGCCGGCCGATCACCGTCCCGGTCGGACGGTATCAGTACGGAGGCGGTTACCGGCTGGCTTTCTCCGAACGCAACGCCAAGCGGATCCCGGATTATTTCCGGGTGGATGCCGCCGTCAACATCGATCCGGGCCATTATCTGAAAAGCCTGACACACATGTCCTGGACGATCGGATGCTACAATATCCTGGGCAGGAAGAACGCCTACTCCGTCTTCTATACCACCAACCACGGGGCGGAAATCAAAGGATACATGGTCTCCGTCTTTGCGACCCAGATTCCGTACATCAACATCAATATCCTGTTCTGACATGAAGACCCTGAAACGAATTGCAGCTTGTCTGTTGGCGGGAAGCCTGGCGCTGTCCTGTGTCTTCCCCTATGAAGGAGACTTGGATTCCATCGAGGGTACGCTCGTGATAGAAGGGGATATCATCCTGGGGAAAGCCTCCACGGTCCGCGTGAGCCGGGTGCTGTCGCTGGATGCATCTTCCGCGGGGTCGTATATTCCTGTCGGCTCCAACGTGTGGGTCGAGGGTGAAGACGGAAGCGTCTATCCCGGCGTCCGTACCATGACAGACGTCCCTGGGTATTCCGTGGACCTGAGCGACGCCGCGGAGAATACCCGCTACCGTCTCCATGTTTCCGTTTCTGAATCCGGAAGAAACTATGTCTCCTCCTGGCGGGAGCCCCAGATGGCTCCGGTTATCGACGACATTTCGTTCGAGTTGGAGAAAACGGACAATCCCCGCATCTTCCGTCCCCAAGGCAAGGCCCGGGTGTCGATGCACGCCCGGCCGGGTGCCAGCCGCTTTTTCCGGTGGGATTATGAGCAGGAATGGCAGTACCATGCCTGGTACATGCAGCGGTTTGACTACGATTTCACCGAAATGGATTATGTCCCGTATTATGACGAGAGCATTTATTGGTGCTGGGCAAAGAGCCCTTCCCTGGAAGCCCAGATCGCCATTGCGATCGGAGACGAGCAGAACCAGATCCGGGACCATGCCTTCCTGGAGTTCAATACCGCGACCGGGGACCTGTTCCAGAAACGGTATGCCCTGCATGTGGTCGCCCGGGGGGTCTCGGAAGAATGCTACCAGTATCTCTATACCCTTCAGATGAACTCCAATTCGACCGGCGACCTGTTCGCTCCGAATCCCAGCGAACTCCGGGGAAACATCGTGTGTGAGGAGGATCCGGACGAACTGGTTCTCGGGTTCATCGAAGTCTCCCGTACGGAAGAGGCCTGGGCGTTCGTAAACGATCCGGATGCGTATTATGACCCCGGAGACAGGACGAATCCTCCTTTGGTCGACTTGCCGCCGGCGGAGATTGAGTCCTATTATCTGGAAGGCTGGCGGCCGGTCAAGGAAGTCGCGCCGGATGAAGGACCGACGTATTATGGATGGGCGCCCGCCGCCTGGTGCGACTGCCGTTCCCTCGGAGGAACGAATGTGAAACCGTCATATTGGGAGGATTAGCCTTATGAAGAGAATTATGTTCATGATCTTCTGCCTGGGCTTCGTGCTCCAGGTGCATGGCCGGGAACGCATCTACGTTTCCACGGACCGTCAGGCCTATGTCGCCGGGGATCTGGTCTGGTGCTCCGCGTTCAGTCTGGGAGGTTCTGCTGTCCGAAGCGGAATCGCCTATGTCGAACTGGTCTCTACGGACGGCACCGCCTTGCAGGCCCGGCTGTCCCTGACCGGAGGCCGCGGAGCCGGCGTCCTGCAGCTTCCCGCCTCCCTTCCGACAGGCAATTACCTGCTTTGTGCCTATACCTCCGCCGAAGACGATCCCCGGGATATCCTGCGGGACGCCCGGGTCCTTTCCGTGTTCAACGGATTCTCTTCCGCCCGCGTGCGGAGAGGCGTGCAGGTGGGTGGTACGGTCACCCCGGCTCGTGCCTCACAGGCTGGCTCGCTCCGGATCCTGGCCACGCCCGCGGCCCGCGGGGAAGTCCTGCAGGTTGAACTGGACAACCGTTCTGGCAGCGCCGCCAGTCTGAGTGTCTCCGTCTGTCACGAGGATGCGCTTGTTCCGGCCGTCGGGAAAGGCATCGCGGATTTCTGTTCGCATGTCGTGCTGGGCGGGAAGGAGTCCGAGGGCGATTTCATCCAGGCGCGCCTGGAGGGTCCGGACCGGGAAAAGGCCCTTTCCGAGCGACTGTTCGGCATCATTTCATCGCCGGGCGATGCAGAGGACCTGTATACCGCCTTGATCGCTCCGGACGGGAAGGTGTCTTTCCAGACGAACACGATTTTCGGCCACCGCGACCTGGTCTGTGAAGTGACCGGGATGGAGGAACCGCTGGACTGCCATCTGGAACTGGATTCTCCTTTCCTCGGACTGACCGCTTCGGACGTCCCGCGGCTGGTGATCGACCCTTCCATTGAAAAGAGCATATTGGACCGGGTGGCGGCCATCCCGTCTTCCCGGGCCGCGGCGGCGGACACGCTGCTGGAGTTCCTCCCCAAGCGGGCGAGCCTGCTTTTCCGTACGGACGATCCTGACTGCGTCCGTTACCGGATGGAGGACTACACGCCGATGAACACGTTCCATGAGTGCGTCATCGAATATATGCCGGAACTGCGCTGGCGTCGCAATGAACTGCAGGTGCTGAAGTTCGAGCGCAGGGGAATGACGAGCAACTTTGTCAACAATGTCCTTGTGCTGATAGACGGCGTCCCTGTCCTCGACCATGGGAGCATCATCGAAATGGATGCCTCCCTGCTGTCCGAGGTTGACATTTATCTCCGGAGTTATTTGGTTGGAGCACGGTCTTATGATGCCGTCGTGAGTCTGATCACGGCCAAGGGGAACATCTCTCATGTCAAGTTCCCCGATACCGTCCGTATCCTGGACTTCGAGGGCGCTTCCTATCCGTTGGCGTATCGGCATGCCCCGCTGGAAGGGACCGATCTACGGCAGACGGTTTACTGGCATCCGGCCGTGGAAGTGGGCGCGGGGGAAGTACGGCGGCTGGAGGTCGTCACGCCTTCCTATCCGGGCAGGTTCCGCATCGTAGCTGAAGGACTGGACCATGACGGCCGGCCTGTCCGACAGGAGACCACGGTGGAAGTCAGGTAGCAGATTCCTGTAATACAAGAAAGGCGGCCCCGAAGGGTCGCCTTTCTGATTTGACAGACGTCCGGTTTAGAGCTGAGGACCAGCCTTGACCAGGGCCTTGCCGGCCTTGTTGGACTCGTACTTGTGGAAGTTCTTGATGAAGCGGCCGGCGAGATCGACGGCTTTCTTCTCCCACTCGGCCTTGTCGGCGTAGGTGTCGCGCGGATCCAGGATACCGGTATCGACGCCTTCGAGCTTGGTCGGAACGACGAAGTTGAAGAACGGGATGGTCTTGGTCGGGGCAGCGTCGATGCTGTGGTTGAGGATTGCATCGATGATACCGCGGGTGTCACGGATGGAGATACGCTTGCCGGTACCGTTCCAGCCGGTGTTCACGAGGTACGCCTTGGCGCCGCTCTTCTTCATCTTCTTGACGAGTTCCTCGGCATACTTGGTCGGATGGAGCTCCAGGAAGGCCTGACCGAAGCAGGCGGAGAAGGTCGGGGTCGGCTCGGTGATACCACGCTCGGTACCAGCGAGTTTGGCGGTGAAGCCGGAAAGGAAGTAGTACTTGGTCTGCTCGGCGTTGAGGATGGAGACCGGAGGAAGGACACCGAAAGCGTCGGCGGAAAGGAAGATCACCTGCTTGGCGGCCGGTCCGTGGCTGTCCGGGCGGACGATGTTGTTGATGTGGTAGATCGGGTAGCTGACGCGGGTGTTCTCGGTCACGCTCTTGTCATTGAAGTCGATCTTGCCTTCGGCATCGACGGTGACGTTCTCGAGGAGGGCGTCGCGACGGATGGCGTTGTAGATGTCCGGTTCGGATTCCTTGTCAAGCTTGATGACCTTGGCGTAGCAGCCGCCTTCGAAGTTGAAGACACCCTTGTTGTCCCAGCCGTGCTCGTCGTCGCCGATGAGGAGACGCTTCGGGTCGGTGGAAAGGGTGGTCTTGCCGGTGCCGGAGAGACCAAAGAAGATGGCGGTGTTCTCACCGTTCATGTCCGTATTGGCGGAGCAG
>JBGUXJ010000185.1:0-2287 GCA_045222055.1 Candidatus Cryptobacteroides sp. | reverse complement strand
CATGAGAATGCTGTCCAGCACGGCGGGATTGGGCTTGGAGATGTTGTCTATTCCCTGGTGCAGGCCAATTTGGTAAGCGGAGGACATTTCGCCGGGGCTGCTTACCGCATAGGAGGATGCCGAAGCGCTGATGGAGTCTTCGGATTTCTCGGTTTTGATGGTGGTTACTTTGATGGTGCGGGTTCCGTCATTGTTTACGACGACAGAGTCCGTCCGTACCTTGGTTTGTTTTCCGGCGTTCGACCAGCCTTGGGCGATGGTCACGCTTCCGTGGAGGTCGCCTTCAGAACGGAGTGTCTTCACCCGCTCCATGATTTCCGCGAAGTCCGCCATCTGCAAAGAGACATTGATGAGTGATTCGTCGGACTGGTAACGGGATTTGTATAGGCCGGAAAGCCAATATATCTGGTAGCCGAAGAGGGCTGTCAGCGATACAACCAATAGGAGGATGATATGCCGGGACGGAAGTTTCATGTTGCAAAATTAGCCGATTTTCCTCATTTACAGGGCGTTTTAACACTATTTAACACTTCTTAACATTGCTTTAACATAGTTTCTCTGGGATTCGAAGCAATTTTGCAGCGTGAAATCAGATCCTTCGACCTGAGGCCTCAGGATGACAAAAACAGATAAGATGAAGAAAATAGTTTTGATGTTTTGCATGGCTCTCGCTGCCGTCGGACTGGCTGCGCAGGAGCCGGATTCGCTCGCCATCGCGGCGGCGGATAGCCTGTATCTTGAACTGACATCTGCGACGGTGACGGCGGAAAGGCCGGTCGTGAAGGTGGACAAGGGGGCGCTGGTTTATGACCTGCCCCGAATTTTGGAGAAGACTCCGGCCGACAATGCACTGGAAGCCATCGGCAAACTCCCCGGCGTGATACCTCAGGGAGACGGGTTCTCCGTAGCGGGCCGGGGTGCGACGGTGGTCATTGACGGGAAAGTCTCGACGCTGTCGGCCGACCAGGTGAATGCGCTGCTGCGCTCGACACCGGTGAGCCGGATTGCCAAAGCGGAGGTGATTCCCAATGCCACGGCGAAGTACCAGGTGCGTGGCGCCCTCATCAACATTGTCCTGAACCACAACGCCGAGGACCGGGGCAAGCTGCAGGGCGAGATTTACGGAAAGTATGCGAACGAGTATGTCGGCAGCGCCCAGGGGCGGGGATCCCTGCTCTATACCAAAGGGAAGTTCTCTACGGATTTGATCTACACCTATGACTTTGCGCAGACGCACAACGACAATTCCCTGGAGGCCCGGCACCGGCTCAGCGATGGAAGTATTCACGATATTGTAGAAAAACAGCTGGTGGACACGCGCGAAAAGTCGCATCAGGTCCGCTGGGGTGCCGATTATTTCTTCGGTGAGAATCACCGGGCCAGCCTGGTGTATAACGGGAACTTCGGGAAGTCTGGAACGGATCTGAGCTCGACCGGTACACAGGTTTCCACCACCCGGATCGACCGGGACAGGCAGCTGCACAATGTGCGGGCCGATTACCGGGCTCCTTTCGGGCTTTCCGTCGGTGCGGAATATACGCACTACAGCAAGCCCTCCAACCAGCTGCTGAAGAGCACCTTCGAAGGGGCGGACTGGCACTTCCGGACGGAGGACCGGCAGACAATTGACCGCTGGAAAGTGTTTGCCGGACAGGAGCACAGTCTGGGAAGCGGCTGGGAATTGAATTACGGCGTGGATCTGGAATGGGCCCGGGACAAGAGTTTCCAGTGGTACTATGACCCGGTTACCGGGCAGAAAATCAATGTTGCAGGAGACGGCGGCTTCAGTTCCCTGTTGGACGAGCAGTCGCAGAATGTGTATGCCGGATTCAGCAAGGTCTTTTCTCAGAAGTGGCAGATGAACGGGTCGCTGGCCGTTGAGCATTTCAAAAATGCAGCATGGAATGACTGGTCAGTATATCCTACGCTTAACCTGACCTGGCTTCCTGCGGCTGGACATATTGTCCTGCTGGGGCTTTCCTCTGACAAAGGCTACCCTGATTATTGGTCGCTGCAGAGTACGACGACACATTCCAACGCTTACACAGAGATTGTTGGCAATCCTTCGCTCAGCCCGAGGAAGCAGTATCAGGCTGCCCTTTCGTATATGTTGAAGAGCAAGTATGTATTTACGGCATACTTCAGCCATAGCAAAGATTATTTTATCCAGCTGCTTTATCAGAATCCGGACCGCCTGGTTCAGACTTATCGCGCCCTGAACGAAGATTTTATGCAACAGGCCGGCATCCAGGCGACGATTCCCTTCGCGGTGGGCGACTGGTGGAAT